>JALOOO010000183.1 GCA_025454375.1 Leptolyngbya sp. Prado105 | reverse complement strand
CTGATTGATCTTGGTTACGCCAACGCCCGGAACCTCAACTTGAGTATCGCGAGGAATCGAAAGCACATTGACCGAATTATCACTCGGATCGAGTCGCAGCAGGAGCATCGTGTCACTCCGACCTGAGAAAACTTCCTCTGAACCAGGTTCAGCATCCAGCACTCGATCGATTCCCATCACCAAAACATTGACAGGTCGAGAAATTTTGTACTGAAATCCACTGCTCCACAAGTCTCCTAAAAGTTTACGACCTTGATCTGGGGCTGCACCTGGAATCGGAGCGATCAACGCAAGCGTTGTTCCAAGGGTGGCAGAAATCGTCGTCGCGCCTAGAAAAGCAGCAATCCAAGTTAGGGTTCGAGATAGGGAAGGTTTTGGACGGATCGGTTCCGATGGAACCGGAGGTCGAGTTTCTGATGGGACTGACTGCCCTTTCGCGCTAGTTGGATCTAGCGTTGGTTGCCTTCTAGACTCTTTCACTCCGATCACACCTCAAAAACATCTCGGTCAAAACGATCGCCAGATTATGTTGCTTGTCGTCATCTTAACCAGAAAGTTTCCAATTTTCTTCAGCTTTGAGAGAGATCCTGCTCAATTCAAGCTAAAGAAAACCCGCTTGTAGCCTGGGCTACAAAAAAACTGGTTAACTGGCTTAAGTAGTCCCTGCGAATTCTACACTTGAAATTCGACTTTCGGCTAGTCTTTCTATGATCGGAATCACAATACTGGAGTTAATGTCCGGAGAGAACCGTAAAACTCGTCAGAAATCAAACCGATCCTGGGGAAAAATGAAAAGAGTCGGCAAAGATTCGGAGTAGAAATCATCTGGCTATGCCGATATTGATACAATCCAATCGTTTAGCCCCCAATTACTGAGTGCCTTTATGACTCAACTTCTGGTTCCGATTATCTTAGCGGGTGGAAAAGGGGAACGGTTTTGGCCCCTCAGCCGCAAACAGCGCCCAAAACAGTTTCTTTGTCTGGATGGAAGTGGGCGCAGTTTGCTCCAGACGACCGCAGATCGATTGTTAGCGACAGCAGGCGGTTGGGACAATCTCTGGGTCGTGACCGCTTCGCATCTGGCAGAGGGTGTGCGTGAACAGTTACCAGAGCTACCGATCGCAAATATTTTAGTAGAGCCAGAAGGGCGAGATACGGCTCCCGCAGTCGCTTGGAGTACGATCGAGGTGGCAAAACGCTATGGCAATGATGTTGTGACTGGATTTTTTCCGGCGGATCATTGGATCGCTGAGCAAGATATTTTTGAAGCGACATTAATGGCGGCAGTAGATGCAGCGGTTCAAAATCGTGCGATCGTGACTTTAGGAATCGCTCCGACTCATGCCGCAACAGGTTACGGTTACATCGAGCAGGGCGAAAAAGTTGGGGTATTCGGTCAGGAGTATCCAGCATTTAAGGTCGATCGATTTACAGAAAAGCCTGACAAAGACACCGCAGAAGCATTCGTCAGCAGTGGACGATTTAGCTGGAATGGCGGCATGTTTGTGTTTCAAGCGAAAGTCATGCTGGATGAGTTGCATCACCATGCCCCTGAAATTATTCAGCTTTTAGAAGAGAAAGGAATCGAAGCCTATTCAAGCGTTCCAAAACTCAGCATTGACTATGCCGTGATGGAAAAGACCGATCGAGCCTGTGTGCTTCCGGTTCGGTTTAGCTGGGATGATTTAGGAGATTGGGGCGCGATCGAGCGGTTAATGAAATCTGACAATCCAAATGTTGAACTCGCTCAGCATGTTTGTCTTGATACGAGTGGCGCAATCGTTTATACCTCTGATGCAGATGAGTTGGTTGTAACAATTGGGCTAGAGGATACAGTGATCGTTCGAGATGGCAAGGTCACATTGATTGTAAAGAAAGATCGAACTCAAGAAATTAAATCGGTTTTGAAAACGATTCAATCGCGATCGCAATTCCACGATTTGTTATAGACGATCGACCCTACGTAGAGACGCAACTCATCGCCTCTCTACGTAAGGTTAAAGATTGCAATTTTTTAGTTCCACGACATCTCGTTTAATCGTGATCTCACAATTGCCAAAGAAATCGTGACCCAACAACCCGATGTCTAAAGGTCCGATCGAGACGGGAACATCGCGAATCGTTTTTCCTGATATCGAAATCGATTGCACCATCGCAATTTGCACCGTGGTTATCCCTGCTGCTGTCATTGCCTGGGTTTCCCCGATCGATCTTGCCCCCAACTGTCGCGCCATTTCTTGTGTGATCATCGTGGCTGAAGCGCCCGTATCAACCATCATTTCAAATCGCTGATTGTTGTTAAACAAGACATCCACAACTGGGATATTATTTTTGCGATATTTGATTGGAACTTCTACGCCTTTCGTTCGCTGCTCTGCGATTTCCGTAATCTCTTTAGGCGACAACGCTCGATCGACTTTGATGCCTGGGTCAAGCGCTGCAACTTTTTCTTTTCCAGTACGAGCAGCACGATCCTCAGCATTCGCTAAAGCTCGATTGAATTCAGCAAGTTTTTGATTGACAAGTTTGCGATTGGGATTAGATTTCGGAACCTGCTTCAGCGATGCGATCGCATTTTTCCACCGACTCGCAACCAATTGCCAATCTTCTGGAGACAACGCAGATTGACTAATCGATCGCGCACTTGCTGCACTATCCATAGCGGATTGGTAAAAATCTTCCTGGATTGGAGTTGGAGTCGGGGTTGAACGCGCAAGCGGGGTTGCTGCGACTTGAATCGATCGCGGTTGAGAGGATTGCATTCGACTACAACCCACCCCAATCGCTGCCGAGGTCGCCATCAAAATTGGCAAAATCACCCAAGTTCCAAATCTGAGCATATATCCGACTTCCGAGGTCTGTCTGCTTTAGCGTTCCCCCAAAATCTGTGCAAAAGCTTAGGTAATCCTTGCAACCTGAAACAGACATGGAATAATGGATAGGATTTTTTGAAGTTGCTCTTTGTGTATGTCTGCTGCTGCTCAGCCTGCTTTACTTGTACTTGCCGATAGCACGACGTTTCGCGGATTCTCATTTGGTGCAACGGGAACCACGATCGGAGAAGTTGTTTTTAATACTGGAATGACAGGTTACCAAGAAGTCATGACCGATCCCAGCTATCGCGGTCAGATCGTTACCTTTACCTATCCAGAACTGGGAAATACTGGAGTGAATCCCGATGATGAAGAATCAGACATTCCGCATGTACGAGGCGTGATTGCCAGAAACATCTGCGAACGCCCCAGTAATTGGCGATCGGTTCAATCCTTGACGGACTATCTTAAACAGCATCGACTGCTGGGAATTTACGGCATTGACACCCGCGCCCTTACCCGAAAACTGCGATCGTCCGGGGCAATGAATGGCGGAATTTCAACAGAAATTCTCGATCCCAGCGAACTTTTAGAACGAGTTCAGAATGCTCCTAGCATGGCAGGACTGAATCTCGTTAAAGAAGTCTCAACCGATAAAGCTTACGAATGGTCAGAAAAAACAGAACCGATTTGGGAATTTAGCAGCACAACTCAGACCGATCGCGAACCGCTTACTGTCGTCGCGCTCGATTTTGGGGTCAAGCGCAATATTCTCCGTCGTCTTGCAAGCTACGGCTGTCGTGTGATTGTCGTACCCGTTGATACCTCACCTGAAGAAATTCTCAAATACAATCCTGACGGCATTTTTCTCTCAAATGGACCGGGCGATCCCGCTGCTGTGACCGAAGGAATTGCAACGACTAAAGCATTGCTAGAAGCGCAAAAGCCGCTATTTGGCATCTGTATGGGGCATCAAATCTTGGGTCTATCTTTGGGCGCAGAAACCTTCAAGCTAAAATTCGGACATCGAGGATTAAATCAGCCCTGCGGACTAAGCCAACAGATAGAAATTACGAGTCAAAATCATGGCTTTGCGATCGATGCCAATTCACTATCAGACGCAACCGTTGAGATCACGCATCTCAACTTAAATGATAAAACGGTTGCCGGACTGCGGCATAAGACTTTACCCCTGTTCTCTGTGCAGTATCATCCAGAGGCGAGTCCCGGTCCTCACGATGCCGATTATCTGTTTGAAAACTTCGTGAGATCGATGCGTGAAAACAAACAGTAGTCAAGTTTGCTGTAAGGAGGTATACTGGGGCGTCGAATTATATTTTGATTTTTCTTAATTAAAGTAGGAGGGGGCTATTCCTGAGCAACTAACCCTAACAGTTAGTCTTCGAGGCACACGCGAAGTTAGGGACAATACATACCAACTCTTTCGCCTCGTGGGGCAACTTGATGCCTTTTCAGAACCAACCTTCCGGAAGGTTCTGACGAAGTGCGTTGAGGACGGTCCCAAACATGTCGTTTTAGATCTATCCAAAATCGACTTTGTGGATAGTTCAGGCTTGGGCGCTTTGGTGCAGGTTGCTAAAAAAGCGCAGCAAGCCTCTGGGACTTTGCAGATTGTGACGAATGCGAGAGTTACACAGACGGTTAAGCTTGTTCGCTTAGAGCAATTCTTAGCCTTGCAGCCGTCCGTGGAGGTTGCGATCGAAAACATTCAATCTGCCTCATAAGTCGATACATTTTCAAATTGGATGCAATAGCGAAGTAAATTCGCTAGGTTTCTAAATTTTGACCGCTATTCGTCTATATTCGGATAGTCGGTTTTTTCATGGTCTGCTAGGATCAGTAAGCTTGATTTCTAACCTTAAATTTCTCACGTGGAGCTAGACAGATGTGATCTCAAATGAGTTAGGTTTTTTGGAATTATCTTCGGTGTCGTCCGCTCCTTCCTCGTCTGAGATCCAACGTCTTTCTCCGACCGCCTTTGCTTATCTGGGTGATGCAGTTTACGAACTGTATATTCGCAAGCGTTTTCTATTGCCACCCAAGCGTTCTGAGGTCTATCATCGGCAAGTTGTGTCACATGTGAGGGCGGAATCTCAGGCAGCCCATTTACGATCGCTCATGCCCTATCTCAGCGAGTCGGAACTTGAGTTTGTCAAACGAGGTCGCAATGCAGCCCTAAATCGCCCGAAACGACTTGACCCGGAAATTTATCAACTTGCCACCAGTTTAGAAGCCCTGATTGGCTATCTCTATCTCACTAACCCCGATCGTTTGTTTGAATTGCTCGGATTTCTCGACCTTCAGTAAACAGAATTCATACCAAGCTTGAGGCGAAGGTTACTGCTCGTCTCAAATTCGTATCTCTTCGCCTTCTCTCCAACAGGATTAAATCACTATGGCTACTTCTGATAGACGCAACTCAAATTCCAAGGGTCGATCAAATCGCGATTCTGGGGGCAAGCCGACCTTCAAGAGCAAGCATGTTGCTGCTCCTAAACGTCGCGATAACAATACTGATGGTCGTTTTGACCGCGATGCTCGCCCTGAGCGTCGTGCTAATGATTCGGGTGAACACCGATTTGAGAAGCGCGATCGCAATTCTGAGCATTCCGGTGAGCGGCGGTATGAGCGCAAAGAGCGCAGTTTCGATCGCGACCGCCCAAGCCGAAACGATTCGGGTGAACGTCGATTTGAAAAGCACGATCGTCCAGAATTCAAGGGAGACCGAAAAGAGCGCAATTTTGATCGCCCCAGAGGTGAATTTAACGGGGAGCGCAATTTTGACCGCCCCAGAGGTGAATTCAACGGCGAAAAACGCAGCTTCGATCGTCCTAAGCGCGAATTCAACGGCGAGAAACGTAGCTTCGATCGTCCTAAGCGCGAATTCAATGGCGAGAAACGTAGCTTCGATCGTCCTAAGCGCGAATTCAACGGCGAAAGAAAAGAGCGAACCGGAGGCTATGAAAGCCGCGAGCGCAACTTTGATCGTCCGAGAGGTGAGTTTAATGGAGATCGCCGAGAACGGAACTTTGATCGTCCGAGAGGTGAATTCAACGGCGAAAAACGCAGCTTCGATCGTACGAGAAGCGAGTTTGGGGGGCGGAAATTTGGGAATCAGAATGAGTCAGATCAACGATTTGAGAAACGCGATCGCTTCTTAGCAGAACAAGCGCGAGATGACATTCCTTCGCACTTTGTCTCGCATGATGAACCGTTTGAGAGCAGTGAAGAACCCGATTTGCTTTATGGTCGTCATCCGGTACTCACCGCAATGCAGGGAGAGCGCACCTTAAATCGAATCTGGGTGACTGAGAAGCTCCATTATGATCCCCGCTATCTCTCGTTACTCAATCAAGCAAAAGCAAACGGAACTGTGATTGATCAAGTCACACCAAAGCGATTGGATCAGATCACCCATGGCGCAAATCATCAAGGGATCGCGGCTCAAGTCGCAGCTTATGACTATACCGAGCTAGAGGATTTGATTGTTCGTGCGAAAGCAGCAACCGATCAACCTGTGATAGTCGTTGCTGATGGAATTACTGATCCCCATAATTTGGGCGCAATCATTCGTACCGCAGAAGCTTTAGGCGCACAGGGGATCGTGATCCCACAACGGCGTGCAGTCGGCGTAACCTCAACCGTGATGAAGGTTGCAGCAGGTGCGATCGAAAAACTTCCCGTTGCCCGTGTCGTCAATCTTTCTCGTGCTTTGGAAGACTTGAAATCAGCAGGATTTTGGATTTATGGCACAGCTTCTGAATCCAGTCAGCCGATTCATACGGTAAAATTTGCGAAAGCATCCGTGTTGGTGATTGGGGCAGAAGGGGAAGGTTTAGGATTAGTGGTGCAGCGTGGGTGTGATGTATTGGTTTCAGTTCCACTACAAGGCACAACGCCCAGCCTGAATGCTTCTGTAGCAGCAGGAATGGCTCTCTATGAGGTGTTCCGTCAACGATGGGAAAGCACCATTCACATGGACGGGCTGAAGCCATCTTTTGGATTGAAAAATTAGGTGTAACGGAGTATAAAGAAATTTGAACTCCAATTTTGAAGCATTAAGCACAGCACTGAAATGTCGATTAGGTGCAAGATCTGGGCATGATGCTTCTTGAAGTTTGAATCGATACTTGCTCCTGTTTGCAGATAGTTCTTTTGGTGAATGAACAGGCTTATGAATGAACTTTTGACAAGTTTTCTTAGCGCGATCGGATTTGCCTGGTGGGTTGAGGTCACAACCGATAATCCCCGCTGTGTTTATTATTTCGGTCCTTTTTCAGATAAGAAGACGGCGACTGGCTATCAAGGCGGCTATGTAGAGGATTTGGAAAGAGAAGGCGCAACAAATATCCGCATCGATGTGAAGCGTTGTAAGCCGTCGAATTTGACGATTTACGATGAGAAGGTGGATGTGGGGTTTAGGGTGTCCGGTGTGTTTAGCAACCAATATTAATGATCCCCGTAGAGACGCGATTAATCGCGTCTCTATGCGTTTGATAGGAGATCCCCCATCGTTTGGGATGGGGGAAGACTTCCTGGAGAATCGCTGTCTCCCTTGGTATGACGACCAGGTTGAGTATGAATTGGTTTTATGAACAATGCCAAGTCTCAGGATGTCGATCCAGCCAGTGATCTAGGTCTGCAAGAATTGTTTTGGGGATCTCCCAGGGCAATAGATGCGCCGTTTCTGGATAGACTTTGCATTCGCAATTGGGCAATTGTTTCGCAGTTTCAGTACTAGAGATCGCAGTAATATGTCGATCGTGTTCTGCTGCTAACATCAGCACGGGACACTGGATTTGCTCGAAATTTTGAACTCGATAGTATCCCTGGCTCAATGCAGCATTGAGGGCACGATTTGCGGCAGGTGAACTATTGACAAAGGCATACATCGCATCACTGGCAACGTAGCGGTAGGTTTCTGGAGTATGTTGCTGAATCAGGTAACGAAACAGAGATCGCTTTGCAAAAGTATCAATATTCCATTGCCAACCGGGTCGAATCGCATTGAGGATTCCCGCGATCGCGGTGAATAGGTTGTCCTGTAGGCTAATTTTGGGATGATCTCCCCAAGGACGGGCTGAGGTTGCAACTAAGATCAATCCACTCACTCGATCAGGAAATCGAGCGGCAAGTTCAAGCGCCATGATTCCACCCAGTGACCAACCGAGAATTAAACAGCGATTGATCCCATATCGATCCAATACGCCTTGCAGGTCATCAAGATGATCAAGCATGACGAAATCTTCGCGCGTTTTTGACTGTCCGTAGCCTCGGAGATCCGGTGTGATCGTTTGAAACCGGGTCGATAAATGCTGAGTAAATACCCGCATACTGCGACCTGAACCAGGATGCCCATGCAGGCAAAGCATCGGATACCCGCTTCCATCAATCCAAACCTTCAAAGAAAATCGATTCATTGAGACTCCTAAATCCTTTCGCTCACTTGCCGCTCTTCGATATCATTAGAGACGAGTACTCCCAAACGGAACTGGTGTTATGGCAACGGAAGAAACGAATCCTCAAGGCGAACTCCCAACGACAGTCAATGAGAATGTCCCAGAGGTTGTCAA
The DNA here is from genome assembly GCA_025454375.1 of Leptolyngbya sp. Prado105. Taxonomy (GTDB): domain Bacteria; phylum Cyanobacteriota; class Cyanobacteriia; order Leptolyngbyales; family Leptolyngbyaceae; genus Leptolyngbya. The sequence goes on along the minus strand of JALOOO010000183.1, from coordinate 1,986 downwards.
AGAAAATTTGCATGGCGAATCAGAAATCGCAACGACTGAGATTCCGACTGCAAATGCTCCTGATCCCACTGCCGTAAATGCTGAGGACAATCCTAACGCAGCAAAGCCGAAAGCTGCGAAATCAGATGAGGCGCTTAAACCTGCGAAGGCAAAGAAAGAAAAAGCTCCTGGGGTTGAAGATAAACCGTTTGCAGAATTTATTCAGCAGGACTATTTGCCTGCCCTGAAGCAAGGGTTAGAAAGCCTGGGAACTCGATCGCTAGAATTACATTTCGAGAAGCGCAAAATTCCAATTAAAGGATATGGTCAAGCACCAGAATGCTGGCAAGTGATCGGCAAGTGGCAGCCGAGCTATAAGCAGTTGCGCGAGTTTAATATTTATTTCTTTGATGAAAGCATCAATGGACTGAAGGGATTCGCCTGTGCAGAAGGGGATCTACTTAGCACGATGGAATCTTTTCTGATCGATGAGCGGAAAGTTTCGCTTGATCTTCTTGTCTTTGGTGCGGTTCAGCGTCTCAATGGGCAGAAGTGGCTGGCTCGAAATTGAAAAATTTTGGACCACTCGCGATCTCGGTTGATGCGATCGCGAGTGGTCATTTAGAGATTCCCTGCCGCTTGAACGCCAATGATATTCACATTGGAATTGTGGTCTTCAAAAATTCCATCACCCGTTGATCCCAATTGATTGATCGAACTGTCTTTGGCAAAAATATGAGCATCGCCAATCGCTCAAAGATGGAGAAGGGCGGTAGCTTGCACCAATGGTAAGCCAATCGCGATCGTGATCTGGAATTCGGGCATTGCGAAACTCATCGAGGACAGGAGACGGATCATACCCGACACCTGCGACTCTATAGAATTTGAAACAATTGATTAGTAGCGCTTTGAATACGCAATAGGATTTACGCAGAGCGTTGCACTTGCAGCCCTGCCACAATCTGCACCGTCTATAATTTCAATCGGGATCACCTCTCTTGTTAAGCTGGATTAGTACTGCTATTCTGTTGCAGTCGCTCCAGCAATTCGCGATGCTCTTTGCCCATCCTCAAAGTTATGTCTACATCGATCGCTCTTGATTCACTCTCATTAGAAGAGGCGCTAAAGCATTACTTTGGGTATGACAGTTTTCGCCCAGGTCAGCGCGAGATCATTGAGCATGTTTTGGCAAATCGGGATCAGTTAGTGATCATGCCAACAGGCGGCGGGAAGTCGATTTGTTTTCAGCTTCCGGCATTGCTAAAACCGGGATTGATGATTGTTGTGTCGCCGTTGATTGCATTGATGCAGGATCAAGTTGAACTGTTGAAAGATAATGGAATCGCAGCGACATTTTTGAATAGTAGTTTGTCAGCAGAAGAACGTCGATCGAGAGGTCGGGCAGTCATGGAAGGCAGAATTAAACTGCTTTATGTTGCACCGGAGCGATTGCTGAGTGAGGATTTTCTTCAAGGTATAATGCCGCACATTACTGAGCGAGTTGGGATTTCAGCATTTGCGATCGATGAGGCACATTGTGTTTCAGAATGGGGACATGATTTTCGACCGGAGTATCGGCAACTCAGTACTTTGCGATCGCGTTATCCTACTATTCCAATCATTGCTTTAACAGCGACGGCAACGCATCGAGTCCGAGATGACATTGTGCAGCAGTTGAACTTACATCAGCCGCGTGTGAATGTTTCGAGCTTTAATCGCAGTAACTTGTACTATGAGGTTCGCTCCAAAACGAGAACGGCTTATTCGGAAGTTGTCAAGCAGATTAAAGAGACTCCGGGAGCAGGAATTATCTATTGTCTCAGTCGTAAACGAGTCGAAGAGATTGCAACCCGGTTAAAGCAAGACGGGATTGCAGCACTTCCATATCATGCGGGCTTAAATGCAGAAACTCGTAAAGAAAATCAAACTCGCTTCATTCGAGATGATGTCAGAGTCATGGTTGCAACGATCGCATTTGGCATGGGCATTAACAAGCCTGATGTGAGA
>JALOOO010000182.1 GCA_025454375.1 Leptolyngbya sp. Prado105 | reverse complement strand
AGGGTTGGAAGGGAAAATTCAATACTTCCAGGATCTGTTCCGCTCGGTGGCGTAATTTCGGTAACCCCAGGCTGTAGAGGATTACTGTTAGTTCCGAAAGGCGGGCGGGCAACTGGAACGTTTCCGAAGATGGGTGTATTGGTTGTGCCTCCTGAAAGAGGTGCGCCATTTGGCGAATCTAGGAACGGTTCAAGTTGGCTTCCTTGAGGAAATAGACCATTGGTGATCGGACGACCTGTTAGCGAGCCTCTAATTTCTGCGCTTGTTGGCGGTCTTACTGCACCAAAATTAAATGTAGCTGCCCCTTGATCGACACTAAAGAAGTTGTTACCCACACCAAACGAGAAGCTGGTGTTAAAGTCATCTGTCTTCAGCAAGTTCACGTCTACAATTTTGACGTTGATCGCAACCTGCCGCTTACGCGCATCCAATTGACCTAGTAACCGGGTGGCAATCTCAACTTTGCGAGGTAAGCCAGTAATGGTAATGGAGTTTAGACGATCGTTAGAAGAGACAGACAACCCTCTGAGAATCAGCGGTGCAGTTCCTTCTACCGCTCTGAGTGCCAAAATGCTAGGGGTTCTTCTTTCAATGGTTCTCGCTGCTGCCCCTTCTCCAACCGTTTGAATCTCAACTTGCTCAAAAGGACGCTGTGTTTCTGCCCCCTGAGTGGTCAAAAAGCCTGCTGCATCTGCAACTGAAACCTGATTCAAACGAATTGTGCGAGTAATAAAGTTCCGAGCGTCATCCGGCAAACGAGGACCGACAAAGATAGTCCGTCCCACCCGATTTACATCAAGCGCTGCACAAGCACCCGTTCCACCACTTGCACCCCCTGCACCCGACGAAACAGGAATACAAGCCACTCTCAACACATAGTTGAACACATCCTGAACAGATTCGTTTTGGATATCGAGCGAGATCGTTGGACCTGCTGGTCTTGCACCGGGTCCTGTTGCTGCTGGGGTTGCTGAATTCGCCCCATTTTCGCTATATGCCAAGTTCAGGTTCGCCGCCCGCGCTAGCAAAGAAAGTACTTCTCGAACTGGCGCATCTCTTAACACCAACCGAGGAATCCGCTCATTCGTCCCTAAATCGATCGTCGTTGCCGAAGCATCAATTTGAGAAACCGCTTGATCTCCGACAGGAGGCGCAACCGCTCGTCTGAGCAAAGGCGGAGTCGGCGCAACAGGCACAGCGGGCTGACCTTGACTCGGAACCTGCGCACTCGGCACAAACGGAGCGATCGGAGTCGAAGAATTTGGCATTGCCTGAGCGATCGGAGTACTCGGCATCGGAGTAGAAGGCATCGACTGAGCCGAATTCATCGGAGCAGGCGGAACATTCAACGGAAGCGATGCAGTCGGCGCATTTGCTGGAGTTGCTGGCGCACTGCCGCCCCCTGCACCCGACACATTCAAAATTACACCCTGAGCCGTCCGACTTGCAATTTGCCCGATCGGAGCCGCCTGAGTCCCGACCACACTCACCTGCACCCCATTTGAACCCGAAGGAATCACAGAAATCTGAGAAATTCCAGGAGCCGGATTCGCTTGGCGGAAAGGCTGAGCGATTTGCGCATTAAAAACGTAAGCGTTCCAGGTATTCCCTTGATTGACATTGAAAACTTGAGGCGCTTTGCCACCTTGAGTCTCTAAAACTACATCAAACCCAGCACCATTGGGATTGATACGAACATTGGTGACTTGCGTCGGATTCGCAGATGCGGCATGACCACCGAATAGGGCAACGGTTGCGGCAGTTGCTAGACTGATTGCTCGAAGCTCTTTCACGAGTTAACACTCCTCTTGGGGGTAAATAGGAAATAAAAAGTTCACAGGCTCTATTTCGCCGGAGCCGCAGCAGGCGGTGTTGCCGCTTGTAGCGCCTTACGATCCGCATCAGTTAACGGCAACAACGCATCCATTTGGAAAGTCGTCGTGATCTGGTTATCTGGCTGACAGTTCGTGAGATACCGAATCGTGCCATCGGGCTGAATCTCATACAGACCCTCGGAGATCTTGTTATCGATCACCTTGACATCCAAATCGCGCACCAATAGCAACGGCTGAAGTCGCTCGATCGTTCTGAAAATCGACTGCGTTTGATTAAAATTGCCTCGAATCTCGATATCGATCGTTTGTCGCTTCAACTTGCCATTGATCGGCGCACCCAGTGAACTATCGTTGATCACAGCCGCGCCCTTCTCATCTGGCTTAAAGCGCTTCAGCTTCGCCTCAGCAACTAAGTCACCAAAGCGCTCTCTAAAGTCCTCAGCACCTGTCGGAGTCGCGAATAACTGCTGCACATAAACTGGGCAAGCATTCAGCTTTGTATTCCTTGCAGCAAGTAACCCTGCATTGTTCCGCTCAATCAATTGATTGAGATCGAGGAGTAATGTATTGAGCGTTTTTTCACTTGCAAACAATCCATACACCTGATCTCGCTTCTGCTTCGCTTTTGCTAAATTGTCTTTCGCATCCTGAATTTGCTTCCGGATAGCAGCCTGCTGCTGAAGCTGCTGAGTCTTCTCTTTGACCGTTGCATCCAGGGCTTGATTTGCCTCCCAAGCAGGCATCACCAGATACGATGCGATCGCACCTGCTGCCCCAAGCCCTAGCAGTCCAAGTAAAACCCCGCTGATTGTAGGCGTAAAAGTAATTCCAAAAGCGCTCGGATAGCTCGGAGAATTGTCGAAATCCGAATCTGGCATAAAATCAGTCGTCATGGCTTCTTCTCCCCCTTCGTTTCAGTCTTCGCGGCTTCAGCTTTAGCCGGAGATTTTGCTGCACTCGGGGGAATCACACCCCGCTGTTTCAACGACTCAATCCGCGTGACCAGACCCACTGCTCCCTTACGATCGAGTTCGCGAATCAGTTCTGACGCAGGCACATCATTGATTGCGGCTGAAATCGTGAAGTTTACCTTTCTTGGTAAGCGAGGTGGCTTAATTTCACCCTCCCGCTTCAGTCCTGGGAATTCGGGCAACTGGAGCGTCTTCTCATCACCCAACTCCGCACTGATCACTTTTGTTTCTTCTGCTTTTAGGAAGTTCGACTGTTGCAGCGTTAGCAAGAAATCATTGACATCGTTCATCGTGTTCGCGAGTCCTTTGATTTCGATCCGTCCAGAGACGGGAGGCTTCGGCAAAGTTGTATTTGCACCTGCTGCTGGAGCCGCAGCCGCTTGAGTCAGATCAACTTTTTGCTGCACAATCGATGCCAGTTGAATACTGCCCGGTAAGCGATCGCGAATGTCCTGGGTCATGGCTGACCACGGCTTAATTTGATTAAAGACCGAGGCGAGTGCCTGAGCTTCTTCTTCTGCTTGCTTGGTTTCTGCTTGAATCGACGAGAGATTCTTCTTCTCAGCTTCTAAGTTGCCGAGTTGAGTATCGAGATCTGCTTGCTGACGTTCTAGATCACCATTGCGAAGGGCGAGAATTCCAAACAGCGCCGCGGCAACCACCGGAAAAAAGACCAATGCTGCAAACCCAAAATACAGAGGACGCTTTTCTTCGGGCGACCCTGTTGGTTTGGGACGACCGCCCTTGACCCGTCGTTTATCGGGCTTGATATCGGGTCGATCGTTGAGAAAATTGACATCTAAACTATACATTTACCACGCCTCCCGCAGTCCTAAACCCAGCACGACACCCAGACCTGGACGGAGATTCGCTGGAATGTCATCACCCCCAATGGACAGCGCTGCAACCGGATCAACTAAGCTACAGGGCAAACTCAATCGAGTCGTAAAAAACTCATCAATTTGCCCGATCGCGGCTCCAGGGCCCGCCAACATTAACTGCGCGATTTCCAGGTTCTCGCCTTGGTTAAGGTAGAAATCAATCGATCGCCGCAATTCATCGCCCAGTTCCCCAAGTACTCGCAGCATTGCTACTGCACCTGGATTGCCACCCGGACGATTAGAATCCCCAGTTGGAATCGTCATCCCTTGCAGCAGATCAATGTTGCGCGAAGGGGGAAGATTCATCGCACGAGAGAGTGCCGATTGAATTTGGTATGTCCCAATCGGAACGGTTCGCGAGAATTGAGGCACACCATCGACCGTGATCGAAATTTCAGTATTCTCAAACTCGATATCGACAATTGCGACTGCTTCTTGAGGCGCAAATTGTCGCAACTGTTCGCGAATCGTCCGAATCAGAGAGAAGCTACTGACTTCAAGCACATCCACTTTCAGTCCTGCTTGCTGGAAAGTATTCAGATAAGTATCTGTGACTTCTTTGCGAGTGGCGACGAGCAGAACTTGAACCTTCTCGATCCCATCTTCATCGACAAACAGCCCTAATTTTTGATAGTCCACGTCTGCTTCTTCACGCGGGAAAGGCAGATACAGACCTGCTTCTTGATTCAGTACCATTTCGCGCAGTTCTCGATCGTCGAGTTCTGCTGGAACTGGAATGATCCTTGTCACCGTATCGCGCCCACCAGAGACAGCCGTTGCCACCTGCTTCACTTTAATTTTGTGTTCGGCTAACGCAGACTGTATGATCTCTGCCATTGCAGGCGGATCGGTAATTTGTCCTTCATGAAAGACCCCTTCAGGAATGGGGACGGTTGCATAAGTCCCGAGCCGAAATCCTTGCCCCTGTTTGCGAAGTACCGCAATATTGAGGCGATCGGCGGCTAACTCAATGCCAACCCCCTTTGTTTGTTTTGAGAATAAACTCTTGATACCGTTAACCACAGTTTTGTTAGCCCGCTATTAAGTGAATGGGAGTGACAGGTTTCTGCAATTCAAAAATTACAGGGTTGCTGGTGTTTGGGTGATGAACTCGATTCAGAAAAATCTGGGTAATCATACGGAAAATATCAGGTGAAATCTGCTATTTTATGAATGATTGAGTTCAACAAATATCTGGTGTAACGAACTTAGACTGCCCAGGTTTTTACAAGAATAAACAACTCAATTCCACCTGTTGAAAAAATCCTGAAGCCCTAGTCTTTATAGTGTTTTCGCATAATCAAAATGGAGCAGTTCTGGATAAGAAACTACTCTAATTTGTTCAGTTTGATCTAATTGTTTCGTCGCTTTTGGCATACGTAAGCATGACTGCGGTTTGCAATCCTTAAAGAGGTGCTATTTTAAGCCATTCAGTATCAATACTTAGACCTCCTCTGTATGATTAAAGACACCTATTCGTGCATACTACACGCGATCCAAAAAATGGCACGATTAATTTTGTAAGCTAGAATAAATACGGAAAAAGCCGATCGTTTTATTCAGCGATCGGCTTTTTTAGGGATAAATTTTCAGGGCAATTACGCGCTTGCAAATGCAGGTTCGCGTAGCATCATCGGGATAGCATCGGTGACAGAAGCGCCAAACACCTCGCAAGAATTATTCGGGCTTTCGATGAGTTTGACTTTATAAAGCTGTGCCCCAATCTGCTGAATCGGATTTTCCAGCAAATCGCGAATGTGGACGGCAATATTTTCAGCAGTCGGCACGACTTTCTCAAAGTAAGGAATGTCTTTGTTGAGAAACGTGTGATCAAACGGCTCAACGACATACTCATCTACTGCTTTCTGGAACGCGACGAGATCCGCAATCATTCCAGTGCGGGGGTCAATTTCGCCTTTGATTGTGACTTCTAGATGGTAGTTATGACCGTGACCATTGGGACGGGCGCATTTGCCGTAGATTTCGCAATTTTTCTCGAAGCTGAGGTCAGGACGAGCGAGACGATGAGCCGCACTAAAGTGAGTGCTGAGGGTGAGGTAGGCTTCCATAGTGTTTCCTAGATAATCTGCCCAGAGTTCAGGATGTTCGTAGAGCCGAATGTTCACGATCGGTAAGTGAGATTCGAGTCTTTTCCAAATCGATCGAGCAATGTTTTCAGTCGTGGGCAAGGTTTGTTGAAACTCTGCCCACGCATCATTGAGATAAGAGAAGTCAAGCTGACTGGTGACTTCTTTTTTGATCACATGCTTGACATCAGACAAGTTTAGAACCATGCCGTATTCGTCTAAATCTCCCAGCATAGAGACATACAGCACATAGTTATGCCCATGCCCAGGAAATCGAGTACATGCACCAAAGCGTTCAATGTTCTCCGCTTCGCTAAGTTCCGGCAGATAGTACCGATGACTTGCCGAAAATTGGGCACGGCGATCGATAATACATTTCATAGAGGAGTGGAGAAGGGACTAGGGGTTAACTTCAAAAAACTTCACACTCTATTCAGCATACGACTTTCGCGATCGATTGGGTTTAAATTCGGTGCATGAATTTAGTGCGTCTCCCGATTTCGCAATTTGATTGAACAGTAGACTCCTGATTTTTTAAGCCACCGAAAGCTTAGCGATCGCGATTTCATCCAGGGCTTTTTGCAAGGATATGGGATCGATCGTCAGGCGAGAGAGGGCAAAACTGCGAGCATCTTGCTCAACTTCTAGCTTCTGAATGATATTGCCTGGAAATTGCCCGCTCACGCCGCACCAGCTTCCACCCGATACCGCATTGTCTCGTCGATAGATATCCACCACATAGCCGGGATGAAATAGCTCAATCAGCTTGACTGCTTGATTGTTAAAGACTAGATTTTTCAAGGCTGCACCATGAATGCCCACCACAGCTTTGGCATTACGAGCAATTGACCATTGTTCTGCCATTGAGTAATCTTCAAAGTACAGCGTCGTAAATCCGTACTTTGAAAGTAATTGCTCAATCTCCCCTTGATTGATGATTGATCGAGTGCCACGCCGAGCTAAAAACACGCGCTCTGGAGTCTCTGCGGTATAGCCCTCAAACTCAAACTGTCCAAACTCAGTTTGATAAAATGGCTCGAAATCTGGCTCATCATTTTGCTCAGACAGGATGATGAGATTGCCTTCTACATCGCGATTGGTGCAGAGGATTGGAAAGCCCAGTAACCGATAAGCCTCGATCGCCATTTTGTGCGGGTTCTCTCTCAAAATCAGCGTTATATTCGGGTAACTTCTGCGAGCGAGTAAGGCTTTAATCGCAATGCACCCTAGAATATGCGCGATGTTGCCATCGACTTCGTAACGAGTATCAAAAAGATAGCCGTCTCTATGCTGGATGGGAGCCGCGTACTTTTGATAGAGGCGCTTATAGGGATTTCTAAAGCGAATCCCGAGCGATCGAGTGGAAGCTTCTCGCACGGATATCTCAATCGATCGACGATGCAAGTGTTCGGCAGGGTGAGCAATCTCTAAGATTCGCGGTTCCCAAGCGTGAGCAAGTCGAGTCGGGTAAGTAAAGGTTTTGGCTGCGAAAAGCTCGATCGATCCGCCTGGGATTTTTACTGTGTCAGAGCTAGGAGAAGATAACATCATGAGCGACTTAGAGCAGGGTGAGCAGGTGTGACATCGTAGAGTTTTTCCAGCATCGACTTGAGGGCAGGAACACGATCGTATTGATGCAAGACAGGTACAACTTGACCCTTCACATAGACTTGCTGGTTGAGAATTTCATAGGCATCCTCGGGCAATTCGCCTAACGTTAGGACGACACCCGCAGTATTCGAGTGAATCTTGACGCGATCCTTTGGTAAATCTAAGTAGACTAATTTGTTGTGAACGGATTGATCGACGACATCGGTATAGTGATTGAGGATTTCTTGCTCCATCAAGTTGAGATAGCTCAAAATGACTTTAGGCGAACCCATCGTTGTGCCACAGCAGACCGTTAATTTTCCAGCGACTCGCCGCAGTAACTTTGCTCCAAAGACATCTTTGAACCATTCTGTTTCTAAGTTTTTTTTGCCTAATGCTAAAGCAGGATCTTCTGCAAACACGTTGAGAACATTAGAACTGACAAATTCAAAGGGATTGTCCTGGAAGACGACATCTCGCGAATCAGATAGCAAAACACAGCGATAGTTTGGATTCACTGAGAGAAAGTCTCGCCCAAAAAAGTGACGGCTACAAATCGGATGAATCCATGCCGCAGTTGCATCGCGGCGAATTTGAGCAAATCCTTTGAGCTTGAGCTTGGTTCCAATCTGAAGCAGGAGCAACCAAATGCGGTAAGCAAGCTTTAGCACAATGCTGTGATGGATCACTCGAGAGAAATTTGCGATCGGAATCAGCTTGACTTGCAACTGTTCAGCAAGTTCGATATAGCGGGCTTCCATCGGTTCGACCAGTAATACAATGTCGGTTGTTTCAGCAGGGCAATAGCGCCGAGCCGACTTGAGAAACCGAGCGTAGTCATTAAAATCGAGATTGGTTGCTAAAGATAGGATGAGGTCTTTAGAACGAGTTGGCATCACAGATTACCTCAAGTTACGGGGAACACATTCGGTAGAAGCACGCAAAGACCTATCTCTTATGCTGATAGACCTCGATCGAATCTGACTCCCTCATCGGGGAGAGTTTCTACGTATGGATTGCGTGTAAAGTGTAACATCGAAAATTGAGGATGAAAAAAAATCTCACCTGGCTTGTCGGGTGAGATTGCTAGAGAGAAAGGGCAGTGAAATGCTGTTGACATCTCAGCTTGCGATTTCCTCTCTGCCGTGTTTCGATTTGGTTAGATTCTCAGTGTGATCAGTTCTCTACGATCTAGTATGAAATTCCACGATACTTTCTCCGAATGGGACGGGTTGGATGCAGTCCGGAGGACTGAGGATCAAACCGATATGAAATCCCTCGGTACTTTCTTAAAATAGGTCGCGATCGTACTGGGTCGGGATTAGATTCGACCTCGTTGGATTTTTCCAGTTCTGTAAACAATTTTTCTGCGAGTTCTGAAGCAACATTGGGGTCTGAAATGACTGGCTGTAAGGCATGAGTCAGTTGTTCGAGGGTCATCGATTTTTTTTGAGTCAGAACTGCTTCGATCACCTGTGCCACAAGTGGAACTATCATTGTGGCAATGTCTTCAGATTGATCCGCGATCGGTAAATTTGATGGATCTTTTGATGGATCTAAGGGCGCGATTTCAGAATCATTGAGCAGTAGATCAAGTGCTTCATCCGGCACAGATTCATCCGGTTTTACTTCGTTCCAAACAATGTAGCCAATCTCCATTTCAACAATCAGACAGAACGTGGTGTGGTCGGCTTCTAGGCGCAATTTATCGACAATCTGCTGATGGAACCGTGAGGAGATAGTAACTCCTTTGACGAATGTTTTGCCTTGAAAGAGAATTTGGTTTTCCGAGTTTTTTTGCAGCAGTTCAAGCTCATCTGCTCTAAATTCAAAAATTTTCATGAGAAGTTGACCGTAGGAGAGATTCAAGCAACAGTAAAATCCGCCTCTCTCATATGAAGAGGCTGGTATTTGTTTAACGACCTCAACGATCGCGATTTCAAACTCTGCGATCGTCGTGATCACTGATTACGCTCTACTCGCCGCCAACTGTATCGATTAGCACTCGTATCTCGAACGGAATTGATACATAGATATTCGCTAGAATATCACAACAAATTTTGAAGTCCAATTCCATTGCCTGCGCTGATTTAATCTTCTAAAAAATCGCCTTGCAAAAGATTTAGAAAGAGTTGAGAATCGCAATCTTCCTTGATCGAGTGTGATATGCTGCTTTGGCTTAGGATTGGGGAAGTCCGGTGCAAATCCGGTACTGTGGCGCAACTGTGATGATTGTCAAATCGAGTCAGAATGCCAATTTTGAGCGAGTCTTCTATTTAATTCTCCGCGAACCACGGGGAAGGAGTTTATGAGCGAGTTCGTGAGTGCAAACCCCTGTCCGGGACTATTTTATGAAACCCCTGCTCAAGATGGGATCTTGATGCGGATTCGAGTTCCAGGCGGAATTCTAAACTTAGAGCAGGCGAAGACGATCGCGCAATTTGTTGATCGCTGGCAGACTTCGACGATCCAAGTTACAAATCGCGCAAATTTGCAATTTCGAGCCGTTTCATCCGCTCCAGAACGCTTTGAAATTCTCCAAAATGTCGGACTAGCCGCTAAAAATCCTCACGTCGATCATCTTCGCAATGTGATGGCAAGTCCAACGGCAGGAATTGATGCAGCAGAATTCATCGATGTGCGATCGCTCGTTCACAGGATTGATACTTATATCCAATCGACACCTGCACTCGTTGGATTGCCGCCAAAATTTAGTATCGGAATCGATGGCGGCGGACAGGTTAGTATTGGCACTCGATCTGAGCAGGCTTGGCAGCACCGATACAATGAGATTCAGCTTTCGGCGATTTCATCCCATCAATTTCAGTTAGCATTTGGCGCAGATAAGCACCTATATGAAACTGGAGTTGTGATTGATACTGAGGAATGCGTTAGCGCGATCGCGAAACTCACCGAAGTTTACTTAGACTATGTGCAACAGTCTCAAAGTCCGAAGAAGCCAAGAATGAGAGATTTGCTGAAAGATTGGGGAGTGCAAGGTATTCTCGATCGAGCAAAATTCGAGGTTGATCCTCATCCGGTCGATCTAAAAAGCGGGATTTCTCAAGTCGTTGGAGTGCATTCTCAGAAGCAGACGGGATTGTTTTATGTTGGGATTGCATTGACGTTGGGGCAGATGTCGATCGCGCAGTTTCAACAGGTGATCGAACTTGCCCAAGCTTACGGTTCAGGAGAGATCCGACTTACACCCTGGCAAGCGGTAATTTTGCCGAA
>JALOOO010000021.1 GCA_025454375.1 Leptolyngbya sp. Prado105 | reverse complement strand
AAAAACAAGCTCAAATCCAGTTGGGACAAGCATTTTTACAACTCGCGCTCCGGACATTTAATTTGTTAACGAGGACAAATACCGTGTTACGCGACACTAGCGGAGGCATTCAACCTCAATGAATACCAATATTCCCGCTTATCAACGCTGTCGGTATGACAATCACATTCCGCTCGTTGTACTTGAAGCACAAATCGAACTGCGCCTGTCAGAAAACCAGATCAACGTCACAACCCACGATGATAGAGTACTTCAGCAATTTGATTGGGATCATCGCGATCAAGCCCTCTGGTTCGCGATCGAGCAAGCTTGCAAACGATTGGGACGCGATCCCAATTGCCTCACCAGTGTCGCGCTGTCGAGTCAAAAAGATGCCATCCAACGAGCGCTCAACGTTCTGGGGCTGCTTGTCACTAGCGTTGGAACACAGGCGTTTGAGCAGGCATTACAGCAACTTCAAGGAAACGTCGAGGGCGTTGAGCCACATCGTTGCTACCGATCCGATCCTTACAAGTAGCAAAGTGCGATCGACGAAATTGCGCTCAGTCACAATCTTTGACTTTATATATCTTTAACTAAAGATTGTGTATAGGCTTGACTACTCATAGGTAGAGGTATACAAAACAAGGCATCCGCCAAACGCCAATCTGACCGGATGCCCTTAGCGAGATGGAACAGCATTACGGCGATCTTCTCGCAGGTTGGAAAGCGCCTCAAACTCTCAATGTTTGATGAATGGCTCAAAGTTTCTTCTGTCTGCTGCAATCTGTCCCCCCGATCACTCGCCCAAAACCAAACAAGCACCCTACGAAAACAATCCATTCAACAAAGCTGATACCCATGCTAGAAAGTAAAATTTACTACCCCGAAAATTATGAGATTGACCCGCCGCTAGAAACTTGGGTCGCCCAAAATTTAGGTGATTCAGACCTTCCTATTTTCATTTCCTATCACTCCCAAAACTGCATTGTTCCTCCAAATCATCTACTCATTGACCAGGCATTCCTAGACGACGGGCGCTTACTTCGATGCAATCAAAACTCTCCACAATCAAAAGGTGATCCAAGCAAGGTTTTCCTGACGGTTCAACCCTTAATTCAACATCGTGCCCCAGAATTGACGATCTCATTGAAGACGCTTCCGCTCTAGCACTTATCTGGTTTATCTATATCTAATTGATGGTTTTTTAGACATCGTTACAATAGTAGTTAGATATCGATACAGGTCAAATTGCACCGGAATGACTCCACTTCCATCCGGCAATCTCCATCACTGGCGCTCCCGTTAATTCTCCAACCTCAACGGTCGCTTTCTCAACGCTCGTATCCGCAATCAAGTTAATTACCTCTGTCTTTGAGCCGTCAAAGGAGATCAGGAGTGCGATCGCGCTTCCGATGACTCAAGCAAAACTTCTCCTTCAGATGGCAATAATCCCAGATCATGCCATCCCATGCACCTCAAGCCATTGAGCTAAATCGTCAGCACTTGAAAAATCCAATAGCGCCTCGCCTAATTCATTCAGTTGCGCGATCGAGAGTCCCGCAATTCGCGATCGCACATCGGGAGAAAGCTCCCCCACTTTTCGCGTCAAGAGGCGTTCCACCAACTCAAACTTGCCCTCTTGCCGTCCTTCTTGCCGTCCTTGCTGGAGAGTTTCCGCTTGCCACTGCTCGTACACCGGAGATAATGTCATGATTAAGCCTCGTTCATCACTACTTAAATTCTGCCTTGCCGCAATCGTTAAACGCAAGTTCGCTAACCGCTCTAACGCATGATCCCGAAACAGAGTCGTGGCTGGCAATGCCATTAATTCCGCAATCGCAGCACTTTGCACCCGATCTCGCCCCATCAACCTTAACCATAACGTCTCTGGAGCCACGGGAAGTTGGTTGATTGCGACTACCCCAATCCGCTGTCCCTTGGGCAGAAAATACACTCCCTCTGTCCACTTTGAATCTGAGAGCGCACTAAACTCCTCCAGCACTCGTCGCGACACAGACGGCGAAATTAACCATAATCTCGGCTTCTCAGCCTCAGAGAGTCGCTGATTCTGGCTTTTCGCACTCCGCAACCGCTCATGTCGGACTTCGTTCAGCTTGCTTTGACAGTCGAGAATGTGCGTCGCCTGAATCTGATTGCGAAACGCTTCTAGTAAGCACGGCGTTTGTGCCATTTGTCCTAACACCCCTAATGCGTTGAGTTGCGCGGTCGAACTGTCACCGGGGACAAACCAAACATCGACCTGCCGCACTTCGCTACTGATCTCGCGACTAATCTCCACTATGCCAAACGGCGCTAAAAAGCCCCCCAAGCACTGTTTCGCAAATTGGTCGTGGTGAATCCGCGTCATTGATATTTATCCGAATTGAGTACAACAGTGTGATTTCGTTGGCGGCAGAACTATCCTGCCTCGCCACCGGGCTGATCCGAAGTGCGATCGCGCGGTTTCTTCGGTTTTCCGGCTCCCGCTCGTTTTCCGCCGCGTGTTTCTCCCAACGGTTGAGCTTCCGGTGCAATCAGTTCGAGTTCTTTGCCGCGTAAAAAAAAGTAGTTCTCCAGATAGCGCTGCGGTTCCACACCGGAGCGACGAGCCAGCGTTTCGATGACGCTGATGACTCGTTCATCAAGTCGGTACGAGACAGGTTGACGAGGCATAGGTTCGATCTCTTTCATTTCACATCCTCATTAAATCCGGTTCCTGCACTTTATCAAATTTATTCTTTCATTTGCACACGATTGATATAAACATAACTGATGGTCTATTTAGATGTTTTCTTTCTGAATATACTGCTAATACCGGATCGTATCGAACTCAAACACTCGAAAACATTAGAATTCTTGATTGCTCAAACGTAGACGATTTTGAATCAATCGCATACAATTGAAATAGAGAAAAGCAGGCTGACCGCTGAAAACAGAGGTCGATCTTTTTCACAATCCACTCTGACTGCTGGGCAAGGGTTGCTCACCGCCTCGGCTCGGTTCTCCCCACTACGTCTTAAACGTTCATCTCAGGACTACGCAGATTGCTGTCAGTCGCTCGATCCAAAGCATAAGAAAGAGTGCCGTGCTAATCCCTCCACTCCCTCCGAAAATAACAACTCTCCTAACCTCTCTTCTACTGCAACCTGTCCTGGGCATCGACGGACCTAGACCGAAAACTGCCCATCACCCTTCACTCCGGAGCAATACAGCACATGACCGAGTTCCAATTGGCATTTCAGCACTCCCAAGCCACGCGCCCCGACTGCTTTCCACACTCAGATCTGTTCGCAAATCTCCTGCAAGCTGGCTTCAGCGTTATTCTTCTCTCTGGATCTCAATATTGCCGCGTCACCGATGCAATATTGCCGGGAGAGAATCGAGCGATCATTGCTGCCTTTGCCACTCGCGAAGCCGCGATCGAACATTGGATGCAACACCACGACCAATTTGAAGCGGGCGGTTACGACGAAGACTATGCCCTACTGCATCCCCAAAACCTCGATCGCTATGCCGATGATCTCTATCTCCCGATCATTGGAACCATTTGTAATGTCTTTGGCAAGCCCATCCCCAATCTTCGCTTACCGCTACCACCCCTACCCCTGAACACCGAGCCATCCAACCCCGATGACGTTCCTTTCTAGAACACTAAAAATTATGTCTCTACAGTTTCCCCTCAACCTCACGCCTACTGGCAATCAGGCTCTCTCTGACCTCGCTGACAGTTTGCCTGGTGAACCCGGATATGACGAAATCATCAATACCTTGCTCATCCTTGCTGCCAGTGATCAGCACATCTATAACCGCCTCTCGCTCAAACGACAGAAGCAACTCCTAATCCGCAAAAGAACTCAACAACTTAAAGAAAATCACTAATCTGACCGAACTCCCTCTATGGCACAACTTCAAATCGACCCCAAGCTCACACCCTCTGTTGAATACCTCAAAAGCATGATTGATTATGCGGATCGCCGCACCCTTTCTCGCTATGAAGACGGGCGAAAATGGTTCCTGCTGCCCTCGCCTAAACTCAGTCTGTCTCAAGTCGCTTGGGCGGCTCTCCATCAACCTGACTACGTGATTCAACTGGTTCAAGATCAACGCCTGCTTCTGGCTGCATCCCTGGCACATCTTCCCGGTGGGCATTTCATCTGTATCTATTTTGAAGATGCCTATTGGCTGGCTGATTTCGATACCGGAACCCGATGAATCAAGGGAATACTCAACCTCCTCCCATTTGCACCTGTCCAATCGCTCCTCGCTCACAAGAATTTCCTAAACATGATGAACAATCCCACCGCACGACAGTTCACCCTTATTCGGTTAGCACTCAGCTTTACGGCTGCCAATGTCGATGACTTGATCGAGGCTCACTGGAATGAGCAAACACAAAAATATGATCACCTCAATATTACCGAAGACAACCGCGATCTATTGGGGGAAGAACTACGATCCCTCCTCACGATCCTTCAAGCGGAA
Organism: Leptolyngbya sp. Prado105; assembly: GCA_025454375.1. GTDB lineage: Bacteria > Cyanobacteriota > Cyanobacteriia > Leptolyngbyales > Leptolyngbyaceae > Leptolyngbya. The sequence goes on along the minus strand of JALOOO010000021.1, from coordinate 47,322 downwards.
GTGGAGCCGCAACAGTTAGAACGGGCAAGGTTTTCGGTCGATGCAACTTTATATTTTCACGCAGATCGCAGGAATTCGGTCGATCTTAAAGACTTTGAGATTGTCTCCTCTGTTGCTTCTCAAGTGTTTGTTCTTAATCCAGATGAGGGGTGTGGGCGTTTGGATGAAGAAACCCTTTATCTAGATTTTATGGTGGAATCTAACGCTGATTCTGTTCTCCTGGCGGAAGAGGAAGTACAACGACAACTGCCTCTCTGCATTAAGCTGCCGACTGGTCTTGTGCTAAAGAAAATTGGCATTCAGGGAACTTACAACAACCTAAATCAATTCTGGGAATCCCAGTACTAAAGCTCGATCGTTGATCTTCAACTCCTGCCCTTCCACAGACTCGGAAAGTCCGTTCGGGTCGTTTGTGAACTCGTTCGCAATCAATGGAACCCAGACGGCACAAAAGCACAAGGCAAAATCATCAGAGCTGTCCGAGCGCTCAATCCCAACGTTTAGTGAACACATTTCCGTGTACCAAACTACAGCGGTAACGTTTACCAACTAAAACTATGTTCTTGCCAACTGTCATTGCTTGCAAAATCGGCGCGATCGTCTTTCTCTTCAGCCTCATGCTGTATGACTACAATCGTACTCCCGCAATATTCTTCTCAATCCATCTGATCTGCTTCAGTGTCGCGATCGATTCCCTCACGGCGAATGCACTTCATCTGATCTGGCTCTCAAAATGGCACAGCAATTTGATGCAATTCATCGCGCTCTTCGCTACGTCGAACGCGATCATCACTCTCTACAACTGGCTCCTTCACTCCCAAAACTGATGCAACTTCTCATCCTTGAGCAATTTGATGCTCCGATCAACTATTTCCCGAACTTCCTTTCCAAGCAGGAGGCAGATTGGTTGTTCACTCAAAGCCAGCGACTGACCTGGCAACAGAATCAAATTACGATGCTCGGAAAAGTCATGCCTGTCCCTCGTCTAGAAACAATCTACGGCGATTCTGGCTGTGACTATCTCTACAGCCATTCAGTGTTGCTGCAACCGAAACCCTGGACGGAATGGCTCCTTTGGCTCAAGGAGAAGATAGAGACAACCACACAGCATCGCTATCACATTACAGTCGGCAATCGCTATCGTTCTGGAAGGGATTCAATTAGCTGGCACTCCGATGATGAACCGACAATGGGCAAAGAACCTGCGATCTCCTCGGTAAGCCTCGGCGCAACCCGTCGATTTAGCCTTAAATCTAGACAGGACAGTTCAATTCAGCATTTTGATTTGGAGCATGGGTCGCTTCTCTTGATGCGCCCTGGTTGTCAATCAACCCACCTGCATCAAGTCCCTAAATCAACAAAAGTGACTGGAGAAAGAATTAATTGGACGTTCAGACCTCACATCAACGGAAAGTCTTAAAGGAGAGTCAAGATGCGGAAGTTACCGGACTGGAGTTTTGATTTACTGCTTGTGATCGGTGGCATTTGTTCGATCATCGCGATCTCAGGACTGCTGATGAGTGCTAGCGGTTTTGGGACTTGGATTATTACCAGCCCATTCGTTGCTCCGGCTCAGAGCCAGCCGTTTCGGAATTTCGCGATTCAAGCATTTATCACAACACTGCCTTTCTTTGGAGGAAGCATCGCGATCGCACTCACTGCTAACACGCTCATTGATGCTGAGATGAATCGCTCCGAAAGGCAGGAGCGGATTAAATTGAGTCAGCAACTTGACCCACAACAACACAGCTACGCGATCGCCGCAACAAACTCCCTTCTGTTTGATCTGGCAGAAACTCAACGACGAGTTAGGGATTTGGAATTGCGCTTGAACGATCGGATTGATGAACAAATCCGCTTGCTCAATCGCATCGCAGAACTTGAAGAAGCCGTTTATGGTTCATCAGAGGACACAGACTTCTATCCGGCTGAGACGGCAACCAACCTTAGCTCGCCCCCTTGCTGTCAATATCTGAATGAAGGATTAATTCGTTGTGCTGTCCATCCCAACCAAATCGATTGTGAAGGATGCCGCGATTATTGCGATCAATAAAAGTGAGGACACACATCAAAACTTAGCACTATACAATGGGTGAAAGTAAGAGTGTATAATATGGCTATACAAATACACCTCCCCTATGGCTTTCTACGTGAAAGAAATTCCTCAAGTCAAAGATGCGCTGTTCAATCTCGGTTGGGTCTGGACAATCGAAAAACCTCGGATAGAATACACTCCCTGCACCAGAGATTGATCTGCTACAGCAAGAACAAATTCGGTCAATCTGTAGAAATTAAGGAGAGCTTTCAATGGGACGTAAACTTAGCGCACCTCAATCCGCTCGACGACGTGAACAACCCAAATACTGCTATGCCATTTTTCTCAATGGCAATCACGCTAAATACCTTTCGGCTCAAGGCAAGGTCATGGCAGAAAAACAGTTCCGAGAATATCTACAAAGCAAAGACAAAACCGAGGCGGACGGTTACGAACTGAGAAAGCTTTAGAAACTGCTTTGGCGCATTGCCTGCGGCTAGGCGAAGCCACCGTCGATAACTTGGAAACCTAGCAACATCAACACAATTGCACCGAAGGAGAAAAGTAGATGAGACAAGAGAAATTTGGTCTTCACTTTGAACGCAACTTAGGACTCTGGACTATCGGCGCATTCTGTCTAGAGCATGATTTAGTGCTTTATCGAGCGCTATGGTTTGGTTGCTTTTGCTTGCACTGGCAGGAGCGCTAGTGTACTTAACTCATCCGGAGATCCGGTTCATCCTCTAAGGTCACTGCTATGACTCGAAATGACATCATTCAACGCTTCCGCGATCGCATTGAGCAAAAATCAAGAACGCGCCTCACCCACGACGAACTAATCGAACTGGTGCAATCTTTTGTCGATCAGTTGAAAACACTCGACGATCAAGCCGCAATTGACCAATTCTGCGCCGAGGAATTAGCGCTACTCGAAGAAGGCTACTCCAAAGCAACGATCGCCAAAAACTACATCCGCCACTACAGGGATGCGATCGAGAACGCCACCAATGATGGAACTCTGCCGCTCACGGCAAATACTCTGCTCGATTACGATTACCAAAAGCGCAGTGGCGAAACGCTGCATTTTAAAGGACATTATGCTTATCTTGCAATGAAGTACGACAATGCGGAATACACCGCGATCTCCAATCAAGACAATACGAGAAACAACCACAAGCAGGACCATCTCAAACCTGTCCAGATCGATCGCTATTTAGAGAAAGCACGGGAGTTGTTAACCAGTTCCGACCACAATGAGTTGGCGGTGGGAATTGCTGCCGTCACAGGTAGACGGTTCAGTGAGGTGATTCAAAATAAGTTCGTTCGCACCGATCATCCCTATCTGTTGCGGTTTGCAGGGCAGCTTAAGAAGCGATCTGAGACGGAAGCGTACAATACCCTCTGCTTGATTGAGGCAACTGAGGTCTGGAAGGCGATCAATCGGTTCCGCAAGCTCGATCGCGTCCAGGAATTGCAGAAGTTGTCTCCACAACAAATTAATGCTCGCATGAATAAATCGGTGCAACGGGTCGCAGCATTGCAGTTTGACGAGATTGTCCCCACGCTCGACGGCGAATCCGCGACGACGATTCATAATCTTCGAGCCGTTTATGCGATCGCTGCCATTCACTTCTTTTGTCCGCCCACAAAAGGGGATCACAGATTCTTACAAGAACAACTGGGGCACATCGTGGGGGTACGCGATTTGCAACAACTCCAAAATAGTAGCTCGACGGCGCATTACTTCCATTACTACCTCGTGGATCAAAGCGGCAATCACATCGGAACAAAGGGCGTTTTGAAGGAGCAACCGACTGAACCTGAAGTTGTACAGCCCCAGTTGTCTCCTCAACCAGAATCAGCCACCGCAATTCACTCGGAAACGACGATCAAACATAAGACTGCGATCGAGAATAATGCGATCAAGAATAATGCGATCAAGAATAATGCGATCAAGAATAATGCGATCAAGAAAACTGCTGAAATCACACCAGAGTCTAAATTTATGGATGCTCTCACTGAACTCTCCCAAACGATCGGGTTCCTCAGAACCGAAGCTCAACATCACAAACAAATTGCGGAAAGCCTCCAACGCGATCGCGATCAACTCAAGCTCGAAGTCGAACTGCTCCAACAACAAGTCCGGGAGTTAGAACAAGCGAAGCAAGGACAGGTGGAACAAACTGAACCTCTCAAACATCAGATTCAACTGCTTCGAGCGGAAAATGCCGCTTATAAAGCTAAACTCGATAACCTGGAGAAATTTGCGCGGTCGTTCCTCGGAGACGATTCACCTGCAAGCCCACCCGATTCCATGCCCAAGGATCAATCCGCTCAACCTGCGATCCAAACCATCGAAACCACAGAGGCGACACCCGCCGCACCAAAGCCCACTTCAAAAACGATATCAAAATCTCGCAGCCCTGGGCGCAGATCCGCTCGAACCAAACTCGAAGGAGCCGTGAGATTTATTCAGGAACGCAATCAAGAAGTGCAGCATGACCAACAATGGGCAATTACTCAATCCCTCATCGCTTCCCTCACTGGAAGTAATATCGCGCTGACCGTTAAACCCTTCTGGTCTGAAATTAAAACCCAGATGGATAAATATAATCACAATCTCGCGTTGGACGATCGGGCTAACTACGGCAGAAGTGGGGAAATTCCTCAGTTGAAGGATGAATTCGAGAGCTGGTTCGAGGCGCAACCTCAACCGGAGAAGGATTAATTGGACCCATCCTGCCTCAACTGAACTCGCTGATACTTAGTTGATGAGAATCGATCCATGATCAAACTCGCCCAAAATCTGCTCATCCTCACACACGAGGCTGCAACACAAAAATTTGCTTTTGTTGGCTCCAACGGCTCTGGAAAAAGCTACGCAGCGACCAAGCTGGGTGAAGAAATGCTCAAGACTGGTGTTCAAATTATCGTGATCGATCCAGTCGGAATTTGGCACGGACTTAGGCGCACGGCAGATGGAACCCCTTCAGCGTTCAATGTCCTAGTATTTGGTGGATTGCATGGAGACTTGCCGCTTACTTCGTCGATGGCAAAAGCGATCGCGCATTCGATGCTAGTAGCAATCGTCTAGCTCTTCACGCTCATGCTCAACTTTGATGCTCATGCGTTTCAACTCAATGAATCCGACGCTCAACTCGTCGTGTTCGTTCAGTCCTACCGCAACTTTCAGTTTTGCATTCTGCGCTATCGCGATTTGAAAATCGGAAAGTCGCCTTACTGGTTTGTGCCGCGCTTCGTTGCTCCCACAGGCGAACGCACTTCGATCAGCGGCAGCGCCAATCAAGCAAATGCGATCTCCCACGCCAAACACTGGATTGATCAAGAAATCCTGCAATCCCAACTCCAGCATGGAGCCGTTACGCTTCTCATCGATCGAACCGCCCTGTCCAATCAAAAGCTTCATTCGTCGTCAACGGGGAAGCGATCCCACCGGGTCAGGAACTCTCGATCCTCAATGCAATTAAAACGTTGACTCAATCGCCCTTTAATAAATGACCACGAAACTGACCTAGCTCCCACGCTGGCTCGGTCTCAGCACTTCGACTCAAGTCAAAAATTTAGACGCGATCGACACGAGCAGATCTTGTCGGATTAGATTTGAAAGCCCACACTCCAAGCATCCGCCCATCCCACTTCTGCTGCTGCTTTGCTATTACAAACGACTACCAGAGCTTTACTGCAACGCTCGATGTAATAAGGCAGTTCGATCGCTTCTACGTATCCTGCCGCAATTGCATCTTCAAGATTCTGCCCGAACTGCGTTTGAACCTTTAGATAAGTCGGTTCATCGTAGTCGTAATGCTGAAGATAGTAGAAGTAAGGCAAGCTGCACTGAGGGTATTCACGCTGACGGCGTTGCAGCGTAATGCCAAGTCCTCCTTCGCTACGATCACCTGTGTAGCCTCCCCAGTAGGTAATCTTCTTGGAATTGGCAACAATCCAATCAAATACCTTTTTGCCATACTTGATCGCAGCAAGATGCGTTGAAAAGTGATATGAGAACCCTTGATACGCATCACCATCAGGCAAATGTATAGCAGCTAAATACCAAGGATAGCGGTTAGTCTCTCGATAGTCAGGATCAGTTGGGCGCACTTCAATCAATCCGCCTTTATACGATTCCAAAGCACCTCGTCCGGCATTTGCCATCGCCACTGATTCATTTAGGAGCGATCGAGCTTTGTCTAGAGCAGCAAGCTGGGCGCGAGTTGCCTTCGGCTTCGGTTCGACTTGGGCAACATCGTATAGCCAGTAGTAGTCAGTTTTTGTCGGGCTGTAGACACATCCGGAGGGTCGCTCTCCTTTCGCTGGCTTTAGTCCGATTTTCCTCAGTTCAGTCTGAGTTTTGAGGTGTAGCGGTACAGTCTGCCAGATGTAGCGAGGAACGTTAGGGCACTGCGATTGCGGTTTCGACTTCCAATGCCACTGACAAATCGAGCAATTCCAGCGTCCATCAAGCGATTTTTCGAGTGCGTGTTCCATAGAAATCGCCTTGTCTGATGCCTAATCCGTGAATTGATCGCAATGCTTTATTCCTTCATTAAACGTTGTGAACTGTTTATTAGCAAGTTGATGCTGCGCTCTGAGCAATTGCGCCACCGTTTCCAGCGAAAGATGAGACAGCTTTGCCCGATCACGCACCTGCTGGGCGATCTCTAACTCCTGCGCTGAGAATTCTCCTCCCGGCAGTAACGTTAATCCTGCGATCGCTTCAGCGCTCAAGGGTAGAAGCCACTGTGCTGCTACTCCGTTCATCCGTTGCGTTTCGGCTGGGGGCGAAATTAGTAGAACGTGGCGACGCTCTTTCGCAATCTCACGCGCATACCGCAGAAGAATCGGGTGTTGTGGGACATACAGGTAAGCGCTTTGATCGTTCAAGCCGTCCTGTACTCGAATGAGCCGTCCGACGACCTGCCGGAAAAACAATTCAGTTCGCACATTCGTCGCAAATACACCGACACGGAGCCGAGGAATGTCAACGCCTTCACTGATCATTTTCACAGCAACGATCCAGGGATCGTGACTTGTACGAAATTGTGCGATCGCGGCTTGCGAGGTTTCGATGTCTGAGATCACTAAAACTGGGGGCACTTCTGCAATCTCTGTAAGAATTTCGGCAATCCATCGAGCATGAGACTGATTCTTTGCAATCACCAAACCGCCCGCTTCTGGGTGAAAGGAGCGCAGATCCAATAACCGATCGTGGGCATCCTGCAACACGGTTTTGATCCAGCTTGCATTCGAGATCGCTGTATTCAGTTGTTGAGCCGCAGCCGTCTCACTTAGCGATGTTCCAAATGCAGCACTGAATTCCTGTTCTCCCATCCGCCAGCGCGTTAGTCCACCGTAAGAGGGAAAATAAATCGGAGCTACGATTCCTGCTTTCAGTGCATCATCGTAGCCGTAAGTGAAATCAGATTGTCCGATACGATCACGATAGCGCACGTATGGGATCGGCGCGTCGTCATGGCGAAATGGAGTTCCGCTCAACAGTAAGCGTTTCCAAACTTGACGCATCGCAATCTGTACGGCATCGCCCCACGATCGACTTTCCGCCATGTGGTGACACTCTTCCAGGATTACCAGAGTCCGGTGACGACCCTGCACGACCCGATGCACCATTTCAGCCATTCCTGGACTCGCAAGTTGCTGATAGGTCAGTACGAATCCGTCTTTTTCGATGTAGCCATCGCTTCCGGCTCGTTTAATTTCTGTATTGAGTCGGAGATGCAACTTGGCAAATTCTTCAATCCACTGAGATCGTAGATGGTCGGAGTGAACCACAATCACGATTTGGCGAACGATGGCGAGTCTGAGCAGCGCATGACTCACTAATGCAGCAAAAATGGTTTTTCCCGCCCCAGGACACACGCAGGCGAGAAAGTTTTTGGGCACTTCACGCAGGTAGCAGTCGAGCGCTTGACGCTGCCACTCGCGAGGTTCGAGATTCAGTCCGAAGGAACGGAGTTCAGAAAGAATATCCATAGAAGTAGTGTAATGGGCGGAATACTGTTTGTGAATTACTCGACACTCACCTTTCAGGTAGAGCGTGAGGCTGCGTCCGCGCTGGCTTAGTCATCGAATGCACTTAAATTACTGCCTGACGGAAATTTATCGATCGACTGGTGCGCGGTCGAGGCGAGGAAATCATTCGGATTAGTCAGTACATGAGTGTCTTGAGGTTGCTGCATGATGAATCGTCGTTAATGATCGTTAAAACGGTGCGGCAAGCAATGGCTTGTCGCAATCGTTCAATTCCTGAGTTGAGCGTAGAAAAACAAGATGTCACGCAGATGTCAGCGATCGCGTTCTGCCGTGGAAATTTCGCGAGATCGCTCTTGCCAGCGTTTGAGTCTTGGTCGCGAGACCGCTCTGGCAACCATCCAAAGGCAAAAAAGCGACCGCCTCTGAATTTCTAGAGACGATCACTGGAGACATAAACACTCGAAGCAGAACATTCTTTATCTCTTGCAGGCAAGGTCGTTGGCGCGACACCCTACTCAAAAATTGCAGCAAGTAAATGTCACTAAATTTCTACGTCATGATCCACGGATAGAAACTATCGATAAAAAGTAGAAGCCGCCTCGTGGATCACACCAGTTACTCAGACTTCTCAGGTGAGAAAATATTTCGTTCAGGAATAATTACCAAAATTCAGAAAAGAGGCGATAATTTGAACACACGACACAAAATGGCGTAAATTTTAATCGTGATTTTTTGTCGCAATTTTGCATTCCCCAAGTCACTATGGCAACAAAAGTTCACTTAGTTCGAGAATTAAGAGAAGCTGCTAAACTGTCGCAAGAGCAGTTAGCGGTCGCCATTGGTGTTTCATCTGGGACTGTACGGACTTGGGAAAAGGGAAAAGAGATTTCTTTATCTATTCCTCAATGGAAATCTTTCGCAGCCGCTGTAAAGGTTGAGTTTAACGACCTTGTAGCGATGTTTAGCGACTCAAAAGCTGCATAGAACTATGTCGCAAGATTGAATCACTCAATGATCAATGTTCTTGCCCTTGACGGATCTTCAACTCTCTTCTATGTTGCTTCCCATTCTTCCATCTGCCGAATTGCCCACGATCGCTTAAATTCGCAAACGGCTGCGATCGCTATCCAATCCCTTTCAGAAAACTTTTCAGGCTCTAAATATTCTTTAACTTTTGCCGCCTCGTACCCTTGGCTGTAATAGTGCATCTGGCGCAGTAACCAAAATGATTTGAGGTGTTCAGCCAAAGTTCGACCCAAAGCTGGATCGACGTAATCGGTTTCAATCTCTGGAAATTTTTCAGAGATTGATCCAATGTTGCGTTCTGCTTTCGTTGCCCAAACCATAATCAATCCTCCAATAACTCTAGAAAAGCGATGACATCAACTACTCCGGTTTGATCGAGGGGAATACGTCCAGACCCTCTGTTAAAGCATTCTTGATAAAAACTGCATTCCATTCGATCAGATTACAACTTCGGAACCATCTCGATATCGCCTTCTTTATCTTGCTTCTTCTCTTGAAAGGTTCGCTTGCATTTAGGACAATAACGCTTAGGTGCGCGTCCCGATTTCAATTTGTTGTACCCGTTGCGATAGGTATGGTCGTATTGGCAGTAGGGACAGTTCATGGATTTAACTTGCATTGAGTGGGACAACAGTACATCCGATTCTATGCAGGCGCATGGCAATCGCATAAAGATCAGAACCAAATAACAATTGCGACTCTGGTAAATCAAAGCGTTCGTGAGTCAGTGGAAGTGCATCGTAGTGACCTGTCGAATTCCGAGTGATATAGCCAGCTTGCTGACCATTGCGAAAAACATGATGACTGATACGTAAATCACGCGCAATTACGCAATTTTCCTCTACTCTCATTTTTGCTAAAACCTGGGGATAGAGCCGACCGTGAATGTTTCTCAGGCAGTACGGTCGGCTTTTTGATCTGTTTGACCTTCTGAAATGATCAATCATTTGCTGCATGGATGAGAAAAGGGCGATCGCTTTTGCAATCAGGGCTGCACGATCGCCCAAACCTTAATCCCTTCTAGATGAAGAAGTAGCACTCATTTACTACTGATCGGAATGCTCAGCTTGATTTCTTTGTTCAGCCGGAAGGCTTTCTCTTGGTACACGATGTCCTGCAAGGCTATTAACAGCTATCGCCACAACTGAAGCAAAAAGAATTCCGCCGCCAATCATCCATAAAGCCTCTCTAATAATGAGATTGAGTTTGTCTAAACTCAAATTGAACCAACCAGAAAGACTTGCACTCTCACTCCGCCAGAAGGGGTCATGTTCAACGAAACTCACTTCAATCTGGCTTGTTGAAATCTCTTTCGCGATCGTCATTGCTTGCTGCAATTCAGTTGGACTAATAGGCGCTTGCCCGACAATGCGAATATACTTACGCTTTAAAACTCTGTTGTAGGCTGTTGCTTGTCCTAGCGCTTGATAAATTGATGTGCGATCGAGAACTTTTTTCAACTCATAAACTGAGTCAGCCGTGACAATATCAGCGCGAAGCTTGCCCACCCAAACTTCTGATTCGGCTGCAATTCCTTTACTTTTTAAAACGGCTAAACAGTAGTCTTGAAGTTCCGCTTCAGTTACAAATGGCATGATTTCCTCACTGTCTCACAGATCGCTGAATGGGTCGTGTGAGATTATTAACATTTTGTCCGAGTGCATTCAGGAGAACGCCAAGCGGTAAAACTTGTCCAATGAGGTACCCTACTAATAAAACTGTAAGAAAGTTACGAATGATTGCTCGATCTCCACGGTATCCATACATGAAATGAATCCTCCATTCACTGCTGCTTTAGTAATAGAAACTAATCGTGTTTCTTCGATTAAATCCAATTAATCAGATCCACTTGAGTTTGGCTTTTGCATACTTAGCTTTGCATCCAGAACAGTAGTAGCGACCGTCACGCTGTTCGCTCAGTTTATGATCGTGATCGACTGGACACGCCAAAGTCGTGCCACCCGCTCGATCGTAAGATTCCGGCACTGTGCCGACAACGCTGCCATTGCTCACTGAGACTGAGTTCTCAGCATTTTCTACTTCTGCGCTTGTCAGTGGTTCTGCCACGGTTTCCGCCACGCTTACAGGGTGTTCCTTCCGTAGTGATACGGCAGTTTTTGAGTCATACTCGTAACAACCAAACTCAGGTAGCTCGATGAAATAGGGCTTCTTGTTTGGCTCAACAATGAGGGCTACTCGATAGGCTTTTGGATCGGATGCGTCGAGACCAAGTTCTGCATTCTTTGCCTCGCAAAACTCTAAAAGCTTCGTTGCTTTCGGCTTTAATTCATCGACCCAATCCTTTGACATATTTGTGTTTTCTAGAGCATCAAAAATATTACTTCCTAGATGCACGTTGACCACATTGTTGAAATCAGAGCGATCCATGCCCTGGTATGTCTTCGCATTAGCATTTTGTCCACAAATAATCACTGAGACATTTTGATGTGAGGCTTGCTTCACAATCTCCTTGACGTATTTTGAGCTAGTCTGATGCTCAGTCATTGTGCTGTCCATTTCATCAAAAACATGAAGCTGATGTTGACTTCTTGACTTACCTTGAGAGCGCTGCTCAATTTCATCAGCAAGTTCTTTTAACGCCTCAAATGACTCGTCATGACTGGTTGAAGCAGTCGGAAGACTCCAGTAGTTTTTCACAGAATTGTGCTGAGGATTATGCAGAAAAACTTTGCCTGGGCGAGCTTCAAGAATGCAGACGACCATGTTTTCAACAGTCGGAGATTTCCCAGTTTCTGATCCGCCTGTAATTCGCACTCGTGCCCATTTTTTCACTAATTTGGGGAACTTGCTTGCAGGCTCCCAAAGCTTCATAATTTCGGCTTCTTTGCCTTGAGTTGTTGCTTTTCTCAATATGAAAGTCGCTTTAATTCGATGTGGATTAATCCGATCGTATGAGAATTTCACATCCTTGATGCAGCTACACAAAACCGAGAACTCATTGCCGCGATTGTTAAGCGCATCGATCGTCGCTTGCCCTCTGACTTTGCGATCGCGCAGGCTGAAGTAGACATCAAAGCCAGTACTATCTGGATAAGGCACAATCTCTGATCCGTCTAAACAAAGCGGCTGCTCGCTTTCCCACATCGCTTTAATCAACCGATTTGGGCGAACGAAATCTCCAATGTCATCAAAGTAATGAGGAGCTTCTAGCTCTGAGATTTTCTTGTAGGCAGCAATTAGAATCTGATCGCGCTCAGACAGTTCCGCGTTAAATCCCTCTTCAACTTCCTTAAATCCTTCGCCTGAAAGATAAGCAAATTTACCTTTTAGGTCGGTCAACGCTGAATCATGAACTGCAATTAGCTCGTTATGCTTTTCGGCTAACGCGACATATTCAGTCATTTTTTGATTGTAAGTTTGTTGCAGAGCTGCAATTTTATCTTGCAGCTCTGAGACTTCCTTCCCTGCTCGAAGTTTTGCTAACTCATCTGCACTGTTAAATCGCGCTCTATACTCTAAGTTTTCATGGCTCAAGCTGCTGTTTTCAGCGGTCACACGATCGAGGTCAGATTTTACCTGCTGCGATTGAATTTGCAGCTCTTGACACTGGAATCGCAGAGTTTCTAGCTCAATGTTGTCTTGAGTTTGTTCTTGATCGAGCCGTTTATAGTCTTCCTGCAAACGTTCGTATTTCACTTGAACGTCCAGTAAAACATCGCGCTCATGGCGAATCGCAACCATTTGCTGTAGCTGACTCTGCAGTGTGCTTAATTCCCCCTGCAATGCCTGCAACTGTGATTCGAGAAGTGACTTATCCTGCTGGACTGATTTAAGCTCTGTCTCGGCTTGATTCAGCGTTGCTGCAATTGTGTCTAAATCAGCCTTTAGCCGTTTACGATCGTTACTTCGTTCACAGCCGACATACGCATACAAAGACACTGTGCCAGAAAGCGTGGAAAAGCTCGCAAGCACAGCATTATTGGTCAGCACTGAGCCTGCTAGAACGCCCATGCTTGCCACAATTCCTCCTAAGCTTACGGTATGCAGGATTTCTTTGAGAGTGACCATTGCCCTGACTCCTTTTGGTCGTAATTAGAGTGGAGGGCTGCAAAAGCCCTCACGAACCTCAAGCCGCTTGTCGCAGGGCTTGAACATCAATTAACGGAAACCGCGTGTCACGCTCCAAAATTAGTCTCTCGGTTTCTCGCTCAGCCATATCTGCTTGGACTTGCAGCCCTTGAAGTTTGGCGGCATAACCTCGCTCTAGAACTGGGAGCTTATTCGTTTCAAAACCGAGCTTCAATTGCAACTGACCTAACTCTGCTTCAGCAATCTGCGTTCTCGTTTGAGCCTTTTGCAGATTCACACCCTCAGTCCGGATATTTTGCATTCCGGTCTGGTATTTCATCAAAGTTTGTCCCAGTGTGGTCGCCTCCACACCAGCTTTGACGATTTTAGTAACCAACTTGATACCATCGGTAAGATTCTCGATGGTATTCATTTGCTCCCGGTACACTTGCGCGTGCTCTTCGCGAGCCGCGTCAGATGTCCGAACAATGCGATTTCCTGGAGCGAATCCGCTCTCCGGAGAGCCGATCGCGTCGCTTGCCAGCTCGTTAAAATCTGGCAAATTGATATCGAAATTTTGAGGGAGTTGAATAGGCATGGTTGTTCTCCTAACCGATTTGAATTCCGTATCCGACTAAAAATTGGTCGATCACAGCAGGGTTATAGCTTTCTGCCGCAGGTTGGTTGTCTTGCTCACCTCCTGTAAATGGAACGACATTGTTATCTTTGCGATCGACGATCCCTCTGGAAGGCTCCGTCAAATCCGGTCCCACTTCAGTCAGCGGCGTTTCTTCTTGTTTTTTCCTCGATCTAGCCATGTGCTAACTCTCCTTACGCTGCCGTTACAGCGTGATTGTTTTTCAGATGTTCGCTGCCTTTAGCTCACGCTTTGCGTGTTCGCAGACTTCGATCCCAATTTGTATGCTTCGTATTGCCTCCTCAGTTCAACAATTTCAGTCGGAAACATCGATCGCGCTGGCTCTAACGCCTCAAAGCAAATGCCTGTCTCTTGAAATGGAATGACATTGTTTTGCAGCCTTTCAGTCGTATTTTTGAAGCCTAGCTTGTACGCTTCATACAGCTTCCAAAGCGCGATCGCTTCCTCGATTTGCTCTGGAAACAGCGATAAAACTGTTTCTAAAGCGAGAGCAAAACTTAGGTTCAATCTTTGATACTCGTGAATGACATCTTCGTAGGTTAGCGAGGTCATTTTGCTGTTCCTCATTCTTGTGGATAATCCGAAAGCTTATGAAATCAATCCAATCTCTTTTGCTTCTAGTTGATTCCAATAAGCGATCGCTTCATTGATCTGATCTGGAAAAAGAGTCGTGGCAACAGTAAGCATTAAGCGATATCCGTTCGGAAGCGGGTAGTGTTCTTCCACCATGTCCGCGACCGTACTTTCACAGAACGTGGCACACATCATCGATTTGCCTCCTTGATCGGTTGGGATTGTACAATCTGGCGAAAAGATCGCGTCAGTGATGTGACAGTCGAGGAATATGAGCCAACCGGAGCTTTGTTTGATTGCAGTGCCAGTAATGTCGCCCTTGTTTCACCTGAGATCGATCGTAAAATTGCAATCTGTTGAGCAGAGCCAGAATCATATTTGGCACTACTCCCTAATGCTTTGATCTGCTGATTGAGATGGCGAATGAGCCATTTTTCAATCGATATCCCGGTTGCTTTGCGATTATGCTCTGCTTGTATGAGTAGGTAATCGCGCCTTACGCGGTCGATCGCGTCCTGTTGCGTGGCAAGAGCCAAAGAGTGATCGATCGTGGAATCGCGATCTGCAACGACTGGATTCAGTTGGGATGCAACAGCGCGACTTAAAGCAGGATCGGAAGTGGTTGCCGAGGTCGTTGCATTCAATCGGATAGAACCAACACTGAACCCACCCAGCAAGAACGCAATAACTGAGGCAGCAATCAGCGATCGACGCTTCACGTTGCGGTGTTGCACAAACGGTTGTGGTGTTGCGCTTTCCTCTTGCTCTGACGCGGAATCCGGCACTGAATCGAGACTCTGCATCTGTTGCAGCAAATCTTGAACCTCGGCTTCTGGCAGCTTTCCGCCAATTGCATCGACAAAAACTTGCTGTTCTTCGACACTTAAGCTGCCAATATCGTGAGCTTCTAGAGTGTTGAGTTGAGTAGTCGGGTCAACGGGAACGATCGCCGCGACTTGATCATGCCATCGCCTCGCGGTTTCGGCTAACACCGTTTTCGCTTGCGGAGTCGAGGTTCGTTCTGCAAGCAGTAGAACTCCCAGCGTTGTCCAAACGGTTCCGTTCTCCAAAGACTGCCAGTGGACATTTTCGACGAGATTTGCTTTATCGCGACTCTTACGACTGCGAAGCGTCTCCTTTGTCACTTTCAGTAGTGCTGCTACTTCGGTCGTGGAATGAAGTTGGTTCGGCTGTAGATGTGCCATAGAGACAACTCCTTGAAAGGAAGGATTAAGTAATGAAAGCTCATCGTCGGGAAGCTTACTTCTCTTGTGGTTGAGGTAAAACAATCAATTCCTGTCGCTGAGGAACTGCGCCATTTGAAACAGTTAATTCTTGTTTTTGACGATCTTGGTAATGTTTCCAGGCAATCTCAACGCCTTGCCGAGCTAAACCCTTGGCTTGGTCAAACCCGCTCGATGTAAATTGAATTAAGCGATCGTCCAAATTCACCTTGATTAAGGGGGCGGCAATCAGTCCGCAAATAAAGGCAAAAACAAGCATGGTCATGAGTGTATCTCCTTGAGAAAGTATTTGAGTCAAGACTCTAAAACCTAATAATGGCGAGCTAAAGCTAGGGCAATTTGCGATCGCTGATATTGAGTAACGGCTAAGCCGTGTGATTGCTCTGCGATTTGAAGTTCGAGCGCTGCAAGATTGCAGTTATTCTGTGCTGACTTTAGTTGCAGTAATGACTGATTTAGCTTAAATGTTGCCCTTATCAATTCAGCGAACTTGAGGCTTTCCATCGATTTGAGGGGAATTGGCAAAGTGAACGTGGGGAGCAAGCAGCCAAACCGTTGCGAGCAAGCCGATCGCAATCAGAATCAGACTGATGAGGGTTGGTCGATTTCGACTTCGGGCTTTCCCGGCATAGACAACGATCCGGATTCAGCAGCTTGAACGGTGGATTTAAACGCTTGCTGCTTAACGTGCAGAGCAGTGAAACCAAGCTGTACTCCTCGGAGTTGAAACTCTTGAAGCAGGAGCTGGTCATTTAGGGTCATCGCTTCCTGATACTGAGCATTCAAATCTTGAGCTTCCTGGTACTGAGCTTGCATCTGCTCGATTGTTTGCTGCTGCAGTTGCTCAAATGCTTGGAGCCGCTGCTGTATCTTAATCAAATAACTTGGGTCATTTCCGCTAGGAACAAGACCTGGAATCGGTGGCAAGGTGAGGGTTGAACCAATATGTAGAGATAGCCCTGGCAGATTACTACCAGCGTTATTAGACTCTTTCTGTTGAGGTGGCAGAACGTCCGGGAGAATTGGAGGTGATTGTGAAGCTTCAACACGATCAACAAAGCGGACGGTTAAAATCTCTGCCCACTTCTTCTTTGAACCAGCAAAATAGCGCTCTCCCAAAAGATCAACGGCTAAGAGAGAGTAGCGATCGTCGCTCAATCGCAATTCGGATTCCTTAAGCCAAGGTGCAATTTCACGAAGATCGACAAACCATTTCTGAATTGTGCGCTTCGACTGCCCGTAGTAAAAGGCAATGTCCTTACAGAACTGGGGTTCTGCGGGTTTCCAATGATCAATCTCCCGCAGATCAGCGGGAGGAACTGTATGAGACCCGTCTTGTTCGCGTCCGTTCAAGACTTCGTTCGCTGCGACAGTCGTAGAGGCTCCGTCCGAAGGGACGTAAGAAGCCTTCTGATCGATCGCAGGATCAACACGCTCGAAGAGTTGAGCGGTTGCGGGATCAGAGGGGTCAATCATTTTCGTCATTATTCGCATTCTCCTTAATCAAAATCTACGAATGGTTTCAGACCGGAGGGAGCGATCGCTGCGTCACGTTTCTCGATCGCATACGAATCATGATACTAAAATATCAAACATTGTCAAACGTTTTGTTTGATTTACTCTGAACTATCTGATTTAGCTTGAGTCGAGACTAAATCGGCTTTTGGGCTTATCCTTGAGAATGTTTGATTTAGCGGTTATTTTGTGGCAGAGGGCACGAGCAGACTTTCAGCATTAATATCTCGGCTCAAGGGTAAAAAAGGCTTGCGTCCCTTCAGTCGGGATATTAATGTTGACCCTGGAACTTTGTCGGGATGGCTGTCCGGCGACGTTGAAACGCCCAGAGGCAAGAACCGCGAGGCGTTAATATTCTTTCTTGGATGTACGGATGAAGACCTGTCTCGCTATCTCGCGGGTGAAGTACAGCTAGACGGGTTGTTGAGAAATCTGCCTCAAACAGAGCAACCCTTGACACTCAACAGAGTCCTATCTTGGCTTCCAACGCTATCTCTCAATCAGTTAGCGCGACTGGCAGAAGCAGCAACAGAATTAATTCGCAGGCGTACCGACTGTCACTCGATCTCAGATTTGATTGAAACTGAACTGAGGAATCGACGTTGGACGCTTGAGCGATTAGCCGAAGAGGTTGATATCTCGATCGAAGCTTTAATTGGCTTAAGAAATGGCAATAAACCGACAGAGGAACAACTGTTAGACTTAACGTTAGTGCTAACGAAGCCGGACGGCTCTAGATGGACATTCGATGAGTTGAACGCAATTTCCTGCACACATCATACCAACCACGTAAACGGGGGTTGACCGGATGAGCAGCTACCAACCGCAAAATCTCATTCTGCAAGCGCATCAGATTGTGGCGATGCACGACGCTCGAATATTTACATTCAAGTGTGCAGCGAAAGCATTCCAACAGGGATTGTACAAAGCTGGGGCAGCACTTTATCGAGCTGTTAGCCAGTGGGAGGATGAGAGCGCCCGTCTACTGGTCATTCAGTGTCTTACTCGTGAAGATGCAAAGACATTAAGGGAAAATTACAAATTTTTGGCATCAGAAGTTTTGGCAAGCGGAATGAGGGCGTTGCTGCTGACTTGGAATGGAGCAAACCAAATGGCTTGGCATATTTCAGCCTCGCTTGCTCAAGATAACGATCCGCTTAAAATGCCATATCCTACTGGTTTGTCTGAAATCGAAGTGTTAAAATTGGCTGAGAGACTAATCTTATCAGACCGCCCTCAGTCGCTGGTTCTAATGGAAGGCGATTGGCAGATTTGGACGAATGAGGCAATGAACCGACTGCTTCAAGTTAGTGCTGCGGAAGCGCGATCACGAAACTTGAGAGAGTTGTGGTTTGAACAAGGAGATGATGGACTGGATAGGATGAAGCGACTACTCACTCAGCAATCCGTTCTCTCTACCTACTCTTATGTTACACAGCTTAATCCTGGTGAACGGGCAAGTTTTGTGTCCGATTTTGAGTTAGTTCTAGAAGGGCGGTTTCGATTAGCGACAAATCTAGAATGTACACCTGTTGTCGCAGTCGTATAGTCGCTATGTGAGTGCCGGAGGTAACGCAATAACTTTCCAGTATTTCTCTGTAACATTGCCAAAGATACTTACCATGACACTCACCCTTCAAGCCAAAAATGTTACGCTCCGCGACCTCATTGATCGCTTCGGCTTACACCTGGTTCGAGATGAGCAGTTCTTTCGAGAATGGCAACACGACTTACCGATCGTCACAGAAACTGAACAGCAGTTTCTCGATCGCGTAGTCGATGGATTTCTCAATCTCTTAAACTACCCACCCCTGCTTGAAGGAGTAGTTCGGATGGCTATCCTTGATCCCCTACTCTTCTTAGGCGGCTTTTATCTTCCTCCGTTTCACATTCGTTCAGAGCCGTCAGTACAAATTGCTGCTGAGGATGAAGGAGTAATGATTACTGGCAATATTGATACGCTTGTGCTGAATGATCAACTTTGGGTTTTAGTGGTTGAATCCAAAAGAGCCTCTTTCTCGGTTGAAGAAGGGCTGCCCCAAATTTTGTCCTATATGCTGGCAAATCCCAATCCAGAGCGTCCCTGCTTCGGTTTGATTACAACTGGGGGCAGCTTTATGTTCGTTAAATTGGTTCAAGAGGCTCAACCGAGATATGCGACATCGAAGTTGTTCGGTATTCGGAATCCGGGTGATTTAGTTAAAGTCTTCAGCATTCTCAAACACCTGGGACAGTTAGGCTGCTAGAAACTCGTCAGATACTGCCTCGATCGCCGACAAGAATTGCGATCAAACGGAGACATTTGGGATTGCGACAATGCAACTGGGAATCCTCTGCCTAAAGCAGTTGTTGTCCGAATCTTGATGCCTCAGTTGCGCCAGAATGGAAATCAGTGGAATTTTTACAGCGAATTAGAGCTGGAAGAATTCATTTGGATTCAGTTGAATCGGCTGTTTGAATTTCTTCCGATTAAACGTCAGTATTCGATAAAAGGACAGTTTTGCGACATCCTTGCCGTGACTCAAAATCGGCAACTTGTGGTTATCGAACTCAAAAATGAAGTCGATCGATATGTTGTACAGCAGTTAACTCGCTATTATCACGCGCTGAAGCAAGAGCAGCCGTTCTCGGAGCAGGTTGATTATTCACAGCCCATTCGTTTAATCGCGATCGCACCCTCGTTTCATCGAGATAACCTGATCGATCAGCAATACAATCAGTTGTCGATCGAATTTCTACAGTTCGAGATTGTTGCCGACGAAAATGGATTTGTCTGGAAGTTGCACGATCGATCTCAAACGCAAAATTGGTCGGCGAGTCTTCCTTACCCAACTCAAAATTCTAGTTGGGAGATTCCATCAGTTCCTCGAAAATTGCTGAATAACTTAGCAAACGTCGAAGAAACTCATCGAGATCGCATTCTCCGCATTCGACGAACTTTGTTGGAATTTGATCCACGCATGAAGGAAACCGTTCTACCGTCGCGTCTGGTCTACGGTAAAGGAAAAACGCGACTGTGCGCGGCATTTTGCTTTGGTTCACCGTGGCATTCGCTTGCTCAGCCTAAAAAGTTAAATCTCTTGCTCCGGCTCCCTCACCCAGACCGTAGGCAAATGTGCAGAATGTTTATCGATACGCCTGATTGGACTACAGTTGAGCGCTTGTGTTACAGTCCTGACGGTCGCCGAGTTCAGGGAAGAACTGCTTACTGGCAGCAACCGATGCTATTACTTGAGGTGCTTCAGACTTGGGGAGACGAGATGCAAGCATTTGGTTCTGAACACTACCGTCAACTGCTGGCAAATCCTGATTGTGCTACTTCTATTGACCTGTGGGTTAGAATTGCCCTTGAGCATTGGGCAAAAGCGACAAGAATAGCTCGCGAATGAAATTATTTGTAAGAAACTACTCCCTGATCTGATCTTTAAAGCAACCCAGATTCTTAGCTTAGGAACCGCACGAGAGCGGCAGCGACGCGGGTAGCGCAAAGACTTTTGAATCGAGCCAGCCTTGCCATTGTTTCTGACTTCCAACAGACGCTTTTAGTCTGCTTGCAATCTGATTATGCTGCAACTGAATCTGCAAGCGATTCCCGGTCGTGCTAATTATGCGAAAGTCTTTGCCATAAATCGCGTCAATTTCGCCGAGCGCGATCGCAATTCCAACACTCACAGCAAGCTTGGTCGAACGAAATTGATGAATCAGTGGATCGATCCCGGCTCGTTGAAG
Organism: Leptolyngbya sp. Prado105; assembly: GCA_025454375.1. Lineage (GTDB taxonomy): Bacteria > Cyanobacteriota > Cyanobacteriia > Leptolyngbyales > Leptolyngbyaceae > Leptolyngbya. The sequence goes on along the minus strand of JALOOO010000021.1, from coordinate 26,504 downwards.
CTGCTGATTCGCGACTTTCTTCTGGTGAGGTTGAAGCTTCCATTGATTTAGATCGCGATTATTGCGAAAGGTAGAAGCGATCCACTCTTCGCATTGCCGAGGATCAATCCACCCTTTAGCTTTCAGCACGCGGATGCACCACAAGCTCACGCCCCATTCTCCCGGAGTCGATTGAAACGAGCTATCTTCATCCTTGGAATCAATTCGTTCTAGAACATCCTGCTGAATCAACGCTTGTGCTTGAGCAAAATGATGCTCGAAGTCAGGAGCATCGATATTCCAACCGTTGTATGGTCCGAGAATCGTCACTTGTTGCTGTAACTGCCAAGCCTCGTAAGATGAATCAAACCAGTTAAAGTAGGGAACTTCTCGATCAGATTGGTTATGGCGCTGCCATAGGTTGATGTACGCATCCGTTTTGACGGCATAGTGTCCTAACTCATGCAACACGTTCCACCACGCAGTGTAATATCCATGTACAGGAATGCACGAAATTCCAATTGCCTGACCTAATCGATGAATATCTTCGACTGTGGGCATGTACGTCATAGCTAGTGCGATAACGGGTTTTGTTCTTGATCATAATTCCTGAGAGATCAACCTGAATAATTTTTCTTGATACGCAACCGTTTAGTATGAATTTCGGGCATCTTTACTATGTCGTTTCGACTGTTTTGATATGCCTGATCCAGATTTCCCCACTTCTTATGATGCGATCGACGCGGGAGTGATTACTTCAAATCCCACGATCTCGATTGTTCTTGCCATCATGTTTCTCCTAATAGGTTGGTTCGTTTATTACTTCAGTCAGGAGGACAATGTGAATTAAGGAACTGCTTGTTTTTAGGTGGTTTTCCACGCAGGCGAATTTTCTTCTTCAATTATTAGCCTAGGGCAAGGAATCGTATCCGACAGAATAGCATTTGAGATCATTCCGGTGTAAATCTCAAGTTGAGCTTCAGAAATAGTCTCAAACAGTACCCGCTGTCCTGGAAAAACGACGCGCTCGAAGTACCAACCAGGAATATTAGAAATTCGGGCGATTTGAATTTGTGAGGATGTATTGACATAGCAGCAAAGAATTGGATCAGAGTTACTGGAAGGGTTACTGGAAGGCAGGGAATCAAGTGATTGAGGTCCCTTGCCCCTCTCTTTTAAATTGAGGGAATCTCCTTGGTCGGGTCGATAGAGTCCGACGGCTTGAACTTCAATTTCTATAAGTTCAGCGAGCTGTCCCTCCTCAAATAGCTTTTTGATTCGGTCGAATCCTTCAGGGGAACCTTCAAGATTGAGTCGCACACTTCCCTTCTCAATTCTCTTTAATGTAATTGATGGGTCACCTGAGATCTGGCGCAGTAATTCAAGAATGTACTCTAACTTTTGCTCATCTAAGTCCTCGATCGTCGCCCTCAAAACAATTTCCCAAGAAGTCTTATATTTTCTAGATGTTTCCCGACTATAGAGTATGGGAGTCAAGCTTTCTGAGAGTCCTTCCATATCAATCTCAACACAACCAAATTTATAGGCTTGCTCGATTGAACGATTCGCACCCAAAGCTTTGTAAAACCCAACGGAAAACGCGATCGCAGCCTTGTCCCCGATCGCTCGACTCATGCCAATCACAAATGGAATGTGCTGGAAAATTGCTTTTGCTTGAATTTCTGAATAGCAAGCATTCAACAAAACGCATTCCACCTGATCAGCAACTAACTCAAACAGCTTAGCTAACGCTTCAGGACTGACTGGTTGTATTCGTCCCGACCCGTTCTCGAAACAAAGCTCTCCACTCTCTAAACCATGTCCCGAAAAATGTATCACTCTTGGCTCAACGTCAAAAATCGCTTGGCTCACATCTCGCGGACGCACAGATTCACGCGAGACGATCGAGAACCGTTCGCGATGCCGAGATTGCCTCAGTTGCTCATCAATGTCGCGCAACTCCTGCCCCAATCTTAGTCGAGCAGCATCGCTAGGGTCAGCCGCTAGAAATAAGATCTTAATTGGAGTTTCGAGCAGAACTTCGTGACTCATACTCAATGTAAAGAGTGCAGTTAATATTTCAACTTGATATTACCGTTCTATCTCTTCATCTTGCCGAAATTCTGTGGAGATTTGCCTTTGAAACTGCACCCAGGTATCCGCGTCGATCGCCGTAAGTCCTCTCGACATAATCGTTGCCCCCTGTTTGAGACTATAAACCGCAAGGGTTCCTCGATCGTTCGCCCCTTCAACCGAAAAAATGTTCTGATCACGATCGAGCCGAAGACTGTAGTTCTGTCCCGGCAGCACAAGCACGCCGTTTTCCTCGCTCTGAAAAGCATCAAGTTCAGTGCTGAGTTTGTGGTTGAAGACTTCTACAGCGGATGCGTAGACAGTCGATGCCCATTCCTGTTGCTGCTGCTGAACTTGGGAGCGCGTCAAATAAACGACAGGGTTTGTTGCTTCGATCTGCCAGGGCGTGAACCGGACAGAAAGCTCCTGGCTGACAAAGCGTTCTAGCAGCACTGCCATTTCCGTCGGACCGATACCACCGGGAACGGGCGTGAAGTTTTGCGCGATCGCTCTTGCAGAAGCGCGAATGTCTCCACAAATGCGATCGCCTAAATTAGTGAATCCAGAATCCAAAACCAGTCGGTGATCAGGAACGAGATGCCGCTCATCGAGCAGTTCGGGTTGTCCAGTTGTTGAAATGACGATATCCGCATTCCGCACCTGCAACAAATCTTCGGGCACAAAGCCTGAATCGCGCTGATCGAGTGCAAGAACGCTGAATCCACGATCGTACAACTGCTGCACAACGCCTTGACCCACAAATCCTCTTGCTCCGACCACTGCAATTTCAATCCACTGCTCCCGACACAAATCGGGCTTTGGCAGAGTAGCTATCAATCGCGAGATACTCGACTTCAAGCGGCAGGTAGGGTCGCACATAGTCAAGATGATCAGCAATTCCAAATTCAACAATCCCTCCTTTAATAATTAATAATCATCAAACAGCAACAAACGCAAAGCAGTACATTTAAGTGTTTTTAGATAGTAGAAATGGCAATTTCAGTACAGATTATTGCGACAATTCTCAATAAGTCATTTCCTAGAAAGGTTGAATAGCCTTTCTAAAGCCGAATTTGGAATTGCTGCCAGACTATTGCTCAAAGGCACTTTAGCAGAAAATTTTGGCGATCGCGAACTTGCCTTCAGACTTCAGGTCTACCGCACATGGTTTAGACTTTCAGTCATCTTTGCAAACTGATCAGTCACGATACTGATTACGGTGCGCTTGCGAAGCTTGATATTGGCGTTGAGCGACATTCCAGACTGCAAGGAAATTGATCGACCGTTGGTTGTGAGCGTTTGACGATCGAGCTTAATCTTTGCTGGAAACGTATAGAGGGGTTGAATCTGGGTCGGCGGCAAGGCATCCGAGCCAATCCAGGATAGCGTCCCTTTGATATCGCCAAACTCGCTAAACGGAAACGAATCAATCCGGACATCAACTGACATTCCTTCGCGCACAAAGCCGATGTCTTGATTCGTGATGGATACCTTTGCCACCAGCGCATCTTCGGGCACAATTTTTAAGACCGGCTCGGTCGGGTTTGCGACATAACCGGGGATGTTTGCTTTCAGTTCAAACACAATCCCGTCGACGGGAGCGCGGAGTTCACCGTACTGCAACGTTTGTTGAGACTGAGCGATCTGACCGTTGATTTCTGCGAGCTTCTTATCGTTTTCCACGATCGCTTTGGTGAGTTGACTGTCAATCTCGGCGATCTTCTGCTGGTTGTCCGACAGTTGGCGCGTCAAATCTTTGCGATCGAGGGCGATCGTATTCTCCACTTTCGCCTGCGCTTCTGCGATTCCCAGTCGCAAGCGCCGTTGTTCCTGTTCGAGTTGATTCACTTCGGATTGATTCGATTCGACTTCCTGCTGTTGTTTGAGCAATTGAATCTGTGAGATTGCTCCGCTTTTTGCCAACGGTTCTACATCTGCCAGAATCTTTTGATTCAGCGCCAGAGTCCTACGAGCGGAACCGAGTTTGACTTCGGTTTGAGCGAGTTGACGATCGATCTGATCGCTTGCGAGTTGTGCGGCGGTCGCGCGGGTTGCGAGTTCGGTTTGATTCGACTGGTATCGCTCTTGTTGTGTTGCAGTTAATCCATTTCCTCCAGCACCATCGAGCTGAGCGCGAAGGAGCGCTGTGTCTGCCAGTAATGCTGCCCGACTGCGCGTGAGGCTGAGAAACTGTGGAGGAATTGTAATCGTTACTGCACTTCCGGTTCCCGCTAGCTGCGATCGATAAAACTCGTTTTCCTGAAGCAACGTCGTGCGAACTTTTTGCAGCGAATCGAGTTGAGCTTTCGGGGTCGTGGGATCGATCGTCAACAAGACTTCTCCTTGCTTTACCCGCTGTCCGTCTTTCACCCGAATCGTTTTCACCACGCCGTTAATCGGAATTTGCACTTCTTTAACAGCGCCTTGCGGTTCGAGTTTACCGATCGCTGGAATTGCTTCTTCGATTTGTGCGGTACACGCCCAGAGCAAAGCCAATCCGGTTGCGCCCAAAAACGTCCACAGAATTGCCCGCGTCCAGAGATTCGATTGTTGTAAGATGCCCGGATGTTCAAATCGAGGCAACTTCATGCGCTTCGGTGGAGAAACGCGATCGCCATCGGAGGGTTCATTCGGATCAAAATTCGGGGTTACGGTCATCGTCTTCTCCTACAGTTGCGTCTCTTGCTGGTTGTAGAGACAGAAATACTGTCCGCGCAATTCCATCAGTTCGTCGTGCGTTCCCATTTCCGCGATCACACCCTTGTCCATCATCAAAATCACATCCGCATTGCGAATCGTAGCTAAACGGTGAGTAATGAAGAACACGGTGCGTCCACGAAATGCCTGCATCAAGTTGGTGCAAACTTGGCGTTCCGCATGATAATCGAGCGCTGAGGTTGCTTCATCGAGAATCAGCAGGTTCGGGTTTTGCAGAACAGTTCGAGCGATCGCAATGCGTTGTCGTTGCCCACCGGAAAGGGCTGACCCGCGTTCTCCCACGCGAGAGTTGTAGCCTTGCGGTAACTCCATGATGAAGTCGTGAGCAAAGGCGATTTCTGCGGCTCTGACAATCTCTTCGGGAGTCGCATCGGGATTCGTTAAAGCAATGTTTTCCTGCACCGTCGTATCGAATAGCAGCGTATCTTGCAGCACGGTTCCGATCTGAGAACGCAGCGAATAAAGTTCCACTTTGTGAATGTCGTACCCGTCGATCAGAATGCGTCCTTCTTCGAGGTCGTACAGACGATTCAGTACTTTGGTGAGAGTACTTTTTCCCGCTCCACTTTGTCCCACGACCCCGACGAACTTGCCTGCGGGAAGCTCTAGACAAATGTTGTTGAGCTGACGATTCGGGCTTTTCTCGAAGCGGAAGCAGACGTTATCGTACTTTACGGTTCCTGAGATCGCAGGCATCGGAATGTTATTGCGATTGCCTGAATCAATTTCTTGCGGCGTGTCGAGAATATCGCTCAAGCGCTCTAATGATAATGCGGTTTCCTGGAAATTCTGCCACAGTTGAATCAGTCGCAATAATGGATTGGTCACGTATCCGGCGATGATGCGAAAGGCAATCAGTTGTCCTAATGTCAATTGTCCTTTCAGCACCAAATACGCCCCGACCCACAGCAGTAATAAGCTCGACAGTTGATTCAGAAAGTTACTGAGGCTGCCAGCGGTGGTTGAAGTTACCACCGTTTTGAAGCCAGCCGCAACATAGCGCGAATAGAGATTCTGCCAGTTCCAGCGCGATCGTAGTTCAAGATTCTGTGCCTTAACGGTTTGAATGCCAGATACTACTTCGACTAGGTACGATTGAGTTTCCGCGTTGCGTTCTGCTTTCGTGCGCGTTTGTTGCCGAATGATCGGTGACACGATCAGAGTCAGTAACGCAAACAAAGGTACGGTTGATAGAGCAACAACCGTGAGCAACAGACTGTACCAAACCATCACCGCAATGTAGATGACTGAGAAAACCGCATCTAAAACAACCGTTAACGCAGTTCCGGTCAAAAACTGCCGAATGTTCTCCAGTTCCCCGATGCGCGTCGAGAGTTCTCCGACCGGACGCTTCTCAAAGTAACGCAGCGGTAGGCGCAGGAGATGATCGATCACCTCGCTTCCGAGTGCCATGTCGATCCGATTCGTAGTATCGACAAAGAGATTGGTGCGAAGTGTAGTTAAGACTCCTTCAACCATCGCCAATCCGACCAACAAGCTGCCGAGAATATTGAGCGTATCCGCACTGTTCTGCACAATCACTTTATCGATGATTGTTTGCGTTAAGAGTGGATTCGCTAATCCCAATAACTGCACGGCAAACGAAGCGATTAACACTTCGATCAACACGCGGCGATGACGAATCACAGAAGGAATAAACCAGTGCAGTCCAAACTTCTTGGTCGGTGTTTCCTTTGTCGGTTGCAGTAACAGTAATTCGCCTTCTTCACCCCACAAATCGGCAAACGAGTCGGGCTTCATTCGCCGAATTCCCTGCTCAGGAATCGAAATCACCAACTCTTTATCGGTGGCTTTGTAGACGATCGCAAAGCTATCTTGCCAGCCGATTAAAACTGGAGTTTGCACTCGACTGATTGCAGTCGCGGGAATCGTCGCAAGTTGAGCCGTTAAGCCCATCAGTTCACCGATCGCACCGCAAAACTGTAGTGAGACGGCTCCTGCTCGCTGCATCTGTTGCACTAGCGCGCGTTTGAGAACATCGCGACGAAATGGTAATCCCCAAAGCTGACTCAGCATTCCAAAACAAGCCAGCGCTCCATCAATCGGACCTCGCCCTGATACGTGCGGATATTTGGCTCGGCTCGGTGCGGCATCTTCGAGTTCAGGTGGTCGATCTGGAGCGTAGGGAATCTTAGAAGCGTCGGGATTTGGGTCAGGTAATTTAATCTGGGACTCAGATTGAGGAGGAAGAAAGAGCGATCGCGTCACTCCAATCAATCGAGCCGTTTCACTCCTGACTTGAATCGATTCGCCTTCAATTCGACTCCCGACTTCGAGATTTGTCGTTCCGCTACTGAGTAACCACGTCAGTTGTGGATCAAGTGTATGGGTTGAATAATTGCCTTGGGGAAGATGAAGCGCGATCGCGTCGCTGATCGATCGTTGAGTCAGGGCGCTTAAATTTGCTTCTCCGATTGCACTGCGATGCAGTTCAGATCCAATCAGGTCATACAACTCGCTCGGATTCGGTTGTGTATGAAACGCTTCAGCAAAGGTAGGATGCTGCTGTAATAACGCTCTGAATTCTCTCGTGTTCAATGTAAGCCCGATCGCTTCGGTCGAGGCAAGAACCGTTTCACAAGCCACTTCCCGAATCAGACTATTCCACCCGATGATTGCTCCTGGATTGAGTCGCTCTAACGTATCAGGCACAGGTGAAAGCGAGGAATAGGCGACTCGTCTTGCTGTCCCCGAATGCAGAATCACGATTTGAGCAGGCAGGGTTTCGCTAAGCACGATCGCTTGTCCCATTCGATAGCGGAACTGCTGCATCCTGAGGGCAATTTCAGCAATCACGGCGGCATCTAAACGATCAAACGGAGGCGTGTGGGCAAGAAACGTCGAAATGGGGGGTGCGGTGGAAGTCATGCGAGTCGTTCGGCGCTGAGGGCAAGAGCGGGCTGTGTGGTTTTCGGGGGCTGGGATAACGCTTGGGTAATCCAGGCTTCAAACAGTTCGTCGAGTAGCTTTTGTCGCATCGCCGCATCGAGTTGAGCCGGAGTAATGGCTTCGAGGCGAAGGAGCACAAACCATTCGCCCATGCGCGTGGGCGGAAGAATCTGTCCGGGTTGGCTGTGGCGCAGTCGTTGGGCGAGAGCCGGATGGGGTTGGCTCATCGAAACGGGACCAATCACGCCCTCGGTTTCGGCTTCTGCACCTTGAGAGTATTCGCGGGCGAGTTCAGCGAAGGTTTGCTCACCCGCTTTGATGCGAAAATAGAGTTCTTGAGCAATTTCTGGATCAGGAGTGCGTAGAAGTGAGTAGGTCACCTGATCGTACTGCGGCTTCTGAATCAGAAAGTAGGAGTCTAAGCGATTGCCCCAGGTTAGCAGTTTGAATTTCTCGATGCGCCACGGGCGAGTAATGATTTGCTCAAATTGAGCCGAGGAGATGCCTCGTTGCTGCATCCAGGCTTGGTGATCTGCGTCTGAGGTGAGTTGATGCTGCTCGTCAAATTGGGCTTCGGCTTGCGATCGTTCTTCGTCGGTGAGGGTCACGGCAGCGATCGCGTCGTCGATCGTCAATTCGCGCAGCAGTTGCGGCAAGAGTTGATATTGGACGAGCAGAGGGACAAGTTGATTGGAATCGATCATGCGATCCCCGAATTGGAGAACGGGAGCCATAGAGATGTCAGAAAAGGGAAACCAGCACCAAAGCCTGGAGGAAGGCTTGAGGTTGCCGTTCTCAGCATTCCCGTCGTGTGGGTAAAATGCACGGGAGATGTTAAATTGTGCGATCGTATTTCTGACTCAAACTGCAAGATAAAGCGCACTCGAATCTTGCGGGCGCACATGCAGATAGATTCCGGTCGTAGCAAGACTAGAATGACCCAGCGTGTGCTGAACTAGAGTGATCGGAGTGCCGCGCTCTAGGGCATGAGAAGCATGAGAATGACGAAACCAGTGCGGAGACACCTTCAAGTCAATGCCTGCTTGCTGACGAGCTTGAGTCAAAATGCGAGCCATTCGAGTGCGATGCAGCGATTTTCCCTTGCGCCCTTGAAACACATAGTCATCTTCACTTGCTTCCTTTCGGAGTGCTTTTAAGCATTTCCAGGTTTCGGCACTGAAAATGATCGTGCGAGTCTTTTGCCCTTTACCGAAAAGCGTGACTTGTCCACGATCGTCCGTCGCTTCTCGTAAGTCACGCCATCGCAAATTGCAAAGTTCAGACACTCGCGCTCCAGTTGCGTACATGAAGCGTAGTAGGGCATAGTCCCGCTCGGTTTTGGTATGGTCAAGAATGGCAAAGACTTGGGCTTCTGTAAGAATCCGTTCAGCAATTGTGATTTTAATTTTGGGCAGTTTGAGCGTGCGTCCAACATTGCGCGACAAAATATCGAGATCGTGCCCGAAGGTGAGGAGGGATTTGATCGCAACTAAACGTCTTCGCTGCGTTTCAGAGGCATACCCCTTTTCGATGAGGAAATCAGCATAAGCTTGCAAATCATTCAGCATCACCAGATGTAGCGATTTGTGGTTGATAAATTCCAGAAAGTACCGCAAGTCACGGCGATAGTTGTCTTGTGTATTTGAACTTTTATCATGCAGCCAAAGCTCAATCAGGTCTTCTGTGGTGTGTGCGATCGCCAACGGTTGGCGAGTTGGCAGCCTGATCGGGAAGATTGTGGAAAATGGAATGACTTGAGGTTGAGGAGGGGAGTAGACTGCCAGCATGGTGAGAAATTCCAAAGTATCACGATAAATCAGGCGTAGCACCGAAAAAGTATGATGCGTTTGGGAATGGGGTCAAGGGTGAGGGGGCGATCGCAAACAAATATCTGTTCGCAGGTGAGCAGTTTGATTCGAGTCTGGGCGATTACTATCTACGTCAACGGTACTATGATACCAGCGCAGGAAGGTTTACGAGGCGAGACACCTATGAAGGACGATTAGGTAAGCCACTAACGCTTCACAAGTACATTTACGGCAATGCTAATCCAGCAACCCTAGTAGACCCGACAGGATTTTCCTCTGAAGATCCTAATGAACTATCCAGATTTGGAGGGTTGGCTGAGCGGGCAATTACTCGACAATACAGGAACGACCCTGATTTTGCTGGAGACAATATCTACACAGGGGAGAATACCGCAGTCGGATGTGGGGTAGGTAAGAATAAAGCTTTGTGTCCTGACATTTTGAACTATGATCAAAAGCATTACATGGAAGTTAAACCATTCACTCCTAGAGGACGAAAGGCTGCTTCAGAGCAAATGGGAAGATATAAAGCGTCTCTACAGCCAGAGTACATGCCAAACACAGCATGGAAAGCAATTCCTACTATTGGAGCACTAATTGTTGAAGACGGGACTCCAATTATTTATTACAATGACGATGGCGTACTTTTCTATACTACGAGAAGTAATCTTGCTGATGCAATCATAGCGCTTGGCGCTCTAACAGCGGCAGCCAGAAAAAACCTTAAAAAGTGGCGTGAAGGTGGAGAACCTGATACCGCTCTTAGTCCAGCATTTCAACCTTCGCTGTCATCGACTACATCGTATATTCAGCAAGTTAATATCTCTCTGATCGCAGCTATTGCAGCATCATCATTAGTAGCCAGGTATGGTTGGCTCTAGGTAATACTCGAGCTAGTAAGGCACTACTTGAGTATTGCTTTGAAAGCGAGTCACACTTACGTCCGTGTATGTACTAGACATGGCAGTTTAGAGCAACAACAGAATAGTCCGAATAGCGAGCTAGAATTGCTTCTACGATCAGATTCCAAGTAACTTCTTCCGAAGACTCTGGCTCATCAGTTTCTAGCAAACTCCTTCTTAGTGTTTCCATACCCACTTTGCTACCCGCTTCGTGCCACTGTCCATCTGGAGTAAGAATCGCATACGGTACTACTGATAGCAGATTCGAGACTTGACAGGGGTATGAAATCGCAACAGCGGTTTCATCTGTCTCGGCTTCAATAAAGCTGTATGAGTCCCATTTTCCTAAAGGGTTAATAGTCGTTGTACGGTAAGCTCCGTTTTCATCAGTCCCTACAACTTCATCGTCGCACCAATCCAGATTTAACTTGGCTAGTGTAACTAAATCATCATGTGGAACTTCCCATTTCCTTGCTAGTTTTTCAATTTCTTGTTCTGGTAGCATTGATAAAGACCGGATTTCTTCCGATAATGCTCTTTGATCAAGGTATTCTCTATATGGTTCAACATTTAGTTCAGAATAAAAAGGATTTAGCAGTTCTCTAACTGTTTTCTGAATATTCATTGTGCGCGGAGGTATAATTACCAGGACTGTGAAGTGAGCCATTATGATTTCTGAGGTCGAAGAAACTTCCTCTTTAGATTCTGCCTTAAATTCCACCATTTGCTTTAGAAAAAATTACGCTTTCAGACATAAAACTTCGAGGATATAAAAGCTGAATTTTGGGATGAGTTTCAGGTTTCTCTATAAATCGTTAACGTTCTTGTGTCTGGTTCGCCTTTTAATTTTCCTAGGAGCGCAATGTGCGCTAGAAGAAATCAATAGCACTCGTTTACATCCAACCCTGCTGTGATTTCATTCATCGCTTCTCTAAAATGAGAGCAAACTTTTGCAATCTCTTGAGCCACAAGCGGAACTTCAGCTACCTCCTCAAAGCACCAAGTTCCAGAGCCAATTCCTAGCCACTCTGTTAGCTCAATAGGGCTAAGTCGAATAGAGCTTTCTGTCTTCTCCGTTGTAGAGATTTCGTATTGGATAGCTTGAGAATAAGCATACGATGTAGATTCAACCTCAATCCGGGTATCTAACCTCCATAATCCGTGATGAATTTGGTAAAGCAAGTCTCCATCATATCTTTTAGGTTTAACATTAAATACTGACTGCATCTCTTGAATGATGCACTTCCTAAGATACTTCTTATCGAGATTAACTAGAGGTGTTTCATCAGAGAATAAGCGACGAATTTGCTCGTTCTGCACTCTAACTCTTGCTTCTTCTTTAAGAAACGAGCCTAGAGAATTCTGCTCTTGTGCAGTAATCTTTCCACTAATTCTTGGACTTGTCTTTTTCTTAATCAAAGCCGTGAGAATGACCACTTGCTCTTCTTGGGAGAACAACTGCAAGGTTGACAAAGCCCATCTGATGTACGGACTTTTCATTTTGGAAACAAAGGGAAATCTGTCCATTACTTCTCGGTTCATGTCTTTTAAACGCCAATTGAAGAATCTGGCATTAAGCTCATCATTGATTGCTTGATAGGAATTAGACTGCATATTGACTATTCTCAAGGCAAGTAGTTAAGCAAATCCACGAGCTTGCGATGCCACTACGATCGCTGCCGTCAACAGTGTAGCGACCAATACTGCATTTGTAGCCTCAAGAAGAGCAAGGGTGAGTCTTGGGTTGTGGATGCTGTATGTTATTACTCCCATTGTAGGTGGAGCAACAAGAGCTATCTCTCCAGTAGGTAGCGGGACTACAGGGGAAGGAGTGTAATTGCTTGCGCTTCCAATATGCCAACGATTCGTCTGACCTGGCGCAAAATTCAAGATGAACAGATATTCTGTCATTTGCTGTACACCTTCCGTAAACCTATTTACTGGCTTAATCTCATAGAATTGACGAGTGTCGTAATCTGCAAGATCAACTCGTTTACGATTAAACCCTGGAAATCCTAGTGACAATCCATCTGCATCTCCCAAAATCCTCTTAACAGTTAGTCGCCGTCCGCCCCGAAAATTTTGATCCCAGAAGCGTCTTGAACCAGATCGCGAAAAGTCAAGCCCAATTGCGTCATGCACCATGTTCCCTTGCTGCAACGAATAAAGTCCAAGAGGGTCAATAAGATTTATTGGATTACTGTGTGCATACACATACTTGTGCAACGACAAAGGCTCGTCAAGTAATCCTTCGTAAACATCCCGCCGTAGAAATCTTCCGGAGGCAGCCTCATAGAATCGATCGCGCAAATAGTAATCGCCCAGACTCGAATCAAACTGCTCACCTGCGAACATCGCCCAGACTCGAATCAAACTGCTCACCTGCGAACAGATATTTGTTTGCGATCGCCCCCTCACCCTTGACCCCATTCCCAAACGCATCATAACGGGAGCGGCTCACGACAGTGCCAGTCGTATCCGTCAATTCCGTCGTGCTGCCCAAGCCGTCAACGTGATAGTAGGTGGTTTGTCCTTCTTGCGTCTGGCTGATTAGGTCGTTTCCGTAGACATATGATACTGCAACCGTTCCGTTTGGCGTGTATTCTTCGAGAACCTGGGCATAAGGTTGCACTTCATCAAGCAAGAAGCGCGTTTCTTGCCCATTCGCCGTAGAAGAGACCCGAATCCCGTCGTCGTTATAGCGATACTGTAATTGCTGTTCAATATCGCCATTCGCATTCCGAATCGTTGCAGCAATCAAGCGCTTGTCATCATTCCAAACGTAAGTGGTTGTGTTACCGTTTTCTGTTTTGGTTAACGTGCTGCCATTCGCATCATAGGTATAGCTGCTCGTCGTCGCTCCGCCAACTTTTTCCCACTCCAAGCGATCGTTCTTGTCGTACTGATAATCCGTCTGGGTCGTGCCGCTGCTGAGTGTTTCCTTCTTCCAGAGCCGATTGCCGACTTTATCGTAGTTGTATTCGATCGTGCGATCGTCGATCGTTCCACCTGGCTCATCAATCACTTCTTTCGTGAGGCGGTACAGATCATCGTAGGTGTAGAACAGACTGCGCCCACTTTGCTCAGTAATTTTTGTCCGATTCCCTACTTTGTCCAAGGTATAAGAGAACTTGGAGATCACTGATTCAACCGTTCCGCCCGCAGTCAGCTTGCGGTTTTCTAGATCTGTAAGACGATTGAGCAGGTCATATTGGCGAGCTTCCTCAGTTCCATTGCCCAACTTGGTGCGGATGAGGTTGCTGACCGCATCGTATTCATAATCTGCTTGCAGCAATCCATTCTGTCGCACCACATCTAGACGATTACGTTCGTCATAGGTGTAGGTCGTCGTCCCCGATGCTGTTTTCACCCAGGTTTTATTGCTCGCAATATCATAGCCGTACTCGATCGCTCTTGTAGTTTGGTTGCTGCCTGTGCCAAGGATGTCAGTACGTTTGGTGAGACGATCGCGTTCGTCATAATCCCAACCATAGGCTTCGGTTGCCTGACCCATTGCGGACTTGAAGACGATCGTATCGCGCTGACCATTAAGCGTGTAGGTGTAAGCAACGCTCGAACTATCTTGGAATCGCTTCTCGGTCAGCCAATTAAACGCATCGTATTGATACGTCGTCGTTCTGCCATTGAAGTCGGTGACGGCTGCCACGTTGCCGATCGCGTCGTAGGTCATCGTCGATCGCTGATCCAGCGGCAGAATCGTTGCAGTCCGCCGACCGAGCTTATCGTACTCGTAGCGTGTCGTGCGCTGTTCCGCATCAGTCACAGTGGTCAAGTTACCCATCTCGTTGTAGCTGTAGCGCGTCCAATCGTTGAGCGCATTCTTCACCCCGATCAACCGACCGAGCGCATCGTATTCGTATTCTGTGCGTTTGCCGTTTTGATCGATCGATGCCGTGCGTCGCCCTAACTTGTCGTACTCCGTTTCCACGAAGGTCTGGTCAGCGAAGATGGACTTCTTCAACCGTCCCAGGTCGTCATACTGATATTCAGTGCGACGATTCAACGCATCGATCACTGCCTTCTGCTGCCCTGCCTGATCATACTCATAGCGAGTGCGAGGATTATCGCTTAAATCATTCAGCGTTTTATCTGGAGCAATAATTTCAATTTGTCGTCCTACGCTGTCATAGCGGAACTCAGTGCGATTGCCTCGCTCATCAATCTGAGCTTTGACCAAGCCATCTGTGTAATATTCGGTTTTCGTGAATGGATTGTCGTCCCAATTGTTTGAAGTTGCATCTGGAAGCAACACTTGAGTCAGACGACCCACCTTGTCATAGAGATAACGAGTGGTGCGATTCAAAGCATCGGTTTCTGAGATCTTCCGTCCTGCATCGTCATAGACATAAGTGACTTGGCGACGCGAAAGAGTGCCAGCTTCTAAAACAATCAACTGATCATTCGCTTCGTCATACCGATATTTTGTTCCATCCGAAGATAAGCTTGCTTCCAGTTCGCCTTTCTCGTTGTACTTCGATTCATTGAGATACCCACGCGCATCCAGCACCCATACTTGCCGTCCGAGCTTGTCATAGCCGTAGACGGAGCGATTCTGCTCAGCGTCCGTCATCGTCTTAACTCGACCTTCGCTGTCATACGTCCAGAGCGTGAGCAACGCCTCGACCGTGCCGTCTGCTTTTTTGCGGTAGCGCGTTTCAGTCAGTTTGTCGCCACGAGGATTGTAGGTGTAGTCAGTAATGTTGCCTTGTGCGTCTTTAACTTGACTAACGTTGCCACGATCGTCGTAACTAAAACTGGTTGCTTTTAGATTCGCATCGGTCAGCCCTTTCAATAGCCCGAAGCTATCGTAGCTGTAAGATGAAATCTGTCCTTTCGCGTCTTTCGTCTGCGTTAAATTACCACTGCTGTCGTACTGATTTAATGTGGTTCGACCCAGCGCATCGGTTTCGCTTAGCAAACGCCCTTTGTCACCATAGGTGTAGTAGGTTGTCTGGTTCAGATGATTGGTTTCAGTGAGCTTGTTGCCTTTTGCATCGTAGGTGTACTTGGTCGTAAAACCCTCTTTTCCTGAAGTTGTGGGATCGTCAGAACGATCTGAAATGATTGTTTCTTCAGTCACCCAGTTGTCTTCATTGTATTGACGCTGGGTAATGTTGCCTTCGGCATCAATTTCGGTCAGCACATTGCCGCGATCGTCGTAAACATAAATCGTCTCATTGCCCAACTGATCTTTGACGACCTGGCGATCGTTGTTGAGATCGTAGGTCATTTCGACCGCTTTCCCGTTCGCATCGACAATCTGCTTTAGTCGTCCGTTCTCGTCATATTCACTTCTTGCACCTGTTCTGTTCAGTGGGTCAATAATTTCGCGTAAGAAGTGCGATCGCTTGATGCGTCCCGGATCATCAGTGCCTACGAAGTTCGGATCATCATAGCTCGTGTCATACACCAATCGCGTCACATTCTTCTCGCGATCGCTCACACTGACCAAATCGCCATTGTCGTCATACTCATAGCGAACATACTCCTGCATCGGGTCTTTCACCGACACAATTCGCCCACGAGCATCCCGTTCAAACGTCACTTTCTGCCCGGTCGAACTCGTGATCGCATCATCGGTGTACGTCAACGTATTGCCATTCGTATCTCTCACCGTCAGCAGATCGCCCGTCTTCGCGTCAATCCGGTATTGAGTGCCATCTTTCGTCGTCAGCACATACACACTACCGAAGAGAGTGTCAGCAGGATTAAACGGTTGTCCTTGCTGTCCAATATATCGACCATTTGCATCGGGTCTGATGTAACCGTTAAACTCGATCGTCAGCTTGCTCGTGTTCCCTTTCTCTGCGATGAACGTTGGCTCATAGAAGTAACTTGCGAACATTCCCAGCGGCACTCCATCAATCTGAGTCACTTGCTTTGCTTTGAACGAGAAGGCTTCACGTTTGCCACCGGGAAGCGTGATGAAGACTTTAGTGCGATCGTCAAACGCAGGATAACGATCTAACAGTTCCTCTTCTTCGGAGCGCTTCCGCACGCTGGTTCGCAAATCCGTATCGCGGAACTCCATGCGCCAACCGTAGCCAAAGTCATCGGACTGGCTTGAGGTCAGCGTGTCGTATGTACGAGTCAGCGAAATCGGAATCCCTGTGACCGGGACTGCCAAATCGGTAAACGAGAGCCGGAAATTCCCCAGCTTCAGTTCTCCTGCGACGTTGATCGTTTCTTCGGTGTATGTATTCGTGCCATTCGTGCCATACACAATCAAACGCACGGTGTAAGCATCATTTTGCAGAAGCGATGGGTCGAGCGTTCCTAACGTTCCGTTACTAATCGCCGTGTTCCCAGTCGCGATCGTCTTAAACTGATCGCTGCCGAGCGGTGCGATCGCCAGTTCATATCGTGCAAATCCTTCTCCGCCCACACTGCCACGAATCGGAGTACGATTGGTAATGAATTCATCGGTTAAACTGCCCAGATTCAGTCCGAACACCGGATTAAATTCAGCCGTGAAATCGACGGACTCGATCGTCACTTGCTGAGAGAATCCTTGATTCCCCGCTGCATCAGTTGCTGATGCGATCGCCACCAGTTGCGTTCCCGCTGCACCCAGTTTTACCGTGGCTTGTCCATTCGCATCGAGTAAGACTCGCTGCCCGTTCACAGTCAGGACGAGATCTTCAACCCGCTGATTGTCAGTTGCACGAGCATAGAGGGTAATAGTGCTCCCCGGTTCACCTAAATCGGTAGAACCCATTAATTGCACGCTCGGCGCGATCGCGTCTCGTTCTACCCGAAGCGGCACGATTTCCTGCGTCGTCGCTCCTTGAGCATCAGTGACGGTAATCGTGACCGAGTATTCACCCGGCTGCTGTGAAGTCCAGGTCATTCGACCGCGATCGTCGATCGTCATGCCACGAGCAATCGAAGCCTCATCGAGTCGATAACTTAGAGCATCGCCATCCCCATCGATCGCTTGCACGTCATAGCGATAAGGTGTGCCAAGCGTTACGCTCGCTGGCGCAACAGAGCGGATTTCTGGGGCACGATTTGATCGGACTGTGAGTTTAAAGCCTTGAGCCATTCCAGTTGAACCATCCTCCACGCCCACTATCACATCATAAATTCCATTCAAAGGCTGGTTCCAACTAACCACACCTGCGGCGCTGATCGTCATTCCAGTCGGCGCTTTTAATAGTTTATAGGTCAGCGGATTCCCATCCGGATCGCTGGCTTTGACTTCGTAACGATATCCCGTTTGAGGATTCGCCATGAATACTGGAGTGGAGGTAATATTGGGCGCTTGATTAATTGCAGTAGTTCCCACCACAATGTCAAAGGTTTGAGTCGTCGTTGCCCCTTGAGCGTCGGTCACTTGTACATCGATCGTATGGCTGCCTAATTGCGAACCCGTCGGAGTCCACAGTAATTTTCCGGTTTGAGTGTCGATCGTCATTCCGTTCGGACGACGGCCTAAGCCAAAGGTCAATGCAGTATTTTCGGGATCAGACGCAACTGCGGTGTAGCCATAAGACTGATTCTGTGAGGCACGAGTGATCGGAACCGACAAAATCATGGGCGGTGCATTGGTTCCCGTTACAGTAAGGGTAAACTCTTGTACCGTGTACAGCCCAGCACTATCGATCAAGCGGACTGCAACCGTGTGTTCTCCGATTTGTGTGGCAGTCGGCTGCCAGCGCAGAGCGCCTGTTTTGGGATTAATGATCATACCTTCCGGTCGCTGCTCAAGACTCCAGAGGACAGGATCGCCATCGGCATCGGTTCCGCTCAAGTCGTAGCCATAAGCTTGCTCCAGATTCGTCGTCAGATTCGGAGCCGAAGTAATAACCGGAGCGCGATTGATCGCTTGGGAGGCAACCAGAAGCGTATAGGTTTGAGTCGTGGTCGCTTTACCGTCGCTCACCGAGATTGAAATTGAATGGTTCCCCGCTTGGGCAGCAGTCGGTGTCCAACTGAGAATCCCATCCGTGAGCGTCATGCCAAGCGAGATCGAGGTTGCGTCAAGGGTATAGACGAGTGTGTCGCGTTCGGCATCCGAAGCTTCCACGTTGTAAAAGTAAGCACTTCCGATACGGGCTGTTGTTCTGGGAGTTGAAGTAATGATGGGTGCTTGGTTTACAGAGCTGACTTTGATTTGAAATGATTGTAGAGTTGTCCCACCGCGCTGATCATTCGCACGAATGATAATAGAGTGAACGCCACGTTCGCCGCGAATGCTGGTTAGCTCATTTGCGTCTGCAAGCGTCGGTTTCCAAACAAGCACCCCGGTTTGCGAATCAATGCTCATGCCTATTGGACCAACTAGTAGCTCATAAGCTAGGGAATCCGCATTTGAATCGATCGCTGTTGCTTCGTAACGGAACACATTTCCAGCAGCAACGTTGGTTGATGGCGTAGTAATAAATTCAGGCGATAAGTTAACCGGAGCATCCGCATTGCGGACATTACCAAAATTTAAATCCTCAACCAGTTGTCCCTCAGCGACTTGAACTCGATGAAAGCTATCCGATGTTCCAAGGATTGGACGAACTGAAACGTTGTCTAGTGTTGGTCCCCAGCCATAAAAGTCAACGTATTCTGTGAAGAAGCTTAAAGTCGTCTGCGTTTGATTGGCAGTAAACGTCCAACTCAGTCTTTGATAGTCAATTCGGCGCGAGACTCCTGAAGATATTCCGTTAAATCGTTGAGATTGCCCAGCAGCAGATACAACAAGCGATCGAACTTCCTGTCCAGGAATGTCGCAGTTTGCCCCTAAATCAAAAGTTACCTGATAAGTTTCACCTGGAACAGTTGCAAACGTCTGTTCAATGCGTCCGGGACCAGGCACTCCGATCATATCGATACTCACTTGCCCATCTGACGCATTCCAGAAACTAGAATATTGCAAATCAATGCTGTTCGTGTTGTTAGGTCCGCCAATGGTCTGCCATCCCACGATATCAGTTGAAGATGAGCCTCCGATGGTCACATAGCCATAGCCTGCCGATCTAAGCCTGTCTAATTGAGCGACCTGTTCAAAGCTACCATTAACAATGAGATTATTGCCTAGAATACGTTGGGATGCTGGATAGCTGTAGCTAAATCCATTGGGTAGCTTTTCACGTACAGTATAGGTTCCAGCCTGCAAGTTAGAAAAGCGGTAACTTCCCGTTTTATTAGCTTGTGTGACCGCTTCACCCAAGTCGTAAACTCCGTTATCGTTTTGGTCAAGGTAAACTTCGATGTTAGTTAGTCCAAGTTCAACAGCATCGATCAGCGCATTCTTATTGTTGTCTTCCCAAACTCGACCCCGAATTTCGCCTGTGTTAATGACTCGATTGAGAGTGAAAGCTTGAACGTCTTCACCACCTCTACCGTCTTGAACTTGCACTCGTACCGATGTTTGATTAGAAGACGTATTCTGAGGCATCCACACAATTTTACCTGTGGTTGAGTCGATGACCATACCATCAGGTCGATCAATTAAGGAATAGGTCAAAGTATCGTTGTTTGCATCGATTGCTCGAACCTGATAAGTGTAAGAACTGTTGTAGAACTGAGTCTCTGGTGTACTAACGATAAACGGGGATTGGTTCTCCGCAGCTTGCAAGGCAACCTTGAGAGATTGTGTCGCTGATGCTCCTTTTGCATCTGTCACTCGAATTGCAATGTCATACAGACCGGGACTTTGACTAGATGTGGGCTTCCAAAACAGAAGCCCAGTTTGAGCATCGATACTCAGTCCCTGTAGTCCAGCATCCAGCGAGAATGTTAGTGCGTCACTATCCAGATCGAAAGCGACTGCTTGATAAACAAAAGATTTTCCAATCTGAGTTGCTGCGTTTGTAGGTGCGATCGACGTAAAGACCGGAGCTTGATTACCCCGCTGTAGCACAACTTTGAAGCTCTGTAGGTCGATGCCACCTTTGTTATCTTGCACCTTCAGCAAGACATTATAGGTTCCGTCACCTAAGTAGATGTCGTTTGATTGGGTCAGTTGTCCTGGGGAGGGTTGCCAAAATATTTTTCCGGTTGCCGAATCAATTACCATTCCATCCGGATTCACCAGAAGTTCGTAATTGAGGGAATCAAAGTCTGGATCAACTGCCAAGGACTGATATTGGAATAATTCGCCTGCCGTTGCTAATAGAGGCGGAACGCTGTTGAATTTGGGATCTCGATTAGTTGGCAGATCGTTCTTATAGTTGCCAAAATTGATATTCTCAATAATCTGAGCCGCGTTAAGATTGACGATGTGGCTTGAATCATTGAGCAAAACAATCGGCTGCACGGAGACGTTATCTAATACAGGTCCGTATGAATCTCCTCTTGTTGAGGTAAACTGGAGCGTACTGCGGTTGCTGATTGCAGTGAATCTCCAAGTCTGACGTTGATACTGCATATTGCGTGTTCCGCCACCCGCGGTCGCAGTAAACTCACGAGACTGACCAGCAGCAGATATAAGCATTGGTCGAGTATCTCCTGCCGTAAGATAGCCATGAGCAGATAGATCAAACGTGACTAGATACTCCTGCCCTGGAACTGTATCGAAGGACTGAGCGATCGCTCCCGGTCCTGGCGTTCCATCAAGATCAATGCTCATTCTGCCATCGGACGCATCCCAGAGTCCATCCGAGCAGTAATCTACAGAGGATAGAAGAATGTCCCAATCACTAATATAGTTAGTGCCTGCATTCGCAACATACCACCAACTCGTACCCCATCCTTGCTCAAAGCTGCCATTGCGAGCCAGATTTTGCCCCAGCAGCATTCGTCCTGCTGGATAAGTCACAATCAGTCCAGCAGGAACTTTCTCTCGAACCACGTATGTTCCAGCAGTTAGATTCTCAAATCGGTAACTTCCAGCTTCATCTATACCTAATGTTGAAAGATCGTCGGATGCCGTTCTTGTCGTGAGTTCACCCAGATCAAATATGCCATTATTGTTCAAGTCTAGGTAGATCTCAATCCCAGCAAGTCCCTTCTCATTTGACCCTCTCGCCCCATCTTGATTCTGATCGTTCCAGACGGTACCGCGAATTTCACCCGGAGCAACTGTGTTAGAAACGACAAGATCAAATTCTTGTCGCGTAACCCCACCTCGTCCATCTTCTACTAATACTGCGACCTTGTGTGAGCCGACATTAGGAGCCTCCCAAGAAATTTGTCCTGTTGATGAATCAATAGTCATCCCAGTAGGACGATTCAACAAACTATAGATGACTGGATCATTATCGGCATCCAGTGCTTTTACTTTGTAGCTGTAGCTTTTAGTTGAATAAGCTTGCGTGATGGGATCAGTGATGATAATTGGATCATGATTTCCGGCTTCAGGTTTTACCAGAACTTTGAATGACTGCTCGGTACTTCCTCCCTTCCCATCAATTACTCGAACCGTAACAGGATTTGGTCCAACTTGGCTTGCATTCGGGAACCAACGAATTACGCCGCTTGTGGGATCAATCCACATTCCATCGGGAGCAGAAACCAAGCTGTAGGTCAGATCATCTTGATCCGCATCGATCGCGTTTACATCATATTTATAAACTCCAGCAGCGCTAAAGCTTGCATCATATATAGCGTAAAGTCCCTGCCCTGACTGACTACGAGCAACGATTACACCACGATCATCTGCAATATTTAGATCAACAATACTGTTGCCATTCCACTGATAGAGCTGATTGATATTGTCAAAAATCGGATGAGGAGTCGCATCAATCGGAATTACACCTCCCAAACCGTTATAAGCAGAATTGTATTGCAAGCCAAATTCGTTGAGAAGCGCTTCCCACGCTTTCGCTTCGTCTGCGGAAGTGCCAATAGTACCAGTTCCAGCAAATAAATAAACGTTACCACCACTCTTGACATAATCAATCAAGACTCGATTGTCTGCTCGGAAGCCACCTACAAAAACGCCGTCGTACTGTCTCAAAGTTTCAAGCTTGAAGTCAATCACAGTAGTCGTAATTAACTGATGTCCTGCTGCCTGAAATGCCTGCGCTAAAGGAAGACCAGTAATTCCAAAGTTATTTGAGTACCCTAAAAATCGCCCGGACTTGCCACCAGTAAAATAATTGGCAACATTTTCAACAAAGCGCTTTGTATCATCTGGTGCACTCCCGAAGCCGGAATCACTCAGCGTCCATTCATCATTAGCAACAATAATCCGACCTGCCTGAACTCGACGAAGTTGAGCATCTACAACAGGTGTGGACGTAATTAAAGGAGGGCGATTCGGGGGAGCCGCTGTCACTGCTAAAGTAAAGTTTTGCTCTGCAATGCCACCCCGACCGTCAGAGACTTGAACAATAATCGTATGAATGCTTTGAGTTGCTGCGGCTGGAGTCCAATCGATCACACCTGACTGAGCGTTGATCGTCATGCCTTCTGGAGCAGACAATAAGCGATATGACAGCACATCACGATTTGGATCACTTGCTTGAACTGCGTAGCGGTAAGGTTTACCAGCGATCGTCTCAAGAATCGGTTCAGACTCGATTACAGGCTTTTGATTCAGTTGCGCGAGTACCACCAGTTCATAAGTGAACTGCACTCCGTTCGGGTTGTAAAAGACGAGACTGCGATCGCTCGTTATCTCCGACGGGTCGAACTTGCCATCCGCGACTAAATGACTGAAATCATAGTAAGGCAGTCCTTCGGGAGTGAAGCCATCAGGATTCCTAACTAGCACGGAAGGATCGCTCAGTCGGGATACTGCAACCAACAGTGGCACATCGACACTGTATGTGCCAGTATGCTTCACTGCAATCTTGGCATACAGCAATTTCTTCGCCGCATCATAGGAAGTCTGGTCGTACTCAACCGTCATACTCGACGATACATCTTCCAAGACATTGAAGTTGGGTACTACAGGCAGGATTGGATTTGTTGCTCCGCTGTACCCGATCACAGGCGGCAATGTTCCGGCAGGTGGGTCAATCAACTGAAGATTTCGGATTCGCACCTGCGTTTCGGTATCTTGGTCGTCGTTCACCAGTCGAAAGACTAATGTTGCCTCAGTATTCTTTGGAATACCGCTCAGATTTAGCGTCACAGTCTTCGACGCACTATTGTAAGTTGCCCCTGCACCCAAGGCAACCGATTCACCTTCTGTCCAGTTGAAGAATACTTCTCGATCGATTGCGATCGCAGGCACAAGCGATCGCCCTTTGGCATCGACTAACGCCACTTCAAACGCATCGTTGATAAAATTCTTCGCTGTATCGAAGCTCGGATCGATCGTAAAACTTAGCAATTTAGGACGATCAATGGTAAACGTCACCGATTCCGATGTGCGGAAGCGTGACCCTTCACGCAACATGAGATCGACACCAAGCAGGTAAGTTTGAGTTGAAGTTAAGCCCCCAATGTCGGTGACAGCCAAGTCGATCGAATACAACCCGGTTTGATTGCCTGTCGGCTTTCCGCTCAACGTTGCCGTGCCATCGCCGTTGTCGGTCAGCGTCAACCAACTGGGGAGATTTTCTGCTGAAATTACTCGATCGCCGTTTTCAGGATCAATCGTCGTAATGGTGTAGCTGTAAGGCTTTCCTGCTTCTGCATTAATGATTGGCGTACTGGTAAAGACTGGACGCTCGTTGATGTCGCTTAATCGAACGGTCAGCACCTTATCGAAGAAGAGGTTCGGCTTGCCATTGTCGGTTGTGCGAACTTTAACGGTGTAGCTCGTTGCGGTTTCGTAATCGAGGATCGCTCCCGGTGCAACTCTCAGTTCATTACCAATCAGTTGAAACCGTCCATTCGAGTTATCCACCAAAGTGTATTGATGCTGATCGCCTGTATCCGGGTCGATCGTACTCAGAATGCCAACGAGAACCCCAGCTGCGCTGTTTTCGGGAATCGTATCGCGACTAAGCAGAATATCAGTCGGCGCTTGATTTGTCTCTAAACGTTTAATCGAGAGCGGCGTAGTGAATCGATTGCCTGCAATATCCTCAGCCTCGAACGTAAAGGCATTCTCTCCCAATGCCAGCGTCACGTTTTCAAACACAAAGCGCCCGTTCGCATCCGAGATTGCAGTCGCGCCCGTTTGCACCAATTTGACGATCGCACCCGCCTCTGCTTGCCCCGACAGACTCACCACAGCGGCAATCGTTTGACGATCGCCGACCGGAGTCGAATCAAACGCAGGGTCGAGCGTTACGGACAATGCCAATGAAGTATCGAGAACAAAGCTCACTTCAAAGATTTGAGAGACATTGTTGTATTGATCCACCGCTTGCAGATAAACGGTATGCGCTCCATCACTCAAAGTCCCACCGAGAATTTGTTCTAAGCGAGCGCGATCGAGCGTGAAGCGTCCTTGTTGATCGACCGCCGCCAGCACGTTGACGCTGGGAGTTGCTGTATCCACACTCGCTCTAAACGCCACGATCTGGTTCGCATCGAGTAGCGCTCCTGTGATTGTTGAATCACTCGTAACGAGATCGGTATTCGTCGTTCCTCCCATTGCGGTATCGTTCAGCAATGTCGCTGAACCCAAGGGTGCATCAGTATCCAGTGCAACAGTGACATTGAACAAATGAGTGCTGATATTTCCCGCGACATCGATCGCCACGATCGTTAGCGTCTGCGCTCCATTGCCAATTCCCGTAAAATCTAATTCCTGATTGAATGCTCCAGTGGCATCTACACTGATCAAAATCGGTTGTCCGGTTGTCCAACGATACAGAATTTGTGCGATCGCAGAACCCGTTCCATCGATGATGCCGTTCAATCTTGCGCCATTTGTTAACGGGGTAGTGTCGATCGCTTGATTCAACCTCAACGTGGGGAGAACCGCATCCACGATCACGACGAATGCTACGGATGGAACGCTGACATTCCCCGCAATATCTGTCGCGATCGCGGTTAAAGGATGTACCCCATTAGAAAGCGCATTCGTTGTAATTTGCCAAGTTCCCTGATCCGTTGCGGTCGCTTGCCCGATCAGTGTTGTGCCTTCAAACAGTTGCACTCGCGCTTTCGGTTCTGCAACACCTGTAAGAGTGGGCGTTGAAATTTGAGTAATCCGATCGCTACCGCTGATTCCTGTATCGCTGCTCGCGGTCAGTTGCAGATTTTGTGGTGGTTCGACGATCGTATCGAGCGTGAAGCCTAACCCAAATCGACTGACATTGCCAAACTCATCTTTTGCCTGAAGTTGCAGCGTGTAAGTGCCATCGGGAACCGCAGCCCCATTGATCAAATCTAATTGGCTCCGAGTCAGAGTAAAACTGCCGTCGGTCTGTCGCTGCGCCAGAATATTGACCCAAGGTGCAGTATTGCTAAAACGAGCTTGAAACTCCACGATCGCATTGGCATCGCGAACCGTTCCAGAAACGGTCGGATCAAACGTAATCACATCTTGGTTAGTTTGATTGTCGGGTGCAGTATCGCGAACCAGATTCCCCGTAATCACGGGCGCTTCTTTGTCCACAGCAATCCTAACGTTCAGTTGCGTTGTTCTGACATTGCCTGCAACGTCCGTGGTGACGATCGTTAAAATCCGATTGCCATTCGCAATTCCAGTCAAATCAAAAGCTTGATCAAATCGCCCTGCTGCATCGAGAACAATTGAGCGTTCAACTCCACCATCAAAGAAATAAGTTGCAGACGCAATCGCACTTCCGGTTCCATTCACACTTCCCGTGAGCTTCGAGACTTGAGTGATTGAAGTTGTCGTAGAAGTGGTTAAGCTTAAAGTCGGCTGTACTGCATCCACGACGATCGTCAACGGACTCGATGCGGCACTCACATTTCCCGCTGCATCGGTTGCCGTTGCTGTTAACCGATGCGTGCCATTGCCCAAAGCGGTTGTCGCAACTTGCCAACGTCCACTCGTATCGGTTGTGGCTTCACCAATCAAAGCAGTTTCACGGTACAGTTTGACGATCGTGCCTGCTTCAGCCTGTCCTGCAATGATCGGGGAAGTTTGATTGGTGATGTCATCCTGGTCGCTTTGCCCACTGTCACTCGGAGGAATGAGATCCAAATTGATCGGGGCATCGACTTTCGTATCGATCGTCACGAGCAATGCAGCCGAGGGTAAGCTCACATTGCCTGCGGCATCCTCAGCCGTCGTCGTAAAGCTGTACTGCCCATCGTTTAAAGGAGCAACTTGAAACGCCCA
>JALOOO010000181.1 GCA_025454375.1 Leptolyngbya sp. Prado105 | reverse complement strand
TGCAACGGCATTCACGGTAATTCCGCGACTTGCAAGCTCTTTTGCAACGGTTTTTGTAAATCCAATTACGCCCGCTTTAGCTGCGCTGTAGTTTGCTTGACCGGGATTGCCCATTTGTCCCGCAACAGAAGTAATATTCACAATTCTGCCGCTGCGCTGTTTTAGCATAATCTTGCTTACGGCTCTGGTACAGAGAAAGACCCCCGTCAAGTTCAGATCAATCACCGCTTGCCATTCTTCAGGCTTCATTCTCAGCAGCAATGTGTCACGTGTAATCCCAGCGTTATTTACCAAGACATCCACTCTGTCGTACTTTTCCATTGTGGAATTAATTAAGGTATCGACTTGATCCACTTTTGATACATCAGCCTGGAGCGCGATCGCATTTCCGCCCTTCCCGGTAATCTCCGCCACCACTGCATCTGCTGCACCGCTAGAACTTGCGTAGTTCACCACAACCGTTGCGCCTTCACTTGCCAATGCCAATGCGGTTGCCCGTCCGATTCCTCGGGATGCGCCTGTGACGATCGCGACTTTTCCTTGCAGTTCCATGAGTCCTAATCCGATGTAAATGTGCGGATCTGATCATATCGGGATTGGGGAATCGCTGATCAATTTGCTGCTCAAGGGTGGAAAGTTCGATCGGCTTGCATTTGCATAAGTATGCCGTGCATAAGATTGCGATCGACTTGCGCCAAGTTAGGACTGCCTTACAGTTTGATCTGTAGAGTTATCATCCCTGATTGACTGACAAAAAAAAATCGCTTCGTTGTCATCCCACCCGGAGATCAATCTCCGGGCACTATAAAAGGTTCTTAACCCGTTTCAACGGGTTTCCCTCGATTAGCCCGGAACTTCAGTTCAGGGGCGGAGCGGCAACGCAGCGAAGGGATTTTCAAGCGTTTTGTCAGTCAACCAGGTGATAGTCCTCTTAAAAAAGGCTCTGTATTTCTCTCGACAGACCTTGGAATTTGTCACAACGGGTCGTTACGCTGGGGGTGCCGCAATTTTCTCGCATTGATGAGCGAAACGAAGGGTTTTTTATCTTGATACTAGCGCTCTCGCTCCCTTCTATTGGGCAGAAGCCCTGAGTTTACATTGAATCAATCTGCTCATGCGACAGATCCTTCGCCCCTAAATTCCTGAGCATGGGGAATTTAGGGGGCTGCCGAGATCGTAGCGTTCAAAAAATCAATTGAATGATGAGATCCAGCGAATCCCCGCTGGTGCGATCCCGGACAACTTGAAAATTTGGTGAAAAGATGATTAACTCGCAAAAGTTAGATGGTCTTTTCCCCTCATTGAGGAGTAGGATGACTTCTATTGCGATCCCTCAATCTTGATTATTGGCTCGATCGCTCTTTTGCAGTATCACACTCACCTATGACCAGAGAACGCGGCATTCCTAATCGTCGGAACCGTAAACCATCGCAATCTCGTCGAACCGTGGCAGATTCGACGAGATCAACGCAAGCGGTTCAAGAACGTCCTCATCCGAAACAGCTTTCTGAAAAAGCGGCAGACGTTCTCGATCGATTCCGTAAAGCTCGCAAATGGTTCTTTAGCGACTGGCGGGCCATGGTCGCGACTTCTCTGATCGTGACAGGCGGAGTTACTGCAATGTCTCTGGCATTTTTGTTCAAGCTTCCAGCCGTGCCAAATTGCCCTTCAATTTTTTGGCCCCTCGCCTCCGCTTCATTGAGATTGCACTGTGCAGAGATTGCAGCCAATAAGCGAACGGTTAATGATTTATTAGAAGCGATCGAACTCGTCAGAAATCTCCCCTCTAATCACCCACTTTACGCAGAAGCGACCCGTCTGATCGAATCTTGGGCACAAGATATTTTAGATTTGAGTGAAGAAGCATTCCAAGCTGGACATCTCGACGATGCGATCAAAACTGCCAGAAAAGTTCCAAAATTTGGAACGGCTCATCAGCAAGTCGAAGAACGCATCAAAAAATGGCAGACGACTTGGGCATCTGCCGAGACTTTGTATCGAAAAGCTGAAGACGCATTGCGCAAGCAAAATTGGCGCTTAGCCATGACCGAAGCCGGACGACTCTTGTCGATCGAGAACACCTTCTGGCAAACCACAAAATATCAAGAAATTAGCACAATCATCACCGCAACCCGTGACGATATCAGCAAAATCACGAAAGCAAAAAATCTCGTCGAGTCTGGTGGATTGCAGAACTTCCAAGAAGCAATCAAACTGCTGTCAAGCATTAACGAAAAGAGCTACGTTTACCAAGGCGCACAAGAAGTCATTGCAGACACAGGCAAGAAAATGCTGACGTTAGCAGATGCGGCTCTCGATCGCCGAGACACCACCACCGCACTCGATATTGTTCGCCAAATTCCCGCCGCTGCCAACTTAAAGCGAGAAGTTGAAGATTACGAAGCGTTGGCAAGCGCGATCGGGCGCGTCGGAAATGGTGCGCCTGAAGATTATGATGCCGCGATCGCGCAAGCTCAGAAAATTGGCAAAGATCGTCCAAGCCATGCCAAAGCGCAAAGATTAATCGCCAGTTGGCAAGCAGAAAAAGACGATGTAGCTCAGTTAAGCAAAGCACAACAGCTTGCAAGATCCAGCCGTGCAGAGGACTTGCAAGCCGCGCTTGAAGCTGCGTCTCAGGTTTCGAGTTCTAATCCCAAAGCGCAGGAAGCTCGTCAGTTGATTCAGCAAGTGACGAGCGAGATGCAGGACAAAGAAGATCGTCCATTAATTCAGCAAGCCGATCAAGTTGCGAGTCGAGGCGATGCAGGGTCATTACAGCAAGCGATCGATATTTTGAGCCGAATTTCTTCTCGCAGATCTCTTGGAGCCGAAGCAGCAGACAAACGCGGACAGTATGCTCAGCAACTTCAAGCCATTCGCGATCAACAACGTGCCTTAGCTCAACCTTCACCCGACCCTTCACCCACACAGCCCCCCTTGAATGAAGATGCTGCCTCTGTAACCTTACAGCAAGCAAGAGCGGCAGCAAATGGTGGCACGGTTGATTCGGTAACAGAAGGAATTCGGATTGCAGGTGGAGTTCCGATGACGAGTCCACTGCGTCCAGAAGCTCAATCGTTGATGAATGATTTGAGCCAACAACTGCTGCAAACCGCCATGTCACAAGCCAGTGCAGATCCAGCAGGAGCAATTGCGATCGCGCAGAGAATCCCTCTGGGGACGAATGCTTACGATCAAGCTCAGTCTTTGATTCCTCTGTGGCAGGGCAGTTTGAGACGTTAGGTGAGTCGGATTTGTGAGAGTCTGAGGTTAGGCAGATGGGAAAATCGAGAAATATTTGCATAATGTCTGCAATGTCCCACCCGTTCTTCCCGTCTCGAAGCTGCTTTAGGAATGTGCGATGTCTGAATTCTGGAATACCGTTCTCTCTTTTGCTCAGGACATTACCGCTCAAGTTGGGGCGCAATTGCTAAAGGATTTTGGGCAGGCGCAAGCAGCAGAAAAAGCAGATGGAAGCTTGGTCACGCAGTCAGATCAATGGGCAGATGAACAGATTCGTACTGCGATCGCGGCATCTTTTCCGGATCACGGAGTGTTAAGCGAAGAAGTCGAGCATATTTTTCCCGATCGAGACTGGTGCTGGATTATTGATCCAGTCGATGGTACGACGAATTTTGCAAGAGGGTTGCCGCTGTGGGGCATTTCGATCGGGCTACTGTATAAAGGCACTCCAGTTTTTGGCTTTGTGCATTTGCCGCCCTTGGGACAGTCTTTTTATGGATATTGGCAGGGTGAATCAGGGTTAGAGATGCCATCAGGCGCTTTTCTCAATGGCAAACCAATTCACTCAAGCCAGGAAGCGTTGACAAAAAATCACTTCTTTAATCTCTGTACGCGAAGTACTTCGGTGCTAAAGCATCCCTTTCCTGTCAAGATTCGGATGTTGGGAGTTGCGACTTATAATTTGCTAAGCGTTGCTGCTGGAGCAACGATGGGCGGAGTTGAGGCGACTCCAAAAATTTGGGATATTGCAGCAGTTTGGGCGATCGTGCAGGCAGCAGGAGCGGTTTGGTATCCGTTGGAGTCAGAACCCATTTTTCCATTGAAAGTCGGGAAAGATTACGCAGCGCGATCGTATCCGACCTTAGTAATCAGTCGAAAAGATTTGATTCCGGTGTTTGAGCCATTAGTGAGAACGATCTCAAAGCGCACATAGCATTGTTTGCTGACATATTGTTTGCTGACACAACATTCGTTAACAATTGAGATAATTCGATTTTCAATTTCTCTACTGTTCCAATCATTAGACATTTCCTCGGCAGCCTTTGATCAACCTTAAGCCGTTTCGCGATTCCCGTCCCCCGGTTGCTGCATTATTCCTCGTCTCACGCGCTACCATAAGAAAACCGCCACTTTAGGCAATTGTTTCAGGCAAGCTGCTATGGAATCACCGATTAAGGCTGTTCAGTCCTCGACTTATTATGGCGATGCGTCCTATCGCACGCCCCCTCCAGACCTCGCATCCCTAATGCTGAAAGAGCGCATTGTATATCTCGGTGGACCTCTGCACTCGATCGATGAATATCGCAGAAACCCCAACCAAGATTACACCCGCCTGATCATCGCGCAACTCTTGTATCTGCAATTCGACGATCCCGAAAAACCAATCTTCTTCTATATCAATTCCACCGGAACCTCGTGGCAAGGAGAAACGATCGGGTTTGAAACCGAAGCGTTTGCCGTTTGCGACACGATCAACTACATCAAACCCCCCGTTCATACCATCTGCATCGGTCAAGCAGTCGGAACGGCGGCTATGATTCTCTCTGCCGGGACTAAAGGCTTCCGGGCAAGCCTGCCCCATGCCACGATCGTATTGAATCAACCCAAATCCGGCACACGTGGACAAGCTACGGACATTCAAATCCGAGCCAAAGAAGTCCTCGACAACCGGGCGGCAATTCTCGACATCCTCTCTAAAAACACCGGACAGCCGATCGAAAAAATCGTCAAAGACACTGATCGCACGTTCTATCTCACACCGCCAGAAGCGAAAGAATATGGACTGATCGATCGCGTTCTTGAAAGCACCAAGGATCTTCCCAAACCTGTTGCCGCCTTAACTCAGTAGGGAGTAGGGAGTGGGGAGTAGAGCCTTTGAGTTCTCTCCACCCCCCACCCCCCACCTCCCCACCTCCCCACCTCTTACTTCTTCTGCCTTATGCAAGTTCCTTACCGCCTCCCCGGTAGTCAAATGGTGCAGTGGGTGGACATCTACACCCGCATGGCATTCGAGCGCATTATTTTCCTCGATGACGAAATCGACGACAACAATGCGAATGGGATTGTTGCCCTTCTGCTGTATCTCAACTCAGAAGATGCTACGAAACCGATCTATATCTACATCAATTCTCCAGGTGAAGCCTTTAGCGGAGTCTCGTCTCTTGCCGCGAGTATGGCGATCTACGACACAATGCAATACATCAAAGCCCCCGTTCATACCATCTGTATGGGCATGGCAGCGAGTAGCGCAGTCTTGTTATTGTCTTCCGGCACGAAGGGATCGCGACTGAGTTTGCCCAACGCTGAAATCGTGCTATCGCCGCAATACGGACGATCGCGCGGTCAAGCCACCGATATTCAAGTCGATGCGAAAAAGGTTCTTGCCGATCGCGCAACGTTCCTCGGAATTCTCTCCATGAATACCGGGCAATCGGTCGAAAAACTGACGAAAGATCTCGATCGTCGCTTCTATCTCACCGCTCAAGAGGCAAAAGAATATGGACTCATCGATCGAGTTCTCGAAAGCCCCAAAGAGCTACCCAAACAACTTCCCGCTTTAGTTTAATCAAGAGATTGTCCTATGCCAATTGGAACTCCCAAAGTCCCGTATCGTTTGCCAGGTAGCTCCTACGAGCAATGGATCGATATCTATCAGCGCTTAAGCTTGGAACGCATTATTTTCCTTAGCCAAGATGTTGATGACAATATCGCGAATCAAATCGTCGCGATCATGCTCTACCTCGATTCTGAAGATCCCACCAAGCCGATTCAGTTATATATCAATTCCCCCGGTGGCTCGGTCACAGCAGGAATGGCAATTTACGACACGATGCAGCATATCAAATCAGAAGTGATCACGATTTGCGTTGGCTTGGCAGCATCGATGGGCGCATTCTTACTTGCAGCAGGCAGCAAAGGAAAACGAGTTGCCTTACCTCATACCCGGATCATGATCCATCAGCCATTAGGCGGAACAGGTCGTCAGCAAGCTACCGATATCGAAATCGAAGCGCGAGAAATCATTCGGATGCGTCATCAACTGAATGGAATGCTCGCCGATCGTACAGGTCAACCGCTTGAGAAAATTGAGCGAGACACCGATCGCGATTATTTTATGTCAGCGGCTGAAGCAAAAGAATATGGACTGATCGATCGTGTGATCGAAACCGTCTAATTGACGAATCTGCGTTACACCAAATTCAAAAACAAGTGGCAGAATGCAAATAGTTCTGCCCTTTTTTGTATCCATGAACATTGCTGACTCTTATCGACTCTTAGGATTGAGGGCAGGAGCGACCCACGAAGACATCAAAACTGCCTATCGTCGCCTTGCCCGTCAACTGCATCCTGATCTAAACCCCAATGACGATCTTGCGAAAGAGCGCTTCATTCGCATCACCGAAGCGTATCATTTTCTGCTGAAGATGATCCCCGCTGAAACTCAACCCGAAGCAGCCCCAAGCGATCCCGAACCTGCTGAGATCAAAGTTAAAATCCACAAAGTTGCACAAAACCCCGATGCGCCAGAACTCTCATTAGTCGAGCGACATCTCCTGCAATCGTCCTATGAGCAACTGCAAGATTTATTCAAGCAGAAGAAATTTCCCCGTGCGATCGCGCTTGCAGAAGGATTAGCGCAACGTTTCCCTGATCACCCAGATGTTCGACAATGGCAAGCGATTACTTATCACCGTGCCGGACAGCACCTAATTCAGGAACGAGACTACGAAAAAGCGCGGAATTATTTGAAAAAGGCACTGCGCACTGATCCCCACAATCGTCGGCTTTGGGCAGAAATCGAACAAGATTTTCGCCGACTAGAAGAAAAGATATATCGACGGCGCTAACCGAGAGTTCAGCCAAAAAACCTATTTCAGAGTGAGTATTTTGGTATAGGATGAAGGTATAAGGCTACATCAAGCGGCTCTGCTTTGCGTAGTTTTATTTAAACTCGGCTTTTTATAAAGGTTGCAAAATTTTCAGATTCTGCATTGACAGGAAAGCTGAATAAAAAACTCCACAGTTCTGAAACGGTTACTCATGTCATTTAAGCAGTAGCCAAGTGTTCCCAGGTGCGATTGCTAAATGATCTGTACGTTGATCCATTTGAAAGCAACGGGGTTTTCTGAGTGATTGCAATGTCTCCTCGTCCGGTTGGACGCAATTGGAATACGGTTAGCTTCCCATCGACGCTATACCTGATTCCGATTTTGGATCTGCTTCTTTCAAAAGTTCCAATCCGATGGCAAGCAGAAGTACGGCTGGGACTCCAAGAAGCGCTTGTCAATGCTGCTAAACACGGAAACTGCCTTGATCCAGGCAAAAAAATTTTAATTCAGTTTTCAATGGTCGCCGACGAGTATTGGTGGATCATTTCCGATCAGGGGGGAGGCTTCGATGCACCTGCCTGCTGTTGCAACGATGAAGTTGAAGATCAGCTTCCTTGCTATGAAGGAGAATCGGGTCGAGGATTGTACATTTTATACCAGGTTTTTGATCAAGTTGAGTGGAACGACGAAGGTACAGAACTAAGGCTATGTAAGCAGATTCGCAACTCCTCTCGGTTGCCCTTAGTAATTTAGTACTATTTCCTTTTTACGTCAATCTGATTTATTAGAAATTATTTCTCAGATGTTCTGCAAGTATCTATGCGTTTCGACTTCTGAAACGTGATTGTCTCAGAACGACGATTTTTTGCTATCTTGGCAGAGCAGATTGCTGATCGCGGAATGGAATGGAATGAAAACAAAACGGTTAGAGTTATTTCTGTTAGCAGGCTGTTCGTGTTTGATGACGTTGTTGGCACAGCCGATTGCGAGTGCGATCGCAGCGACTCCTACGCTGCCTAATCTTCAAGCCCCAAAACCTGTTGCGGGTGCTTTTTGTGGAATCAAATCAGAAGATCTCCAATTCGATTCCACCGGATCTCATTCTTAGTGTCGATCGCCATGGGACGGGCAAGGCGGCGCAGAAATCGAACGATCGAGCCAGCCGACCGCCTGCTGTAATCGGGGCAAAGCTTCTTCTGGATTTTCTTTAAGTAAGTAGACTAAGGCTACTGCGGACTGTTCGATCGCTCTTGCTTTGCGATTTGATTTGAGGCGATGCCAATCGCGATCGCCAATACTTAAGCGTTCGACGAGGGCTTGAGCTAATTCGAGTGTGCTGGCTTCAGAGAGAGAAGAGACTTGGGAAGAAAGAGTTTCAGACATGATGAGGTGTGAGTAAAATGAAGCGTTCATTCTTTATTTTGGCGCATGTCGGCTTCGCAATCAGACTCAGAAGAAACTAATTTCGATCAAAGTTTAGAAAAACTTGAGCGATCGCTCTTCTCTCTCAAAGATCGCTATGCTCAAGTTCAGCGGGATCAACAGCGCAAAGCAGCGCTAGAAACTCAGAAAGAATCCGCAAAATTGAAAACCGAATTACGGGAAATTGAGCAACAATTAGAAGAACTGGAAATCAATCTTGAGAGCCGACTGTTTTCTTGGTCAGGCTTGAGAGAGATATTCTGGCTGGCGGTACGATTTGGAGGATTAGGAATTGCGATCGGGTGGTCGCTCGCCCTAGTCACGCTCAAAGATCCCGCACCGACTCCTTCTACTCCTTCTAGTTTGTCTAGCCCTAAGTGATTTATGACTCGACGTATTGCAGAACTTCTCCGCGCTGGTCAACCTGATGAAACAGTCACGATTCAAGGTTGGGTCAGAACTAAACGCGAACAAAAAGGTTTCTCATTTATTGAAGTGAACGATGGCTCTTCAATGGCTGGGCTGCAAGTTGTGATTAATCCAGACGTACCTGACTATGAGGCGAGTTTGAAACGTATTAGCACAGGTGCTTCTGTCGAAGTTTCTGGTGTTCTTGTGCCGTCTCCCGGAAAAGGTCAGCGGATTGAACTCAAAGCTGAGTCCGTGAAAGTCTACGGTGAGGCTGATCCCGAAACTTATCCATTGCAGAAGAAGCGACATTCGTTTGAGTTTTTGCGAGACATTGGACATTTGAGATCGCGCACCAATACTTTAGGTGCTGTGTTTCGGGTTCGGAATGCCTGTGCGACTGCAATCCATCAATTTTTTCAAGAGCGAGGTTTTTTGTGGGTTCATACCCCTGTGATTACTGCAAGTGACTGCGAAGGCGCAGGAGAAATGTTTGCAGTGACGAGCTTAAATCTGAAACAGCCTCCGCTGACTGAACAGAAAGAGATTGACTACACTCAAGATTTCTTCGGTAAGCCTGCTTATCTAACTGTAAGCGGACAACTTGAAGCTGAGATCATGGCAATGGCATTCAGCAATGTCTACACATTCGGTCCTACTTTTCGTGCAGAGAACTCAAATACTTCGCGGCACTTAGCTGAATTCTGGATGGTTGAACCCGAGATGGCATTCTGCGATCTTGATGGCGACATGGACTTAGCAGAAGCCTTTCTGAAATACATCTTCAGCTATGTGATGGAGCATTGCTCTGAAGATATGGAGTTTTTCAATAAACTGATTGATCAGTCGGTGCTAGAAACGGCTGAGAATATTATCAACAATCAGTTTGAGCGAATTACTTACACCAAAGCGATCGAGCTGCTCGAAAAAGCTGAT
Source organism: Leptolyngbya sp. Prado105 (assembly GCA_025454375.1). GTDB lineage: Bacteria > Cyanobacteriota > Cyanobacteriia > Leptolyngbyales > Leptolyngbyaceae > Leptolyngbya. The sequence continues at coordinate 1,642 of JALOOO010000181.1, read as the reverse complement.
CAGAAGTTCGAGTATCCCGTCGAATGGGGTTTAGATCTACAATCCGAACATGAGCGGTATTTAGCAGAAGATTTGTTCAAGAAACCGACGATCGTCACGGATTACCCAACTCAAATTAAAGCCTTCTACATGCGACTGAGCGACGACGAGAAAACAGTCCGAGCTATGGACATTCTCGCACCTAAGATCGGTGAGATCATCGGTGGCTCGCAACGTGAAGAACGCCTCGATGTGTTGGAGCGTCGCATCATTGAGCAAGGGTTAGATCCAAAAACCTATTGGTGGTATCTAGATTTGCGGCGGTACGGAACCGTGCCTCATGCGGGATTCGGATTAGGCTTTGAGCGATTGGTGCAATTTATGACAGGCATGGCGAATATTCGCGATGTGATTCCATTCCCACGCACCCCGCAGAATGTGGAGTTTTAGCGTGCTACTCTGCTTCCTCGGTCTCTGAAAATCGACGACGAGCAGCGAGAATGGCTGCCTGCAATCTAGCTTGCAATAATTCTTTGGGTGGCAATATTGTTAAATATTCAGCAACATGAATGCCGCTTTTGTCTAGTTCGAGCAGTTCAATCTGTTCTTGCTTCTTTCCAGCACAAAGAACAATGCCAAGAGGAGGCTGCTCATCTTCTTCTTGTTCGTATTTGGCGAGCCAGCGAAGATAAAGTTCCATTTGGCTCTTGTATTCTGCACGAAAATTGCCAATTTTGAGATCAATTGCAACAAGCCGTTTGAGTTTGCGATTGTAGAAGAGAAGATCGATGTAGAAGTCATCATTATCGATTTGCAGACGTTTTTGGCGGGCGACGAAAGTAAAGCCTGCACCAAGTTCTAACAAAAATTGTTCGATATCTCGGAGAATTGCATCTTCTAAATCTATTTCGAGATAGCGATCGTTTAACGCTAAAAAGTAGGGTAGGACGCTGACGAGGTGGCAGTTTTTGGCTCCTTTTCCATCGTCCCCCCTCCGAACCGGACGTGCGGCTTTCACCGCATCACGGCTCTCCAGTCACTCGTTCCGTCTGACCTCGTAACGGTCTACCCGCATGAAGGTCGTCGTGGCATTTTCGACAGAGCACTAAGGTCTTCCGTTGCCGCGATGCCATCAGGTGCATCCAATCCGGTTTGGCTTTACGCCCTGTCGGATTGAGATTGGCAAGTTTGCGAATGTGGTGGACTTCGATGTTTTGCGTCGAGCCACATACCTCGCAGGTGTCTGCTAGCAATCGTTGCAAAAGTTCGGTACGACCGAGTGGGTGTCGAGCCAAAGCTTGGTCTTGGATCGTTGCTGTCAACTTGACCTTGAGCGGAATTCCACCAAATCGAGCAATCAAGGGAGGCTTGTCTACTCGTGGGACAGTAACTTGTAAACACGTTCTCAGTCCCTCATCAGTTTCGACTTTAGCACGATATTTCCGTGCCATTTTCGCGACTGATGATTTGTGCTTGTGCGCGAGCGTCTTCAGTAGGGAAGTTCGCATTACCCAGTGAAGTTGACTCAGCCAAGCGATATTATCTGCCAATTGATAGTACTGGACCTAAGTACAGGACAAAAATTGTAGAACTTGCATAAATTCAGTTGCTTTCCGCTCGAAATTGAGCACAATATTGCGAAGATGATCCAAGCCATAACGAA
>JALOOO010000020.1 GCA_025454375.1 Leptolyngbya sp. Prado105 | reverse complement strand
GCGATGGGTGCCCGTCGCCAAGTCGAAAATGTTTCGAGTGGCTCCTCGCATCGTCCTTGGTCAGATCTGCGTGCTGTCTCTTCGACTCACACGATCGCAACGACTCCCGTTTCCTCTGAACTTTTGATTGAAGCAGCATCCTGGCATCGCAATCCCCAGACTGGCAAGGTCGAACTCGTCGCCACTCAGCCGCTACGATCGAGGCAAAATGCAACGTGCTAACTGAGATGCGATCGCAAAACGAGAGGGCACTTTAACGGTAGTGCTTTTTGAAAGAAAAAACGTTATGACTCATACGACGATCCTCGTGAGCTTGGCAAAGCCAATCGCGTTAGGCTACATCCTCGGTTTCAGTGTTATGACAGCGACTCAACCTGTCGATGCTCAAGCCGTTGTCCCCGACGGAACGCTGAACACCCAAGTGACGCGATCGGGCAATACCTTCACGATCGACAACGGTACGATCTCAGGCACGAACCTCTTTCACAGCTTCCGCGAATTCTCCATTCCCACAGGCGGCACTGCTCTCTTCAACAATGCCGCTGATATTCAAAACATTTTCAGTCGTGTCACCGGGAGCAGTGTTTCTAACCTTGATGGTCTCATTCAGGCGAATGGAACTGCCAACCTCTTTCTGCTCAATCCCAATGGCATCCTCTTCGGCAGCAATGCTCAATTGAATATGGGTGGCTCCTTTGTCGGCACGACAGCGAACCGGATTCGGTTTGCAGATGGGACAGAGTTTAGTGCAGTGAATTCGAGTCAACCACCCTTATTAACGATCAGTGCGCCCATCGGGCTGCAATTCGGGCAAAATCCGGCAGCGATCGCCGTTCAAGGAGCAACCCTGCAAGTGAACCCAAAGCAGACCCTAGCCCTTGTCGGAGGAACCCTAACATCACAGAGCAGCACTTTAAGCGTGGCAGATGGACACCTCGCACTGGGGAGTGTTGGCGACAATGCCACCGTCTCCCTGTCTCCAACGCAAGCGGGTTGGGCATTCAATTATCAAGGGGTTCAAAGCTTTCAAGATCTCCAACTGACTCAAGGAACCACCCTGAACGCGACCGATGGCGGTAGTATTCAAGTCCAAGGGCGGCGAGTCCATCTTTTAGAAGGGTCTAACGTTCAATCCAATGCTAATAGTGTGAACCCAGGTCAGCCCCTGCAAGTCTCTGCTTCAGAATCAGTCTTGCTCGATGGCGGCTCCTGGATCAGCACCTCAACGACCTTGCAACGCGGAGGCGATGTGCAGATCACCGCCCTGCAGGTTGCCCTCAGAAATGAAAGCTTCATTTTCTCCAGCACTTCTGGAGAGGGCAAAGGTGGAGAGATCACGCTTCAGGCAAGCACGATCGACGTGATTGGTGCGTCCAATGGTGATGACGGCAGTTCTTATATTGTGGCAGTCACTAATGGCTCAGGGACGGGTGGCAATTTAACGATCAATGCCGATCGCCTCTCTGCAAAAGGTTGGCTGTCGATCGTCTCCTACACCCTCGCTGACGGCGATGCTGGAAACTTAACGATCAATGCTCAACGCTTTGAAGCGTTAGACGGAGCGCAAATCCACGGTTCAACGTTCGGGGCTGGTAAGGCTGGAACCGTCACCGTCAATGCAACGGAGTCGATCGAATTGCGTGGATCGAACGCTTTTACGGGTTCATCAGGTGCGAGCGAACGTTTCTCAACCGGACTGTTTGCGTCTTCTGAACCAGGTGCGACGGGAGATGGAGGTAATGTCTTGATTAATACAGGTCGGTTAAGTATTACCCAGGGCGCAAAGGTTGCCGTGAATGTCGTGAACGCTGGAGATGCTGGGAATATCGTGATCCGAGCCAATGAGATTGAAGTCGCCGATCCGATCGTAGATTTCACAGGAGCCATCAGCGGGATTGTCGCCTCGATCGGGGAAGGCGCAACAGGTAAAGGTGGACTACTTGATATTCAAGCGAATCAACTGCGCGTGTGGAATGGAGGACAGATCACTGCCTCCACCAATGGACAAGGCGATGCAGGCGCGATCAAAATTCAAGCGAACACGATCGACTTAATGGGCAATTCCCTAGATGGACAGTACCGCAGTAGTATTTCGGCTCGCTCCAGTACGGCTTTCAGTTCTGGCTCGATTACGGTGAAGAGCGATCGCGTATCCCTCCAAGACGGAGCCGAGATCAGCGTCAGTAACTCCAGCACAGGCAATTCAGGAATTCTGGCAATCAATACGAATCGTCTAACTCTAGACAATGACGCAAGATTACTCGCTGAAGTCAACGGTGGAACTCAAGGCAATATTCAAATTCAAGCGCGTGATCTATTGATGCTCAGACGAGGCAGCAACATTGAAACCAATGCCACCGGAGCATCCACAGGCGGCAACATCACAATCAATGCTCCGAACATCGTGGGACTGGAGAACAGTAATATCATTGCCAATGCAACTCAAGGTCGCGGCGGCAACATTGATATCACAACCCAAGGCATCATCGGTCTCGCCTTCCGCAATACCCTCACACCTCAACTCGATCCCGCCAATGACATTACCGCGAGTTCCGAATTTAGTCTCAATGGCACGGTTCGCATCAACAACATTGGCGTTGACCCCAACGCTGGCTTGGTCGAACTCCCCGTCGATTTCACCGATGCCAGCCAGCAAATCGCCCAAGGCTGTTCGCCAACCGAAGGCAGTAGCTTTATCGTGTCGGGACGCGGTGGGATGCCGCAAAATCCCCTTGAACAAATGCGAGGTGAAAACTCTTGGGCAGATATCCGCGATCTCTCTGCTTTTTCCCACAAAACGGTTTCAAACGCTTCGATCACTCCGGAGCCTCCCCTGCGCGAAGCAACTTCCTGGCATCGCAATCCGCAAACGGGCAAAGTCGAATTAATCGCCGCCAGACCTGCACAACTGACTGGAAGTGCGACTTGTTCTAGAGTAACGACGCATGAGTAGATGAGTCTTTCGCGATCGCGGGCACATTGAAACCAATAGTTTGGAGAGAACAGTATGCTGCGATCGCTCGTATGGCTTGGCATCTTGGGAACTGGATTCATGCTAGCTAGTTCGGTTCAAGCCCAGCAAGTGATGTCAGATGGAACAGTGAATACGATCGTTACGCGATCGGGCAATACCTTTACGATTACTAACGGCAGCGCAGCAGGCACGAATCTCTTTCATAGCTTCCAAGAATTCTCCATCCCCACAGGCGGCACTGCCACCTTTGATTTAGTTAATACGCCTGCGATCTCCGCGATCTTCAGTCGAGTTACGGGTGGCACAGTTTCCAGCATTGATGGAGCGATCAGAACCATCAACAGCAGTCATCCAGTCAGTCTATTTCTGCTTAATCCAAATGGCATTCTGTTTGGCAAAGATGCGCGTTTGGACATTGGTGGATCATTTGTAGGCACCACAGCACAAGCCATCAAGTTTTCCGATGGGACTGAGTTTAGTCCTGTGACCTCTGCACCATTGCTCACAATCAGTGTCCCGATCGGGATTCAGATGGGGACTAATCCAGCCGCAATTCAAGTCAATGGATCTAACTTAGCGAACAGCACCGAACTGCGAGTCCAACCAGGTCAAACTTTAGCGCTGCTAGGCGGTCACGTCATCCTCAACGGGGGCAACCTTCAGGCTCCGGGAGGGCAAGTCGTCCTTGCAGGAGTGCTACAACCCAGCACAATTTCACTGGCTGAGACATTGACGATTCCCAAGGATGTAAAACGCGGTAATGTCACACTCAAAGAGGGTGCGATCGTCAATGTCACCTCAGCAAACGGAGGACAGATCAGCATTCATGCCGCAAACCTTGAGATATCAACCCGAAGTAGATTGCAAGCAGGGTTTTCCTTCAGTGCAATTCATCCCAGTGCAACCAGTGCAATCACGATCGATACAACAAACAAGACAACCTTAAGAGAGCAAAGTTCGATCAAAACGACGAACGGCGGCAACATCAGCATTGATGCAACCAACTTCCAAATAGCAGGAGGCAGCACAACGATTGCAGATACAGTAAATGCAAATCGGGCGGGAAATATTAACATCAGAGCCGCAGAACAAGTTGAAATTGTCGGAAGTACTGGCACTCAGGTCAGTCGCTTAGAGTCACAAGTTGAGGAAACTGCCACGGGCAATGGCGGCAATATTACGATTCAGACGCGCAACTTACGCATTGCTGAGGGCGGCAGAATTTCCGCCGAAACCACCGGAGCAGGTCATGCTGGAAATATCAACATTCAGGCAGCGCAACTCGTCGAAGTGACGGGCAGCAGTCCCTTAGGAGTTGCCAGCCGAATTGATGCGGAAGTAGAAGATGGGGCAACGGGTAATGGCGGCAATATCACGATCGCAACGACAGATTTCCGGGTAGTGAACGGGAGTCGCATTTCTGTCGAAACTGAGGATGGATTAGGCAATGCAGGCAATATTGAGATTCGAGCGCGAGGCACGATCGAAATTGTGGGGGTCGAGAGTGCAGATTTACCTAATACGGGCGGACGAACTGAGAGTACGGTGAAGGCTGGGGTAGATGGCAGATTAACCCAAGGGAAAGGAGGCGACATCTTTTTGGAGGCATCGACCTTACGGGTCGCCGCTGGGGGAAGCATTCTTGCAAATACTCAAGGGATTGGTCAGGGAGGCGCAATTCGGATCAATGCAAAGACGGTAGAAGTGTTGGGTGCGGCTGAAGATGGTTCCTTTTTTAGCACAATCACGGCGCTGGCGGAACTGCCTGACACCGTTGGTAACGCCGGTAATTTAGAAATTCGTGCAGATCGACTCCGCCTCACAGAGGGTGCCCAGATTACGACCGGAACGTTTGGCAAAGGCAATGGTGGCAATTTGACCCTGTATGTGAATGACTTAGAGATCATCGGTAGCGATCGCTTTGGGTTAGGACGAGCCAGTAGCTTACGATCAGCAGTCGAAACGACAACGGCAACGGGCAATGGTGGCAATTTGTCTGTGTATAGCGATCGCGTTCGTCTCAGCGAGGGTGCAGAAATCTCGGCGAGTGGATTCGGCCTAGGCAACGCGGGAACCGTGCAAGTTAGGGCAAATGAAATCGCACTCGACACAGCTAGCAGCATCACCGCTGTCACAACTTCTGGTGAGGGTGGCAGTATTGCTTTGCAAACCCAACTGTTACAACTCCGACGCAATAGTATGATTTCCACGAATGCGGGTGGAACCGGAAACGGAGGCAATATTACAATCCAAGCCCCAATCATTCTGGGATGGGAAAACAGCGATATTGTTGCGAATGCAGTGAAAGGGCAGGGCGGCAACATCAACATCACGACCCAAGGGATTTTAGGACTGAAATACCGCGATCGCTTAACCCCGGAAAATGATATTACTGCGAGTTCCGAATTTGGCATCAACGGCTCCGTTCAAGTCAACAACATTGGCGTTGACCCGAATGCTGGCTTAGTCGAACTCGCTGGCGATCTCGTGGATGATAAACAACAAATTGCGAAAGGGTGTTCGTCCACGCAAGGCAGTAGTTTTGTGATCACCGGACGAGGAGGAACCCCGATCAATCCACTCGAAAGGGTGAATCGCGATCGTACCTGGGCAGATCTCCGCGCCTTTTCTCCCACTTCAACCACCACCGCAACCCTGCCCGTCTCTGAACCTCTGATCGAAGCGGCTTCCTGGCAGCGCAATCCGAAAACAGGCAAGGTGGAATTGCTGACAGCGCAGTCTATGAAATCAACCCAATCAGTTACTTGTTCTAATTGATGCGATCTTTGGAATCTGAGCAGATTTCATCGCTGCCCTTTACGATGGAAAGGCTGATCAGATTCCCCGTTATGTCTCTCCAAACCCATCGCTCTGAATTTCCATACCTTGCAAAAAAATCGTATTTTAACTACGGCGGTCAAGGGCCGATGCCGCGATCGGCAATTCAAGCCTTACAAGATGCAAACATCCGCTTTCAAGAATTCGGGCCATTCTCTAGCGCGGCAAATTCCTGGATTGTGCAGGAAGGGAACTTAACCAGGGAATCGATCGCCAAAGAACTCGGTGCAACGGCTGAGACAATCACCCTGACCGAAGATGTCTCAGTCGGCTGCAATATTGCCTTATGGGGAATTGATTGGCAGGCAGGCGATCACATTCTGCTCACCGATTGCGAACATCAAGGAATCGTAGCAGCGGTGAAAGAACTTCAGAGACGATTTGATTTAGAAGTTTCAGTTTGTCCGTTATTAGAGACGTTAAATTCGGGCGATCCAAGTGCGATCGTTGAACAATTTCTCAAACCGAATACTCGCCTATTTGTGGTGAGCCATATTTTGTGGAATACAGGACAAGTTTTACCGCTGCAAGAAATGATTGCAATCTGTCATGCGCGATCGGTACAAGTTCTCGTCGATGCCGCGCAATCGGTTGGAGTGTTGCCTTTGAATCTGACTGAACTCGGTGCAGACTTCTACGCCTTCACCGGGCATAAATGGTGGTGTGGAGCAGCAGGCGTTGGGGCTTTGTATGTTCGACCTGAAGCGCGCAAGACGTTGCATCCGACTTTTATCGGCTGGCGAAGTGTGATCACCGATTCGAGCGGAAATCCCGATCGCTTTCAATCCGATGGTCGAGCGTATGAGATTGCCACTTCTGCAATTCCGCTTTACCCAGCGTTAAGATCCGCGATCGCATTTCATCAACCCTATGCAGCAGAGCGGTATTCAATGATTTGCGATCGTAGTGCTTATCTCTGGAATCGGTTAAAACAACTCTCAAATTTAAATTGCTTAAAAACGTCGGCTCCCGAATCCGGATTGGTTTCGTTTCAACTAGAAAATGGCAAGCACAGTCCATTGGTGCAATTTTTGGAAGAGCGAAACTTCTTCCTGCGAGTGATTTTGAATCCAAATTGTGTTCGAGCTTGTGTGCATTACTTCACCACCGAACAGGAGATAGATAGCTTGGTAAGCGCGATCGCAGAATTTAGCTAATCTGGAGTGCAGCGATCGTAGTCTAAATTGTTATCTACGATCGAGAGTTGTAAATTGAGCGCATACAATGAGGAGGCAATTGAATGAGACAGGTATCGTATGTCTAGCTTAGAAGCGCTGCATCACCGTTTAGAGCTTTTCCGAGAAGCGGGGCGCAATCTTCAACTCGATCCATCTTAGTGGTGGAGTGTTGCGGGAGTTGATTCGGATGAGCGATCGCTGTTGTGACAAGGCGATGCAGAAAATTCGCGGACAGATTCGACGGCAGCAGTTTGATCAATCTGATGTGATTGTGGATCAGTCGATTTTGGATGAAGTCGTGACGGAACTACAGCTTGAGTATGCAGAAGTACTAGGACAGAGTGATTTTGACGCGCTAAAGTTAATCTATACAGAGTTTAAGCCCAAGGACACGGAGAACCAACGATTTTTGGATTTGCTACATGGGCTGTATGTGTTGGAGTATCGTAATGCGTTGCTCTGGTATGACTTGAATCCACTGGTACGAGATTTGCTAGTACAGGAGGGAATCTTGGATGTCGCAAGCGCTTGAGCCGCTCACAGCAGAAAATGAAGCAACTTATGCCAGTCTGATCTCACTGATTGAGAACAATCAGGAGCGACTGGCATTGATCATTGTGGCGTGTGATGATTTGCGAGTGCGGCGGCGAGTGATCGATCTCTATGAATCAGAGGCGCGACAGCAGAACATTCGACCGTTTCGGATTGTGCTAGGAACAGAACCCAGTTTACGATCGGGCTTAGCAAAGTTAGCAATGCAACTTGGAGATGCGGCAGTCGTAACAGTCACGGGCGCAGAATGGTTGTTGCGGGTAAAGATGAACGAGGCAGAGGAACAGAGCGACCTGGATAAGAAGAGCGATCGCGCTCCATCTACGATTGTTAACTTCTTCGCTTCAAGCGATCGCTTAAAATAAGATCATCCCTCTCCACAAATCACGATGAGCAACTACATCCTCACCCGCATCGAAGCCATTCAGCAAGAACTCGACATGCTGAAACGCAAAGTTCTCACGCCAGAAGGCGGATCCGCAAAAGCCTCTCCTCAACTCAAAGGAATTTGGAAAGGCGTAAACATTCCAGAGGATGCCTTTGAAGAAGCGAAGCGATCGCTCCTTTCCAAAGACTTGAGAGACAAAGCTTAAAGCGATGGAAGTCTTTGTGATTGATACTCATGCCTTAGCCTGGTTCTTTGCCGAAGATTCTCGTCTATCTTCCTCGATCGAGACTCTTCTCACCCAAGCAGAAGCGACAACCACTCAAATCCTAATCCCGACTCTAGTTCTAGCAGAACTCACTCTAATCGCCCAAAAACAAAGAGTTCCAATCTCACCATTCCCAAAGGAACCTTTGGCACAGTCGTTGAATGCTATACCGTCCCCGAAGAAGGATACGCGATCGACCTACAAATCCCAGACCCATCCCTCGTTGGCAATTCAACCTACGAAAACGTCATCCTCCGCCCAGACCAGTTCATTGTCATCGAAGACCTCCAAGACCTAAGACAAGCAAAAGCTGACGAAAAAGATGCCTCAACCGTCACCCTAGCAGAAGCAAAAAAGCTATTGAACTTGTCGTAAAAGCGCGATCGCCTTCGCATGGCTCCGCAAATAAACAACGAGCGGAAAGCGTCTCGCTCATTTCCACGGCTAAGCTAGAAAGCCTGCTTGAAACCGTTTGTCACCCCCTCCGATTAATCCTGCACGTATTCTTGATCCGCAAACAGACACTGTTCTGCCCGCACAAATTCTCGCCCCAAATACGCTGCATGATCCAAGCGGGAAATACAGCAACTTTCAGGCTGCTCAAACACCTCAATACACAACTCCTTCGCCGTCCGCCCGCGAAAAATTGCACTCGCTTGACGCTTCAGTTCACCCTTACAAGGCAAAGGCTCACCCGTCTCAGGATCGCAAGCCAACCCCTTTTCATTAATCGTATTCGTGTAAAAATCTGCACAAATTAAACCCGCAGATCGATCGAGATAAATCAAAAAATAACCACAGGGATCAAGTTCAATAAATCGATTCGAGAGCTTGTTATCAAGATCTGTTGGACTAAAAACCGTTTGAGTCATGGACATTTAACAAGAGTCAGCTTTCCTATTCTAAATTTTGAAGTCGATCGTTTGTTGCTTAAATGGCAATTCTTGATTAATTGCATCAATTTCTTGCTGCTCCAAATCATTAATCTGCTCAATGTGCGATCGCAAAATCTGCGACAGCCGACCGTTATAAAACCGATGCAGCGAATGATTCGGCATCGCTGGAAATCCCCGCCGCTTCTTATGTCGCCCGCCCGCACCCGGATCAAATAACTGAATTCCGTTCTGAATTCCCCACTCGATCGGAGCGTAATAGCACGCATCAAAATGCAAACAATCGATCTCTTGAGTACAGCCCCAATATCGCCCATACAAGCGATCTCCTTTCGTCAGACAAAATGACATCCCGATCGGATGCTGATCATCGCCTGCCGCATAAGCCGCGAAAAACACAACCCGATGGCGATAGTTCGTATGAAGCTGCTCAAAAAACTTCTTCGTCAGATACTTACTTCCCCACCAGCCAAACTTGTCGCAGGTATCGCTGTAAAAGTTGTACATCGTCACAAACATCGACTTCGGAATCTCATCCCCCGTCCAGGTTCTGAAAGCTAGTCCGGCATTTGTCACCGCTTTGCGTTCGCGCTTGATATTTCGACGCTGATTTGCATTGAATGCGCCTAAATAGTTATCAAACGATTCATAGTTCTGATTCGACCAGATAAAACTGTGATGGAGCCAAGAACTAAACCCATGCCGCTCCATCACCATGCGCCACTCAGGATCGACATAGAGAAAATTACAGCCAGAAATTCGATTCTTGGTACAGAAATGATCGATCGCACTCACCATCATTTCGGTGATCTCGTCCTCATCTTCACCCGGCGCAATTAAAAATCGATACCCCTCCGCTGGCGTGAACGGCGACATTCCTAGCAGTTTGGGATAGTACTGCACTCCCAAACGATCGGCTAAATCCGCCCACTGATGGTCAAAAACAAACTCGCCATAGCTGTGACCTTTGATATACAACGGCGCAGCGGCAATTAATTCATGATCACGCCAGAGGGTTAAATGATTCGGCATCCAACCGGATCGAGCCGTTGTACTGCCGGATATTTCCATATTATGCAACCAATCCCATTCCAGGAAAGGCGTTTTCAAGGGCATCGCTAAAGCATCCCAGGCTAGCTGTGGAACTTCAGAAATCTTATTGATCCAAGCGATCGACATACGGGGCTGGAATTGTTCAACCATATCCACAGTTCAGTCTTCCTCATACAGGTTAATAGATTTGCTGAAATCTGGCAGGGTATCTTGCGAATATCCCCCACCTGGGCACTGCCATTCTGAAGAAATTGACGCGAAACTGGTTAGAACGTCATATCGCCGCTAAAGTGAAAATAGATTTTTCATGTCAATTCGTTGAAAATCGTTCATATAGCGGATGAATTTAGGCGGATTTTGCAGGTAAAGTTACTGATCGTGCCTTTCGGTCAGATCTCGTATCAAAACACCCTCAGATTCATACTCAGCAATAGCTTGTCATCGGCATCACTGCTCTACTTCCTGATCCCGTCTCACCCCCAAGTCCAGGGCTTATGGCAAAGTCACGTCAATCTTCGTTTCGTCGCATCCTACTATGGCGTTTATTACTCCTTAGTATTCCGGTGCTATTGACGGGAGAGGTGGTCGCGTATAAAAAAGCAAAATCAGGACTCTTAGAAACGGCACGCCATAATCTCACCGCCAGCGCTGTCCGAAAAGCAGAAGCCTTGCAAGCCTCGATCGCGACGTTGAGATCAAATTTGGCATTGGCAACGACGACGACCTCGCTGCAACTTGATTCTCCTCAAGCAACCTACGACTTTCTAGAACAGCTTCAGCGCACTTCACCCCTCTCGCTTCAGTGCATTCAGCTGATCAATCTAAAAAATCAAACCATCAAGGCAAGCACCTGCGGCAATCAACTGATCGCACAATTCCCACGAGATCCCTGGGAAAATCGCCCCACCTCTGCAAATATTGTGAATTCTGACAATATCGAAGTTTCACCTGGACAGCCTTCAAGAGTCGGCGGAGAAATTTCGGTAGATCATCAGTTGAGCCTGGTCATGAGCGCACCTGTGACGATGAAATCCGGCGATCGCTATGCTTTGAGTGTGCAAGCGTCGCTCTACTCGAAGCCCGAGCCTGAACTGAATGCGATTTCATCGGGGTATACCGTCGTCATTGACGAGAACGGTGTGATCCTGGCACATCCGATCACAGAACGAATCGGACGAAATATTCGTCAAGGATCAAATAGTCAGCAGCTTCAACACGTCTTTGAAACTGCGATCGCAAGTAGTACCGTTGGCGATCGTGCTTCAAACGAGCGGGAATCACTGGAAGCCGTGCCCTTCGAGGAAAATGGTGCAGAGTGGTTAGCGGGAGGCAGTGCAATTCAGGTTTCGCTAAAGAATGGCGAGACGACGACTTGGGTTGTGTTAGCCGCCACTTCAGTCGAGAGTGCGCTCTATGGCTTAGGCGATATTAAGCAGGTTTTGATTATCTTGACCCTGGGCTTATTGACCGCAATTTTATTAGCAACGCTCTATCTCACTCGCGATCTAGCGCGTCCGATCGAGAAACTGAGCGAATATGCTCTGAAAATTCGACAACGGTTTGATGGCGATCGCGCTCCCAAGAATTTTAAAGTGCGCGAACTGAACTATCTCGCTGAAGCCCTTGATAACATGGTCGAGCGGCTAGAAGAACGCGCCAGTGAATTGGAGGCAGCTTGGCAAGAAGCACAGGCAGCAAATCAGGTAAAGAGCGAGTTTTTAGCCACGACTTCTCACGAATTGCGTACCCCCTTGAATGCGATTATTGGCTGTGTGCGATTGGTGCGAGACGGCTGCTGTGACGATCGAGAAGAAGAGCTAGAGTTTCTCCAGCAGGCAGATGATGCAGCCATTCATTTGCTGAAAATTATTAATGACTTACTCGATATCGCCAAAATTGAAGCGGGCAAGGCAGAGCTAAACCTTCAGCCTGTGAATATTCGTCATATGTGCGAGCAATGTCTCAAAATGGTGCAACCGAGCGCTGAGATGAAGCGACTGAAGTTAGAGATGCGGTTTGCAGACGACCTCGATCGAGTGCCTTTAGATGAGCGAAGAGTTCGGCAAATGGTGATTAATCTACTGTCGAATGCGGTGAAATTTACGCCTGAAGGTGGCGAGGTTTCCCTGATTGCGCGAATTGGGTATGGATATCAACTGGTTCAAGATGTCCGACCCGATCGCAGTCCAATCAATCAAGAGACGGCTTATCTCTGTCTAGAGGTTGAGGATTCAGGGATCGGAATTCCAAAAGATCGCTGGCATTTGCTGTTTAGACCGTTCCAGCAAATTGATTCGTCGATGACGCGCAAGCACGAGGGGACAGGACTCGGCTTAGCCCTGACGAAACGACTGGCAGAAATGCACGGCGGAACCTTATCGTTCTGGTCGGTTCTAGATAAGGGCAGTACGTTTCGGATTTGGTTGCCCTGGCTCGATCCTTATGCGCAAGTGGATGAGGCGGAGGTGGAGTTGTTAGAGTCAGAGCCAGTGAAGCAGTCGGAACCTGTCAGTATTCAAAATATTTAGCTCTGTTTTTGCCCCGCACCGAATTTAAATCCCCGTGCGGGATGCGGATTCGTGTAGGACAATGCTCGTGCTAGACCACCAAATGATGTTCCATTGCAAATCGTACTAACTCTGCACGATTGCTCGTTTCTGTCTTTCTTAACAAACTACTCACATGCTTCTCAACCGTCCGCGAACTGAGATGCAAATGACTGCCAATTTGAATATTCGACAAACCATCACTCAATAGCGATAAAACCTCTTTCTCTCGATCGGTCAACACAATGCTGACATCCGCGATCGGTTTTTCTCCTCCCTCACCCGAGGCTTCAAATCCTTGTCGAGAGCGCCACTCTGTCTCGATCATCTGAGTGCGATCGAGTAAATTTCGCACAATCGCTCCCAACTCAGACAACTCAAACGGCTTAGCCAAATAAACATCACAGCCCAACTGATAGCCCTTCACCCGCTCCGTCGGTTCAGTGCGCCCTGTCAGAAATACAATCGGCAAAAGACGCAGCGCAGGGCGACGGCGAACATGCCGCACCAATTCATAGCCATCAATTAAAGGCATCGAAACATCGGTCACGATTAAATGGGGCTGATGCGCGTCAAGCAATGCGATCGCATCCGCCCCATTCTCAGCCGCGACCACGGAATAACCAGAACATTCAAGGTAGTCGCTGATCGAGAGTCGGGTTCCGACATCATCCTCAGCAATCAAGATCGTCAAAGGCATGAAACACAGTGAGCAAGAACTCCAAATGCCGCAAATCAGGGGCGTGTCGGAATTTAAAGCGGTTTATTAAGCAACGCTGGAACGCGAAATTTCTTGAAGATGGTGAGCTATCTCTATATCGTAGGGGATTGGTCGGCGCATTGGGCGATAATCTTGCTCGATCGGCTCACTGTGACGCAACACCGCGTTCACCAAAACACAGGGCGCTCCACTCAAATTAATCGCGCCATGCGGCACTCCCGGCGGAATCTTCACCACTTGCGGCTGAGATTCACTTAATGGAATGTATTGATACTTACGATTTTGTAATACAACCAGAATAAAACTGCCGCGAACGACAAGCAGTTGATCGGTTTGAGTCCGATGCACGAAAAGATCGTCGATCGTCTGCGCTGGAATGCTAACCAGCATCGTCTCATGACTGGACTGGGGCGTGTAAAATTCTGCCATTCCGCCCTTGATCGATTGCAGTGGGAAAATCTCAACCTGTGTCGTTAAACCCATCTTGATTTCCTGCCGTTTCGTTTCTTCTAATCTAAACGCTGCTGATTCAATCGGTTGTACCTATCATTACAAAAAGCTACTAATTACTTCTAAAGAGTGACACTTTGTGGTAGAGGGCTATTTCGACGATCGCCTTTTTCTAAATTTACCTCTTGACTTCTAGGGAGTCGTTCATTAATACTAGATAGTACGAAAGTACTAAATCAAGTATTACTTGCCACCAGGAGCCGCGATGACAGAGCTTAAAACAGAAAGTCAGTCTACTCGGATCGTTAAAACCCAACCCACGGCAAATCGGCGATCCAAAAAAACTACTGCGGTCACATCCGCCACCTCCTCAGACATCGTGGCTTCCTCAGACATTGCAGCTTCGAGCGGCAGGGAGTCCACCTCTGATGCGATCGCGAAGTCTCCGTCTGAGCCAACTCAGACCCCTCGCACCCCGAAAACGAAAAAGACGACTCAAACTCGGCGAGCGGCGAGTAAATCCTCTAATCAATCTGCTTCAACCCAGGTGAGATTGACCTGGGAACCGCCTGTGACGATCGAATCTGACCTGAATCAGGTCAATGAACGATTGAATGAGACTTTGGTCGCGTTTGATCAACTCAAGGCAATAGTCGAGCAGTTGCAAGCAAAAGATCAGCAATCCGCAGCCAGACCCTCCTCAGAGTTGCCTAAAGTACAGATCAGCGATCGTCTTCAGTCGCAGCCTTCGTCTCAAGCTCCCATTCGCTCCACAACGCGATCGCCTCAGCCGCACGCCATCCCTCCTTACTCTCCTCCTGCCCAAACTCAAAGCAAAAAACGACTCCGGCGAAACAAGCCACTTCAGCTTCTGATGCAAAACATTTTGCAAATGCCAACGAAAGAAAATGAAATTGCAATGGATGCTGCGCTCTGGGTGATGGCAGCAGCAGGATTGAGAGTCGGCTTGAAATATTTAGTCATTGCATTTCCGATTTTAGAAATTCCGGTGATGGTATTGGTATTTGTTCCTGGGTTACTTGCAGCTTATGCTGCCTTGTTTATTCCCAAAGCAGACCGAATCGGTATCTATCGGTTGTTGCTTTTAGCATTAGGATTGTTTGTCGGAGGACGGTTATGATTGAAAAGCTTAAATCCAATCAATTACTAGCAGGCTTTGCGATGCTGCTAACGATTGGTTTTTTTACGCAAGCAATGGGCTTGCCATCTTTTGGCAGTAAGGAAGCAGCCCTAGAATGTCAAGGGACTGTGCGGCAGAATGCAACCATTTCTCAAGATAATCTTGCCAAGTTGATTCAAGTCAAAACAGGTGACTCGAAAGATACCATCCGAAAATTACTCAAAGATCCTTACTGTGCCTTGCCAAAAATCTCGATTCGAGCCGGGATGCAAACTGAGCGAGAAGCTTATCGCCTTGCATCCGATGCGCTCGAAAAATCGATTTCTCAGACGTATATTGTGGTTTCTTATGAAGGCGACCAATACTTGGGGTATAAGTTTTGGATTCGCTAAAGTCGGATTCTTGGTTTTGCTCAGTTTTGTCTCTAGCTGCACTTCCCTTGAGCAGTCTGACAATACGATCGATGAGCCAAAGCTCTACCAGACCTGGCAACTCAAGCTAGGAGATAAAATTGCAGATTCTACGGTGATTGGTGGACTAGGAGACATCTCGATCGCGCTAAATGGTAAGTCTGTCTATGCTCCTTCAGTCGGGAAAACCTATACCGATAAGAAAGGCTGTGTGTATTTTGCAGGTGCAGATACTCCAGCCTATCTCTTTCGGCTCTGCGGGTTAAAGTCGCCTAAGCTTGGAGCATTGAAAGCTGGAGATCAGATCGCAAGTGGAGAGATCCTCCAATTTGCAACATTGCTCAAGCAATCAGATGGATCTTGGGCACTAGTCGAACCCGATAAAAGTCTATTGCAACGAACCTTACAGCCACGATGAAGAAAATTGTTTCTCTGATGATGAGCGTGATCGTTCTTACGTTTGGTGGAGTTCGATCAAGCCAAGCTCAAGGTCTGCTCAACTTCAACCCCACTCTTGCTAAATCTGACCTCAAAGAGGACCAGGATAAGCCATCTCCATCTCAGAGTCTCCCTACACCTCAACCTTCTTCTAAAGGTCAGCCTCCTTCTAAAGGTCAGCCTCAAGTTAGCGCCTCACCCGCAATCTTTACGACTGCGATTCTAGATCAAGCTCAAGCCATTGCTCCGCCAACAACTGCGTCACCTAAGCAACTCATTGATACTTCATCCGATGACGATCGCTTAGTTGCAATTGCGCCGGATGAACTGTTTGAAGGAGGTCCAGATTCACTCGTAGCGAAGGCAGTCGGAAGTGCAGAGGGCACGCGCACGCCTGATGGAGGGAAAACATGGGCGTACTACGGGCATGTTGATCCAGGCAATGGCGTGTGGAATATGGGCAGTTTTTCTTACCAACATGGGGCAGACTCTCCCGATGATGCCGATCGCAAACAACTCGATCGCTTACGGCGGCAGTACAATATGATTCAAGATTCTGCGATCGCGGCGGGATTACGCTTAGGCTTAGCAGAGCAATTAAACGGAATTGATTTAGCAAACCAGGCTCCACTTGCTGCTTTGGATCAAGGAGGCTATATCGATAGATTACGCCAAGCTTACGATCGCGGACTCCAAGGCTCGGAAGCAGTCTTGCAGGCACGAACCTACTCTTACTTGAATCCTCGCACGAATCAGTGGGAAGCTCCTGGGCTGGGAAATACCGAGGAAAGTATTAGCCGTGATCAAGCACGTCGGCAGAGCGCGATCGCAGAGGCGATTAGTAGCCATCAGCAGAGCCAAATTGCTCGATCGCGCAGTCAAACTGATGTCAAGGTAAGTTCTGTTCCTGACTAATGTGCTGTAGTTTTGTGTAGAGGCTTTGGGCAGTATGAGCAGGTCTTCCGTTTGGGTGAGATCCAATGCTCATGCAACGAAACGGCACAGAAGGGTTAGGAATGCAGATACTCGACCACTGCTTGAGCGATCGTCAAATTTCCATCTTTTGGTAATTTCTCAGATTTGCGCGGTGGGTTCATCGGTTGTCGAATGTTACTCCAGTCGCCGTTAAAGAATTCATCGAGTGACCAAATCTGATGCTCTGCATAGTCTTGAAGACTCTCTAGTAGAATTGGAGATTCTGCAAAGCCTTCACGAGTGACCGTCATCACCGGAATTTCATAGCGACACGCTTCGGAAAAAGTACTATATCCAGGCTTAGACAGCAGGCGACCGCAAATCGGCATCAGATCAATCGGACGGTAAAAGCGATCGTCTACTTTGATCAAATTGGGTAAATTCGGAGCATTGTTATCAAAGCAGAGAAACTGACAGTCAGACAGGTGATTGAGATTTTCATAAGGAACTCGATCGAGTCCTAATCCACCAAAAGTTACTAGGATAATTTTTTCTTTTGGAGTCTCAGTGAGGTTAAATTTTTCCAGGACTGCTGCTGCCTCAAATCTTGGATCAACTCCGGTTAGACCCACATCTGTTACCGTCGGAAAAGCACTCATCGACTCATGGAATGGCATTCTAAACAAGCGATCGCATTGTGAAAAACAATCACTGATCCAATCTGCGATTTCAAGAAATTCTCCCCCCCAATCGCGGTAGATAAAGTCCCAGCCAAAGTTACTCATCATCCAACCAGGAACACCTGCTGCTTTTGCAATGGGAGCCGCTAAAGGGGGAATATCTCCTAAAACTAATCCTGCTTTGTTCTGCAAAATGAAATTTGCTTCGGACGCGATCGTGGCTTGCTGTTGCGATCGAATTTGCTTTAATTTCTCTAGCGTCGCAGGTTTATCCATCGTTAAACTGTCTTGTTGAATAATTCCGACATCTAGCGCTCTAGGGCGATGGATAAAATCACCGGGAAGGTATGCCTCTAAGACCGAGCGGGGAGCCGTTGTCGCTAGAATCAGGACAATTTCGGGATCAAGCCGTTGAATTTCAGCCGCGATCGCGGTCGCACGAGTGGCATGACCAAAGCCATGATTGGTAATTGCAAGATAGAGAATCGGTTGAGGCATAAGACATTTAGAAAAGGCAATCCGTAAACAAGCTTAAGCGATACCCGCTGAAACGCAACAAGTTGTAGAATTTTGTTCATTGAGCTTTTCAAGATTTTGTTTCAGGGTTTATCTCATACTCAACTGATCTGTAGACCTCTTGCACATTAAAATTCATCGCGCTCTTGTTACTGTCCGCCCGCGCCTGCTAAACCGCCGTTTACGCGCGGGTGGGGGAATGCAGCAAACGAGATGAACCGAATCTGCAAGAAGTCTTGTGATTGCTACACATGCTTGAGTCCCCTCAATTCTCCTAAGTCAGGGGGAAGAAGGTTTCTATACCGAGTTTGGTTTAATTTAGAACTAGCCGTTCCTCTGTTTAATTAAGGGGAGTAAAGGGGATCGCATTGAGCATTTGTAACTTAAGTAAGGTAATTTGCCTCAGCAGTTTTTATCCTACCCGTCTCAATTTTTTATCTCCAAAATTTTGTTAACGAGGGTTCCCTAATGACTCGAACTCGTCTGATAGTCGGCTTTCTGTCCGGCATCACACTCGCATTTAGTCAAGCTTCTACTACTTTTGCAAAAGCAGTTCTCTCCATATCAGAAATCCAGCAAACGGCGCAACCGCTCACTGTTCAAGTATTGGGATTTAGTAAAGACGGCAGCCAAACGGGATCAGGCGTGATTATTGCAAAGCAAGGCAATACCTATGCAGTATTAACCAATCGACATGTCATTTGTAATTTGGATTTAGCAGGACAATGCGATCGCACACTCAAAATCCAGATCCGCACTGCCAATGGTCAACGCTATCCAATCGTAAATACTCATACATTTGAACAGCCAAAAGGCATTCCTGATGTCGCGGTTGTTCTGTTTCAATCACTGCAAAACTATCCAGTTGCAACATTAGGGGATTCGACTCAGCTTGCAAGTCGAGAGTTGATCTGGATTAATGGATATCCAGGCAATCCCAAGCAATCTCCTGGGACAGAACCTGTTGCATTTCACAAAGGATTCTTCACCTCTGAGGTCAACGACCCGCATCGTGAAGGGTACTCCTTGATGTTTACGACGATCGCGGCTCCAGGAATGAGTGGCAGCCCGATTTTTGATGCGAGCGGGCGCGTGATTGCAATCTTTGGACAGTCCGGTGATATGGGGCTTCTAGCAGGCATCCCCACAAATTTCGTCTCAGAGTTAATTCAACAATCGCCAAAACTTACCACGCTGCCCTTGAATGTCGATCGTTCTGCTGTGACTGGAACCCGTCCCCAACTTAGCACCCCTCAAACGGCTGAAGATTACTTTTTACGAGGAGTCAGCCAAATTGAGCAACCTCAAGCGGCACTCGCTGATTTGACAAAAGCGATCGAGCTAAATCCAAATCTGATGATGCCCTACCGAACGAGAGCGGCTCTGCTTGCAAGAATGGGCGATCGAGCGGGTGCAATGCGCGACTTTGATGCTGTCCTTAGACTCAATCCCGATCGCAGTGATGCTTTATCATCACGAGCATTAATGAGGGCGAAATGGAATGATTTAAAAGGTGCGATCTCAGACTATACTGAAGCCCTGCGACTTGCCCCTCAAACTCCAAGCTTACTCTTTAATCGAGGCATGACTCATAGCCGTCTGGGGAACTATCAAGCCTCGGTCAATGACTTCACAGCAGGAATCGCGCTCCAACCCAAAGATGCAGTCGCTTACCGAGAACGAGGGCGAAGCTATCTTGGATTACAGCAATTGCCCAATGCCTTGAAAGACTTCGATCGTTCAATTGCACTTGATCCAAATTCAGCAGTCACCTATGATTTGCGCTGTTTTGTGCAGTTGGGAATGGATCGCTATCAAGCTGCTATGAGTGACTGTACAAGAGCGATCGAGATCAATCCAAACTTTGCGATCGCCTATGCCGATCGAGCCTTTGCTTGGCTAGGATTGAACAATCCTCAAAATGCGATTAAAGATGCCAATAAAGCGATTCAACTTGATCCAAAACTGAGTGAATCCTATACAGTTCAAGCCATGGCATACGAGCGGATGGGAGATCTGCGCAACGCGATCGTCGCTTATGAATCTGTGATGAACTTGCTGCGTGAAAACGGGCAGATCAATTCCAAAGCCTATCAAGGAATTTCCGCCACGATCGCACAGTTAAGAAAAGGTAAAATCACAAGAATCTCGTTAGAAAGGTTCTTGTATGGCAGGCTGGCAGTTTTGGATTGATCGGGGCGGCACATTTACCGATGTCGTCGCCCAAAGTCCAGATGGAACGATCGTGGTTCATAAACTGCTGTCTGAAAATCCAGAATGCTATGCAGACGCTCCCATTCAAGGCATTCGGGATGTGCTGGGACTAGCGAACGATCAGATCATTCCCTCAGAGCAAATCACCGTTGTAAAAATGGGAACCACCGTTGCAACGAATGCGCTACTAGAGCGTCAGGGCGATCGTACTTTACTTTTAATCACAAAAGGCTTTCGAGATGCGTTGAGAATTGGTTATCAGAATCGCCCCAATATCTTTGCACAGCAGATTTTGCTACCAGAGATGTTGTATGAACAGGTAATCGAAGTCGAAGAACGGTACAGCGCTCAGGGCGAGGAAATTTGCCCCCTTCAGATCAGCGAAGAATTTCTACGATCGCTGACTTCTGCCTATGAAAATGGCATTCGCAGTTGTGCGATCGTATTACTGCATGGCTATCGCTATCCCAAACATGAAGAGCAGCTAGCAGACATTGTAAGCCGCATCGGATTCACTCAGATCTCTCTCTCCCATCAAGTCAGCCCATTGATGAAACTCGTCAGTCGAGGCGATACAACCGTCGTCGATGCTTACCTCTCTCCGATCTTACGTCGTTATGTCGATCAAGTTTCAACGGCATTAGACCACACTGATCTGATGTTTATGCAGTCGAATGGAGGCTTAGTTGATGCTCAACAATTCCAGGGTAAAGATAGTATTCTCTCAGGTCCAGCAGGTGGAATTGTGGGAGCCGTTAAGACAAGCACGCTAGCAGGCTTTGGCAAAATTATTGGCTTCGACATGGGAGGGACATCGACAGATGTTTCACATTTCAACGGACAGTATGAGCGCACCTTTGAAACAGAAGTCGCTGGCGTGAGACTACGATCGCCGATGATGGCGATTCACACCGTTGCAGCAGGCGGCGGCTCGATTCTGCGGTTTGATGGCGCGAGATATCGAGTCGGACCCGAATCAGCAGGCGCAAATCCGGGTCCAGCTTGCTATCGACGAGGCGGAGAACTCACGGTCACAGATTGCAACGTCATGGTCGGGAAGCTTCAGCCTGCTTACTTCCCTGCTGTGTTTGGTCAAGCCGGAAACTTGCCTTTAGATCATGAAATTGTGGTTCAGAAATTTTCTGAGATTGGAGAGGTTCCCGAACAAGTTGCAGAAGGATTTCTAGCAATCGCGATCGACAAAATGGCAACTGCAATCAAGAAAATCTCAGTTCAGCGCGGTTATGATGTCACAGACTATACGCTCTGCTGCTTTGGGGGAGCCGGAGGGCAACATGCTTGTTTAATTGCTGAAGCTTTAGGCATGAAGCGAATTTTTATTCATCCTTATGCAGGTGTGCTGTCTGCTTATGGAATTGGGCTAGCAGATGTACGATCGCTAAAAGAACGAGCCATTGAAGCAAAATTGGGCGAACCCCTCGATGAGCAATTTGATCCGATCGTTGCAGAAGCTCAAGCCGAAATCGGGGACTCTGAAATTCTCAAAACAGTTCATCTTAAGTACGAGGGAACAGACACATCAATCTTGATCGAATTTGGAACGATCGAGGAAATGCAGAGTCGATTCGAGCAAGCTTACACACAGCGATATGGCTTTACCATGGAGAAAGCCTTGATTGTTGAAGCCATTTCAGTTGAAGCGATCAAACAGTCTCCTATGCCAGTTGAACCCGTTGTAAATTGTGATCGAACTTTGAGCGCGATCGAGACGGTTTCCATCTACACAAAAGGTCAATGGCACAATGCTCCTGTATATCGGCGCGAAGACATGAAAGTAGGAGATCGTATTACTGGAGCAGCATTAATTATCGAACCGACTGGAACTAATGTGATTGAACCCGGTTGGACGGCTCAGGTGAATGCTCAGAATCATTTGATTTTAGAAAAAGTAGAACAATCGACAGAACAAAAGATTGCTCATTCTGATGTTCCTGATCCAGTTTTACTTGAGATTTTCAATAATCTGATTCGAGCGATCGCTGAAGAGATGGGTATTACACTGCAAAATACGAGCTATTCTGTCAACATCAAAGAGCGATTAGATTTCTCTTGTGCGATCTTCGATCGAGCAGGTCAACTCGTTGCCAATGCGCCTCATATTCCGGTTCATCTTGGCTCTATGAGTGAGAGCATTCGTAGCTTGATCGAAGCGAAAGCAAACCAGCTTAAACCGGGCGATGTCTATGTATCCAACAATCCCTACAATGGTGGGACACATTTACCTGATATCACAGTCATCACGCCTGTATTTATCCATTCAGAACCTTGCTTTTATGTTGCTTCGCGAGGTCATCATGCGGATGTCGGCGGAATTACACCCGGTTCCATGCCGCCGAATAGTACCTCGATCGAGCAAGAAGGCATTTTGCTCGATAACTTTCAGCTTGTGAATCAAGGTCGATTTCGCGAAGTAGAACTCCTTGATATTTTGACAAATCATTCTTATCCTGTTCGCAATCCTCAGCAGAATATTGCAGACTTACAAGCTCAAATTGCAGCTAATGCGAGAGGATCACAGCAGCTTTTACAAATGGTCGATCGCTATAGTTTAGAAACCGTTCAAGCCTACATGCAGCACATTCAAGACAATGCTGAAGCATCTGTCCGCAAAGCGATTACAGTTTTACAAGCTGGCGATTTTACTTATGAAATGGATGATGGCAATCGAATTCAAGTCAGCGTCAAAATCCGAGATCGCTCAAGTGCGATCGTTGATTTTACTGGAACTTCTCCCCAACAATCCTCCAACTTAAATGCGCCGCTAGCCATTTGCAAAGCAGTCGTTCTCTATGTTTTCCGGACTTTAGTTCAAGATGACATTCCGCTGAATGCAGGGTGTTTGAAACCTTTAGACATTATTGTGCCAGAAGGATGTTTGCTCAATCCAAAATACCCGGCGGCAGTCGTTGCAGGAAATGTAGAGACATCACAGGCGATCGCAAATGCTCTTTACGGTGCATTAGGCATCCTGGCAGCCTCTCAAGGCACGATGAACAATTTCACTTTTGGCAATCAGCAGTATCAGTACTATGAAACGATTTGCGGGGGATCTGGAGCAGGAGCAACTTTTGATGGGACAGATGCCGTGCAGACTCACATGACCAATTCGCGCCTGAGCGATCCTGAAATTTTAGAATGGCGTTTTCCGGTCTTTGTAGAGTCGTTTGAAATCCGTTCAGGGAGCGGCGGACAGGGAAAATACTCCGGAGGCAATGGTGTGATCCGGCGGATTAAATTTCGATCGTGCATGACGGCTGCAATTTTGTCAGGACATCGCCGAATTCCGCCCTTTGGATTAGCAGGAGGAGCAGCAGGAAAGATCGGGCGAAATTGGATTGAGCGACACCAGGGTGAGATTCAGGAGATTGCTGGAAAAGCAGAGATTCAAATGTTTCCAGGCGACTCATTTGTGATCGAAACGCCTGGAGGCGGCGGATTTGGAAAATGTTAGCGCAGGATCGCGAATTGAATTACGATCGCGAATTCGATCGCTGCAAACTCTCCGAAGCAACTCTTAAACCAAGTTAATCGCTACTTTGGTCGCTCAAACCCGATAGACAATCCCTCTCAAGGTATATTTATTGTCAAGATTTTAGGCATAGCCTGATAAAGTCTCTATTTCAGGACAAATCTATATTTCTTCCTAGAAAAACCAGAGTTTATGATTTCGTAATGCTATTAGTTCTTTGAGTTT
This sequence comes from Leptolyngbya sp. Prado105, assembly GCA_025454375.1. Taxonomy (GTDB): domain Bacteria; phylum Cyanobacteriota; class Cyanobacteriia; order Leptolyngbyales; family Leptolyngbyaceae; genus Leptolyngbya. Next base: position 11,246 of record JALOOO010000020.1, on the reverse strand, counting down.
AATTTCTGTAACCCAGGCTTTGCATGAGCGACGCTTTTTCGATTCAGACCTTTGACCATTTGGAACTCTATGTTGGGAACGCGAAGCAAGCAGCGATGTTTTACCGTTGCGGGTTTGGCTTTCAGACGATCGCGTATCGGGGACTTGATACGGGCGAACGCAATGTTGCGTCTTATGTGATGCGGCAGGGCGAGATTTGCTTGGTGCTAAGTTCTGCGCTTGATCCCAATCATCCCATCGCCCTGAAAGCAGCTAAACATGGTGATCATGTTGCAGTGGTCGCTTTAAGCGTTGAAGACCTCGATCGTGCCTTTCACCTCAGTACTGCTCGTGGCGCATTAGCAGCGATCTCACCAACAGAAGAAACCGACGAAACGGGCAGCTATCGTTATGCAATGATTTATGGTTACGGCAATACTTTAATTAAATTTGTGCAACGCGATCTCTATCACGGTGTTTTTGCTCCAGGATTCGTGCCGCGTGAGATTCCATCTCGCTTAAATGCTGGACTAATCAAAATCGATCACGTTGTTGGGAATGTCGAAAAAGGACAAATGAATCACTGGGTGGAGTTCTTTAAGCACACTTTGGGATTGGAATTATTAATCAAATTTGACGATCGCGCAATCTCGACAGACTATTCTGCATTGACATCCTCAGTGATGCAAAATTCAACCGGAGTGATCAAACTGCCGATCAATGAGCCTGCGATCGGCAAAAGAAAATCTCAGATTCAAGAATTCCTGGAATACAATCATGGCGCGGGTATTCAGCATGTTGCTTGTATTACTCATAACATTGTTGAAACGGTAACGGCTCTAAAAGATTCAGGGATTGAATTTTTGAGTGTACCGAGTTCTTATTATGCAGAATTGGAATCCCGTGTAGGCAAAATTGACCAATCGATCGAGCAATTAGCCAGACTTGGAATTTTAGTCGATCGCGACGCAGAAGGCTATCTGCTGCAAATTTTTACACAGCCTGTGCAGGATCGTCCGACTTTATTTTTTGAAATTATTGAGCGGCATGGATCGCAAGGGTTTGGAGAAGGAAACTTCAAATCTTTATTTGAAGCGATCGAACGAGAGCAAGCATTGCGAGGAAATCTTTAATCTGCACAAACTCAGAGATTGCATATGCTATTACAGATTCATAACTAAACCGTTTTGAAGATGGATACTCGTCTGACTCAAACCCAACTGTCCCAGGTCGTCGCCGAAGTCGATCGCTTAGCTCAAGTTCGCGAAGCCGAACTCGATCGAGAACAAGTCAAGCAGATTTTACAAGAGTTAAATTTACCAGATGATTTACTAGACGACGCTTTAATTCAATTGCGCCGTCGAGAAGCACTGACTCAACAACAACAGCGTCACCGAATTGTCATTTCAACCCTTGCCATCATGATTGTCGGATTGCTCGCAACGTTTGCTGTAGTGCATCAGAAACAGCAAAATAAGATTGCTAGAATTGCAGCAAGTCAGGACTATGTATCTTACAAAGACTCTTCTAAACCTGTTGCATTGTTCGATCGTACAAAAGACTCACAAATGTTCTATCAGGTGACTTTGAAGAATCCGCCCGTCAACGATCGCTTAACGATTAGTTGTAACTGGATTGATCCGTCGGGTCAATCCGTCCATCAGAGCCGTTATCAGACGCAAGAGATTACCCGATCTCCCTGGTCAACTTTTTGCTATGCTCCTTTGACTTCACAATCGAATCCTGGCAATTGGACAGTCAAAATGACGATCGCAGACCGTCCAATTAGTGAACAAACATTTGTGGTGCGGTAATGCTCGGATATTGGGGCTATGGCGATCACCTTGATCTTAAGCTTGCTAAACTGACAGACGAAGCAATAGAGATTCGTTCAGACCGATTTGCAATGACAAAGACTCGCTTCAGTGCTTGTGGCAGGAGCAATGTCAATGATGTCTGGGTCAATGCAACGGAGACATCTTTCGCGCTAGGTCGAGACGCATTCGGACGAGTTCCACTCTATTGGATCAAACTTGATTCAGCGATTTGGTTTTCAACCCAACTCAAGCTTCTTTTAAGCCTGATCCAACCGACAGTCAGTTACACTGCACTCTATGCTTATTCTTGCTTCTCGTATGTTCCAACGCCTCTAAGCCCAGTTGAAGAAATTTCGGCGATCGCGGCTGGAACGCTAGTAACTTGGACACAAGATTTTACTTTTACTGTGTCTGATCTTGAGGATTGGCGCGAGTCGGGTGAGACGATTTACGATGAGAGTGAGGCAGCAAGACAACTTCAAGGACTTTTGAGTACCGCGATCGCTCATCAAATCTCAGACTTACCAGATGAGCCTGTAGGTGTGTTTCTGTCTGGGGGAATTGATTCTTCGATCGTTGCTGCTTTACTGGTTCAAGCGGGTGTAAAAGTTCGAGCTTATGCCCTCGATTTTGGAGTCGAAGATTCAGAACTGCCTTATGCACAGCAAGTTGCAGATTATCTCAAAATTCCATTGATTCTTGTTCCAGCCCAAGCAAAACAGATTATTCGAGCGATTTCCAAAACAGCTAGAGCATTAGATGTGCCTTATGGCGATGGTGTTACGGCTGCGCTATTTCTATTGAATCAAGCGGCATCACAAGAAGTTCGAGTAGTCTTTAACGGAGAGCATGGCGATCAGCTATTTGCAGGCTGGACGAATAAGCCTCTGATTGCCAATCAGGTTTACGATTCTGAAAAATTTTCACTCTCGAAGCAGTATCTCAACACATTTGGTCGATTGTATGGCTATGAATCTCGAATCTTCTCTGAGTCTGTTTATGAACGTATTCGCGAGATTGATCTCCAAACTTATCTTGGAGATGCGTTAAATCCTGAAAAATGCGCTTCTCTGCTCGCTCAGTTAAGACGTGCATCCTTGATGTTAAAAGGAGCGCAAAATATTCAACCTCGTGCAACTGCTTTGGCGCAGGGATTGTGGGTACGATCGCTCTTTTGTGATCCAGATCTGACTCGTTGGACATTCAGCATTCCGGGTGAACTGATGCTCCAAGGGGCTTGTGAAAAGTACATTCTCAAACGCGCGGTTGCATCCTGGTTGCCGCCGGAAGTCGTTTGGCGTGAGAAGCGAGGAATGCGAGTTCCGTTACGACCTTGGTACTATGGCGAGTTTTGGCATGAGATTGGTCAATGGTTAAATCCGGGTGTGCTAAGGGCGGAGGGACGCTGGCAACCGAAGATTGCAGAACAGATGATGTCGGGGCAGATGGGAGTGAATTTGCGCGATCGCTACCTGGGTAATAATCTATGGCTACTGATCATGTGGCAAGCTTGGCGAATTGAGGTACTTGGAGAGTCAGCCGAAAATTATGCTTGGGATCACCCGTTTTGGATGCCGCCGCAGGTTTGGCAGGGATGGAGAAGAGTTCAGAATGCTTTCGATCGACTTGGGTAATTTGTGCGATCAAGAATTCCAAAGTTTCTAGAATTGATAGAGTAGAACATCCTCGCTCCGGTAAAATGTCGATCGTGCATCGATGCAGGCATGATCATGGCAATTCCATTTTCGGACGCACTTGCGGATGAATTATTAGAAACCTATGGTTCGCCGCTGTATGTCTATCAAGCGGAGCGCTTAAATTCGACGATCGCCGAAATTACTCAAGCTATTTCTTATCCGAAGACTCAGTTTCATTTTGCCAGTGTGACGAATGGCAATATTGCCTTACTCAAGCAGTTTCTCAAAGCAGGTTGGGGACTTCATGCGAATACGCCCGGAGATGTCTATCTGGGGCTTCATGCGGGGTTTGAGCCGCATCAGATTGTGTATAGCGGCAGTCACCTGAGTCGGGAGGATTTTGAGCAGATTTTAAACTGGGGGGTGCGGCGGATTAATTTGGATAGTGTGTCGCAGGTGCAGCAATGCTCTGAGATGGCTAGATTCCCAATCGAGCTAGGGTTACGGTTGAACCTGCCTGAGATTACTGGAGAAAGTCGAATTGGAGTGCATCCGAGCGAGTTTCGAGATGCGATCGCAGTTTCTAAGTTTCCCATTACAGGCTTACATTTCTATCGCGGCACGGGCACGAATGCAACTCAGGCATTTACCCAGGTCGTCGATACGGTGATTGCAACTGCGAAACAGCTTCCCGATTGGAGCGTGCTAGATTTTGGCGGCGGATTTGGTTATCCCTATCGTAAAGAGGGAGCGAGATTTGATTGGCAAGAGTTTGGGGCGAGCTTGAATCAGAAATTGAGCGGGATTGACTTGATCATTGAGCCAGGGAGAGCAGCGATCGCGGAGTCAGGTTGTTTACTTGCAAGAGTCGTTTCGGTGAAGTGGCAAGGGGAAAAGCAGATTGTTGGGGTAGATACCTCGATCGCGAATTTAGCTGTGCTAGCAGTGCATGGGGGCTATCGCGAAATTGTGAGTTGGAAGGACTCCGAAAATTACTTAAGTGACGTTTGCGGCAATACAACTTATTCGCGGGACTATTTGGGAAAGGGGTGTCAATTGCCTGCTTTAAGTGTTGGAGATCCGATTGCGATTTTGGATACGGGTGCATATGGCTATGCGATGTCTTCGCATTTCTTACATCGATTCAGACCTGCTGAAGTTTTACTTGAAAATCAAATCCCTCGATTGATTCGCAAGCGAGAAGATTATGCAGTTTTGTTAGAGCGACAGCTAACTTGACACAAGGGAGCAATTCTAAATTAGTCATAAATTACAACTCAACCTAGATCGCTATAGGAGCAATAGACATGGGGATGAAATGCGTACAGTGTGGAACCGATAATAATTTAAGAGATCGCACAAACAACTCCGGTCGCTGTAGAAACTGCAATCATCGATTCGTCTTTGAGCCAAGTGCGATTCGTGATCCACGCTTAAAGTTTACCGATGTCTTCTTTCAAAAAGCGCTGCAAGATATCTCAAATAATGGAACGATTCACTTCACTCCTCGACAGCTTCAATATTTGCTCGATCGACGGTTGAACAAACCGACGGCCACTCATCCGATTGTTCTCGTCATTCTGAGCTTAATCTTTGTCATTCTTTCAATCTTTACGTTTCCGGCAGAGCCTGTGATTGGCATGATCGCAGCATTTCTCGCAGCTTTATCGCTTTCTGGAGCCTGGAAAAGCGCTCAAGAAAGAAACAACCCTCGACCTGAACTGATCACATTGCCTGAAGTTCGAGAATGGCTGCGTCGATGGCAGACGATTAATGGCAATACGATATTGCTCCTTCCGCCCCTCGCACAACCCGCACAACCGCGATCGATGAGTCCCGAGGTCACCGCTTATAGTTTCGATCGCGCGGTGATTTGCGATCGTGACGAAATTGCTCAATTCCTGATTGCCAACAATTTCCACTTTGAAAACAACTGTGCAGTTCTCAGCATCAATGGCTATCCGGAAGACATTTTCTCAACAGTGATGGACATGCTCCAACGGAATCCAGACCTGAAAGTTTACGCAATTCATAATGCAGATGCGAATGGGGTGAATCTAGTACATCAATTGCAAACGGAGCCAAACTGGTTTCGCGATCGACCGATTCAAATTATTGATTTAGGACTCTCACCCGCTCAAGTCTTAAAAGGCAAACGATTTAGAGTCATTCAATCTTCTGCACAACCGATTCCACGTCAAGCTCGACAATCACTTGCGCCCCAAGCATTGCAATGGCTAGAAGCAGGTAAAATTGTCGAACTCGAATCCTTGATGCCTCAGCGATTGCTGCAAGTGTTGAACTATGGAATGACAGCTAGCCAGATGAGCGGCGATTCAGGAGATGGCGGGTTCTTCTTAATGACGGATACATCAAGCGGGGGCATTTACGCAGTTGAGAGCTTTGGATAGGAAACAGCTTGTGGATTAATCAAAGCTAATTTTCAACCTTTTTCGATTCTGCCTTGCACCAGATTTGCAACCCGGTGCTAACCTTGCAAACTCCCTTGTATGACTTAGATGCTGAGCTAACGTCGATTGACTCTTAACCAAATCTCCAGCGTCACCAGCAACCACAGCTTCAACCCATACCGATGCCAAATCTCCCCACGATAATCCAGCCAATCCTTGACGATCGCTTGATTGATATAAGGCGCAATCTCCGCATTACGATCGAGCAGTAACGCCCGCGCTCTGCGTTTCCAAATCGTGCGGAACCACTGTTGCATCGACATGATCATGCCACTCTTCGGACGATTTACAATCCTATCGGGTAACAAGTCCGCTACGGCTGCTTTCAGAACTGCCTTTTCTTGCGCTCCAGATAGCTTATATTCCGGCGGAATCTGCAAACTCAACGTCACCATGCTCGGATCAAATAACGGCGATCGACCTTCAATCCCTGCGGCTGATGTCAAGGCATCTACTTTTGTCAAAATGTAATCCGCTCCTTTGAATTTCAAATTGATCAGCATCAATCGATTCAAATAGTTCACAGACGCATTCAAATCTGACTCGAACACCGAAGGAGCCTGGGCGATCGCGGTGTAAATCTCAGGCTTTAACAGCTTTGGTAAATCCGAAAAGCACTTCTGAAACGACCTTAGATACGCAGAAATATCGCTCTGCTGCGAACCATAAAGACTGTTCAGTAACATCGGCTTATTTTTTGGACCTGCAAAGCAGGGATCTCCTCCTTCTCCATTGAGTACGACATCGACTGATTCTTTTGCCGCACGCCCCAGCACCAAATTCGGAACGGTTAAGCCTTCCCCGATCGGATCGTCTAAGAACGCTAATGTTTCCGGTAACATTCGCCAAATCGTCTCAGGCGAAATCTCTAGAACATGGTGCTGAGTTTTACAATGCTCTGCGACTAGATTCGCAAATTCCAACTCATTCGGATACTGCGCCCCAAAATGAATCGAGTAAGTATGAACAGATCGATCGTGAAATTTAGCGGCGAGTGCCGTTACACAACTCGAATCAATCCCGCCAGAGAGATACGCGCCAACAGGCTCTCCAATCGGCAGCATTTCCTGCACGAGTGACTCTAATCGCGATCGTACTTTTTGCCCATGCCATTCGAGCGATTCTGCTGTGTTCTGAATTTGCTCTTGCGGTGACCAATAAATTCTTTCGGTCTCGAAAGTTCGACAAGTGCCCGGTCGAACTTCTCGCACATCTCGCCATAAGGTCTGAAATCCTGGAACGAACGCACAGGACAAATAATCCCGGAGTGCGACTAAATCTAATGCTTGCGAATGATAGGGATTGAGCGATCGCAATCTCGGTGCAATCCAGCGAGTCTCGCCCGTTGTCGTGTAGTAGAGCGTCTTCTGTCCCACTCGATCGCGAATCATCCAAATCTGCTGCAACTGCCGATCCCACACGAGAAAGGTCGCATCGATCTGCTCAAGCGACTCAAACCCTATCCACTGAAAATTCTGAGCGATCACAACATAGCGCTCACCGACTAAAATAGGCAGCTTTGTATCGCAAACGATCGCAATGCCTGCCTCTTTCCAAGTCGCCTGAACCTGATCGACTTTCCCAACTGCGACGACCCAAGACATCAGCAAATCCCCAACAAAATATCCCTTCTCCAACCCGAAGAAGGGATATCTGCAATTAAACCACAGGCGTTAGTCTTTCTTGTTTTTCTTCTTCGATCGACGACGCTGCATCAATGCGGCAAATCCAATGGCTGCACTCGATCCCATGATCGTCAAGGGTTCAGGAATCGGCTCCTCGCCACCGCCACCAGCACCACCGCCGCCGCCGACAGCACCACCGCCGCCGCCGCCACTATCTCCATCCCCGCCTAAACCAACTGCCAATCCCGCGATCGCACCTGCACCTAGCAATGCGGGCAGCAAGAACGACCCCCCACCTGGGGCTGGAGCAACTGGAGGCAACTGACCCACTGGAGTGCCACCCGGTCCAACCGGAGAAACAACAGGAGGGGGTTCACCGCCACCGACAGGACATGCCGTATCCCGCATCCGCACAACAAAATCGTCGTAGTCCCGATCCTGCGCGTCGCGATTGCGAACAATTCTAGAGCCAGTATCATCCCAGCCCAGCATCATCCCACCCGATTGACACAGGCTATTGATGTCACCCGTGAATTTAACGTGCTGTTCAGCATTGGGATTCAAACTGTCAGTCGAATACAAAATCCCAGTAGGTCGCCCATTAAATGAAGACTCTAGATAAAAGACGTAATCATTGTTGGGTCTGAAGGTGTACTGTCTTGCAGGTTCAGGAACCGCATTCCCAGGAGTACCCGGAAAATCAAGCTCACTGCCCAAATCATCAATTTTTGTAGACGGGCGGAAAATCGTATCTGGGCTATCAGAGGGTTTCGTCTCAACCAAGAGAGGGGTTTTTTCCTTCGTGGTCAGGTTGATCACACCAAAAGTAGATTGGTAGGCACCATGGGACTCAACAAATTCTGATTGTAAGGTCGCGTCTTTATTGGCTCGAATGCCCTGATTGCCGATCGACATATCGGCAGCACGAGCAGGAAGCACGAGACTACTGGTCAACCATCCCAGCGAAAGCCCAAACGCGAGCGACGAAATTCGACGATTTGAACGATTCGATTTCAGGTTCTCCTCTTGAGGACAGCAGAACGAAGGCTGTCTCCTCACACACTTCCTAGAGGTGGAAATATCTTCTGGCACCATCTAAAGCTGAACTCTACGAAAGGACGAATAAAGTAACCCCTAACGCCTGATGTCAAAGCTGTAAAACAGATTTAACAAAATTCACCAAGCTGATCCTGATGAGCGAGCGCATTTATTATTGTTCCGCTTAGCATAAAAACCTTTGGGTAGATTCACATCGCCCCTACGGGAGATCAACGCCCAACCCCGGATTATGCCGCTAGAGCTATCTAAGTCAATTCTGAGTAGTTAAAAAGAACCATGAAGCTACCTCAAGTCCAATCATCTTCCTCAAAATGCCTTACAACAGTCAATTATTTCAGAAGATGAGTGAAGTGCGCTAAAAGACTTGATACCTGTCTTAATCGCCGCAGATTGATAAATCGCTTGAGTCTGCTGTGCGTAGTTTAGACTGCGGCAGATGCGATCGCATCTATCTATTGATAGGCATCAATGAACCGATAGACATCAATGAACGCCGGATTCAGGTGGAATTCAGTCTTGAGAATGATAATTTGAGAAAGATTCTGTTTAGGGAGACGCAATTTAAATGGAAAAAATTCAAGCACAATTCGCAAAGTTGTTGAAGCTACTTACCGCTTCAGAGACCTACGGGACTTATCAATCAGCGCTAACGATGACCTGGACAATTTTGAGAGAGACAGCGCTCCTAGGATGGTTAGTGATTTGCCTTGTTCTAGTCGTGTCAGATTGGTTTTGGAAGGTTTCAGTGGGGGCAGGGCGCACCACGCGCGAGTGGTTTAACCAACTCGAAGGATCGAGCGAGCAGATCGCGTCTGAAACTGGAAAAGCTTTGCTCAATGCTGGAAAATCAAGTTTGGGCTACACCTTAAATCAAGCTAGAGCGCAACTAGGATTTGAGATGCCGCCTGAACCCGTCAAAGTTGAACCCGTCAAAGTTGAACCCGTCAAAGTTGAACCCGTCAAAAAACCGGAACCTGTCAAAGTGGAGACTCCGACTCCAACCACCGCAACTGCTCCTAAGACTGAATCGATCGAGGAATAGTGGCGGAAGTTGGGGAATGAGAAAAAGTGTTCCGCCTTTTCTCGTCCCCTTATAGTGAAATGTAACGAATTGTCAAGCTAAATGAGAGATTCCCCTTTCGCATCGTCCCCGAAAGTCGGTACACTACAAAGTGAATTCTGAGATACCGCAATATAAACATGAGCGTAGTTAGCCAAGTTATCCTACAAGCCGACGACGAGCTTCGTTATCCAACGAGCGGCGAATTGAGCGGCATAAGAGACTTTTTTCAAACTGGAGAGCAACGGACTCGAATTGCCGCAACCCTGTCTGAAAGTGAGAAAAAGATTGTAGAGCAAGCGAGCAAGTTGCTGTGGCAAAAGCGTCCTGATTTCATTGCTCCGGGCGGCAACGCTTACGGCAATCGGGAGCGGGCGTTGTGTCTGCGCGATTATGGCTGGTACTTGCGACTGGTCACGTATGGTGTGTTAGCAGGCAGTACTGATCCGATCGAGAAAATTGGAGTCATCGGAGCGCGGGAAATGTATAACGCGCTTGGGGTTCCGGTTCCAGGGATGGCAGAAGCGATTCGCTGTCTAAAGGAAGCGTCTCTCGGAATACTGAGTGGTGACGATGCAGCAGCAGCAGCTCCTTATTTCGATTTCATTGTCCAGGCGATGTCCTAGAGCATTGGCAATCCAAATTGATTCCCCGTTGTTTACGGAGATGCGGTAGAGTCTGCGGCATTTCTGCAAACCACGGGGAATTTGTCTTTAGGAATTCCGAAAAATTATGGGAGCAAAAAAGCCCCCAGAAATTCTGAGGGCTTGCAATCTATCACTCAAAGCAACTTCTGTGTTTATTTGCCCATGACAGCTTTTGCACGAGTGACAACGTTATCGACCGTATAGCCGAATTTCTCCATTGCAACTCCACCCGGAGCAGAAATCCCAAAGCGCTCAATGCTAATCATGTCGCCTTCAGATCCCATGTACTTCTGCCAGCCGAAGCTAGAAGCGGCTTCAACCACCAAGCGTTTTTGATCCGCTTTCGGGAAGATCGTGTTCTTGTAAGCCTCGTCTTGCTTGGCCAACAAATTAAGGATAATGGCACGTTCTTCCTTGGCAATTTCCAGCTCCTGCTGCTGACGAGCAGCATCGGTCACAATCTGGGCATGCGCTTCCAATGCCTTGGAAACAATTTGTTCATGAGAGATGGCACCATCAATAATCTTGAGCTGTTGGGCACGCATGGTCTCCATGGCCTTGGCAGCACCCTTGAGGCGATGGGTCAAATCTTCAACTGTGTCAATGAGATCCTTGCGCTCAGCATGGAGGTCAGCGATAGATTGATCATACTTCTTGGCATTCTCGTTTGACTCCGATGCAGCTTCGGCCAAACGACTGGCCAAACCGCTGACTTGAGAAGCCAACTCGTGCTCGTTTTGCATTCGCTTCTTCAATTGAGCCTCCAAAATGGCACCATTTGCCTTGGCATTTGCGCACTCGACTTCTGTCGAGTGGAGCTTTTCTCGCAGTTCCTTCTCGACATGCGCCCATTTAGCTTCCTTGGCGGCCAAGATGGTTGCAGTCTCATTTAACTTTTCAGCAGTCTCGTTGAACTCTTTTGTAAGCTCATTCCGCAGATTCAGATTGGGT
>JALOOO010000379.1 GCA_025454375.1 Leptolyngbya sp. Prado105 | reverse complement strand
GTTCCCGAAAGAGTTGTTTATGGACCGGTACTCGATACAAAACAGAGCTGAGACTACTAAACGACGAGACATTGTGAATCAATGGCGTAAACAGTTGAAAGAAGTCGAACAACGTGTCGCTGGTGCGATGAATTACAAGGTATTTATTTTAGTGTCGTGCCCTATTGTTCCATATTAACGTGGGTAAAAATAGGGCAAAGGAGTCTCATTGGACACCGCGCTCGAGTGCTGCATTAGTTATTTGAGCGAAAAAGCCGCTGAAAACAAGACCGGCAGCGGCATTGATCATCACCGTTAATGATTCCGGTTCCTGGATTAAGGGTGACAATACTCTCGCAAAGCTCGGATTGAATCTAGTTACGATCCCCTATGGCACGGAAGCACTCGGCAGCGATCTTGCAAAACTGAGTTCACCACTCGGCGAGATCGAGTTTGCGTCCAAAGTGAATAAACGTCAAATTGGCAATGGATGGCGGAGTTGGAGTCATGACTATCGAGGCGCAGTCTATTTTACGAACGCCTCAACGACGCTGGATCTGAAGCTCCCGAATCTGATTGCATTTGATTTCTATGCTCAGCCCGATGTCTTTTTGCCGTTCAAACTCTCTGCGATCGCGCAAAGTGGCACCATCTCTGAGGTTCTGACTCAGACAGTAGATGGAGACTCAGGCGCAAAGTACTACGGATTCTACTCAGATGATCCGAGTGATCCCATCCAAGCGATTCGGATTACGGCGGACGAAGGCTCGAAAGGCTTTGCAATCGGGCAAATGCGCGGAGCAGCGACCACGATTCCCTCTCCTGCACTAGTGCCTGGAATGATTGCATTTAGCATCGGCTTGTGGCGAAAATATCGCGCCAGAACAAACTGGGAATAAATCTCTCAGAAAGTAGAATTCGGAACAAGAAGATCGTAGAGAAATCTACGCACGTTTACCATGCGTTAGCCAAATTCATTGGGGCACTCTAAACAGCAAGAGAATGCCCCAATGAATTTCTATGTTCCGAATTTTAGTAATCGAAGACGATCGTATCATTCGTAAACTGCTAAAAAAATTACTTCAAAATCAAGGCTATGAAGTTTTTGAAGCAACCAGCGGAGAAGAAGGGTTAAACTTGCTTGCATCCGTCTGCCCTGCCCTGATTCTTTGTGATTGGGAACTTCCTGGAATTGATGCAATGACAGTCTGCCGGACGCTTAAAGCTGATTCCAACTGGTCAGATATTTATGTGATCGTGCTGAGCGCTTATCGTTCAGCAGAGCATCACATTGAAGCACTTGACAATGGGGCAAATGACTTTCTCTCGAAGCCAATTCAGATCGATGAGTTGGGGGCTAGATTACGAGCAGGCTTGCGAGTTTATCAAACCTTTCAAGAACAACGTCGCCTGACACAGGAGCTAAAAAATCAGCAAGCGCGATTAGAATCAGAGATTGCAGAAGCAGCAGAATATGTCCGATCTCTTTTACCTGCGCCCATGGATGACAAAGTGATTGCACGATCTCAGTTTCTCCCGTCTCGACAGCTAGGAGGAGATTGCTTCGATTATCTCTGGCTCGATTCGGATTTTCTTGCAATGTACTTACTAGATGTCTCAGGGCATGGATTAGGAGCCGCACTCGTCTCTGTCTCGATTCAGAACATTCTTCGCGCCCAAATCTTACCAGATATCAACTTCTACCAGCCTGGATTAGTTCTCACGGCTCTAAATGAAGCTTTCGCTTCAGAGCATGAAAAGAGTTGGCTATCTGATAGCTCACCCGATCGCTATTTTACAATCTGGTACGGAGTCTATAACTATTCCAAGCAATTACTCATGTACGCCAGTGCAGGGCATCCGCCTGGACTATTACTCTCAGGTCACTCTCCCAATCATCAAGTTCACCGTCTCAGTGATGGCATCTATGAATTGAAGCAATCTAATGGAGAAAGATGGAATTTAAATGGATTCATTGATTTAGTCAGTCAATGCCACCATTCGGACTTGATCGACAATGCTGAAGCAATTATCCAAAAAGTTCAAGACTTAAAATGTCGTCAGGATTTTGAGGATGATTGCTCATTGCTTCAAATCAAGTTATAGTCGTCGAACTCAGCACCGTAAAATCAGAAGAATAGTTTGCTTGAGCTTGATAGAATGCGTCTTGACTTGGAAAAATCTCAAAAAACTGCGCTACATCAGCTAGCTCTAGCAGCATTATTACTTCTTGTCGAACTGAGCAAAGTGCGAGCCTTGCATCTGCTGCCTCAACTGTCTTAAGTACACTGATTAAAGCCCCTAATCCAGAGCTATCCATAAAGGTGACCTGCTCAAAATCCACTAAAATCTCCATTGCTTCAACGTCTAGCAAATCAGAGATGTCTTGTCTAAATTGCTTAGCTTGAAGTTGACCGAAAATACCACTAAGCTTAACTACGTTTGTAAATCGATTCATCATGATGACCTAAATGACTAAAATTTGCGTATTCATTGCTCTGTCAACCAGCAAGCCCTAGCTAATATAGCCCTGATCTTTTTACGCACTGCTTATGTAAAATTTCAGATTTTCGCTTCCGCATACGGAGGCGACGCACTCAATAATTGCGTAATTTCAACAGAGAAAATACAAAATTTTGGGTCGGTTGCTTTTCGTCAAAGAAATCACTGACGAGTAAAACAGATCAAACTGGGCTAACTAGATGAGTGATTCAATCTTTCCATATCTTTTAGGAAGAAATAAAGATTCTGGTGTCTCTCACCTAACCTTGCATTTGGAATGCTGGGAATTGCTTTTAAGAGACTGATTTAACTGTCGAGATCTATGGGTAAAGAGGATGAAACCAAGAATTATTCATCTACTGGATGATCAAAATGTCGGTAACGTGACGCAATGGATCGAAGCTATTTCTGAGGCATTAAACGATCAGTTTGAGTTTCAGCTTGTACGATCGAGCGAAATTGCGATTTTACGTCGTTCTGATCTAGTGATTTATCACAATCGGTGCTCTTGGAAACGATCTCGAACATTGCTTGCGCTTAAGCGTCAGAAACTAAAAGTAATTTTACATGAGCATCATTATAGCGAAGGATACGAGCGATCTCAAGTGCGCTCAAAGATACGATGTCGATCGATGCTGAAACTGAACTATCAATGTGTCGATCGAGTCGTAGCGGTGTCTCGTGGGCAATCGGATTGGATGCGATCGCATCAGCTTGCTCCCTTTACTAAATTAGAACTCATTCCCTTTAGAGTGAAGCTCGATCACTTGATGGAAGTTTCAGAAAAGCAAATTCAGCAGCCTTTTGTTGTCGGTGCATACGGGCGGTTTGTCCATTCTGAGGGGTTCGATATCTTGATCAAAGCAATGCGGCTCGTTCCAGACGTGTTTCTGTATTTAGGGGGTCATGGTGAAGATGCAGCAGCCTTAGAAGCATTAGCCGCCGATTGCTCGAATCTCAAATTCTGGGGTCGCGTAAAAGATGTTCCTGGCTTCTTATCCGCTTGTGATGCGATCGTGATTCCTTCGCGCTGGAATCCGGGTGCAGTTGGGTGTGGAGAAGCAAAGGCCGCGGGTAAGCCTGTGATTGCTTTTGATATTGATGGGTTGAGTGAGCAAGTTGAAGACTGTGGGATTCTAGTTCCGCCCTATGATGTCGCTCAGCTTGCTCATGCGATCGCCACGATGGCAACGTCGTCTCAGTTAGAAACTTGGAGCCAGAATGCTCGTGCTTCAATGCAGGGTGACTGGGAATTGCATGTAGAACAGTGGAACGATTTGCTCTGGAATTTAGCAAAATTAGAGCAATAATTTAACTCATTTAGTAGAAATTTTCTAGATCTGCTGGGTCAACTTTGAGGGCAATATGATTCAACCTTTATCCGTCGAGTTTGCTACGACCAAAACTGAGAGTGCCACAGTGATCGCACTTCCATCTATGCTCACGGTTGTAGAAGCAGTTGCTTTTCGGACAAAATTCCGTGAATTAATTGAAGAGAATGTGCGGTTGACAAAGGTCGTTCTGGATTTTGCTCAGACGACTTTTATCGATAGTAGTGCGATCGGAGCTTTAGTCCTCTGTCTCAAAGCTACGAGAAGCCGTCAAATTGAATTATCGCTGTGGAGTGTCAGACCTGAAATTTTAGAGATCTTTGCTTTAGCAGATCTCGATCGACAGTTCACAATTGAAGCGGGGACGACTCCTGTAGAACCTATCTCTGCCAAACCGATGGTTGAATCAACGCATCCCTCGATCGAGTCGCGCACGAAGCGATTGCTCGATATTCTCGGAGCCTTGGTTGGGTTGGGACTGACAGCACTTGTCTTTTTGCCGATTGCGATCGCGATTTGGCTGGATAGTCCGGGTGCCTTTTTTTTTTCTCAAACTCGCTGCGGGCATTTGGGTCGCCACTTTCGAGTCTGGAAGTTTCGCTCAATGGTTGTCGATGCAGAACAATTAAAGGCTCAAATTCAGAACGAGAATGAAGGTGCTTTTTTTAAGAATGCAAAGGATCCGAGAATTACAAGAGTAGGGCGATTCTTACGCAAAACCAGCTTAGATGAGCTACCGCAGTTTTGGAATGTCTTGCGAGGTGAGATGAGCCTCGTCGGGACTCGTCCGCCCTTACCTGAGGAGGTTGAGCGCTATGAAATCCCTAATTGGCAAAGGCTAAACGTCAAACCTGGGATCACTGGAGAATGGCAAGTTCATGGTCGATCGAGGATTCGCAATTTTGAAGAAGTAATTCAGCTTGATTTACGCTATCAGCAACGATGGAG
>JALOOO010000180.1 GCA_025454375.1 Leptolyngbya sp. Prado105 | reverse complement strand
AATAGCGAAGAGGATCAACGATCGCGCGATCGTGATTACGTTGAAAAACGCAAAGAATATGCGCTGCGGGGAATTGCTGAATATTGGATTATCGATCCGAATCGCAGTACTGTGACTGTACTTGCTTTGAATGGAAATGAATATCAAGAAATGGGCTGTTTTCAAGAAGCCGATCGTATCGATTCCCCTACATTCTCAGCACTCGATCTCATGGCAAAACAGGTGCTAAATGCAGGCATGTAAACAACCTATGCACTTCCAAATCGATAGCCTTTTCCATACACAGTCGTGATTAAAGGCGTTTCTCCTTTTGCTTCGATCTTTCGCCGTAGTAACCGAATTTGTGCTACTAAAGCATTACTTGTAGGTTTCTCACTCTCATTCCAGAGATGGTGTGAAATTTGCTCATGGGTGAGAAGTTGATTCGGTTGTCTCATTAAATACGCTAACAATTGGCTCTCTTTTTCAGAAAGCTCGATCGCTCTGCCATTGCGATAAGCCACTTGATTTTGAATATCTAATTCCAAATCATCTACTTTCAATCGAGGAGTCGCCGTTAGCTCAATGTTCGTCGGTCGGCGCAGCAATGCCCGCACTCGTGCCAGTAATTCTCGTAGTTCAAACGGCTTGACAATATAATCATCGGCTCCCGCATCTAAGCCTTGCACTCGATCGTCGATCGTATCTTTTGCCGTGAGAAACAAAACCGGAGTCGTATCGCCCTGTGATCGTAAGCTCTGGCAAATCTCCAGTCCAGAATGACCCGGCAACATCCAATCGAGAATTAATAGATCATATACGCCTCGACCTGCAAGTTGCTGACCGCGATCGCCATCATGTGCCACATCCACCTCATAGCCCTCGCGCATTAAAGAACGGCTCAAAGGGGTTGCCATTTCGACTTCATCATCGACCAACAAAATTTTCATGCAGCAAGATAGAGAGAAACTAAGCGATCAGGATTTACCATATAGATTCTGACATTCTTGCGGGTTGATTTCATGATTACCGTTGCATTGCCAAAAGGCGCACTCCTCAAAGACAGCATTCGATTGTTTAAAGCGATCGGGCTAGATTTCAGCGCATTCCTCGAATCCGGCAATCGACAACTTCAAATTACTGATCCAACCGGAACCGCAAAAGCGCTCTTAGTTAGAAACGGAGATGTGCCAGTTTATGTCGAATACGGTCAGGCACAACTCGGAATCGTTGGCTATGACGTGCTAAAAGAAAAATCACCTAATGTCGCCCATCTGATCGATTTAGGCTTTGGCGGCTGCCGCATGTCCGTTGCCGTGAAAGCCGCAAGTCCTTATCGATCGCCGCTAGAACTCCCCTTACATGGTCGAGTCGCCTCGAAGTTTATCAACTGTGCGCGCGAGTACTTTGAGAATTTAGACTTGCCCGTTGAGATTGTGCCGCTCTATGGCTCGGTTGAGTTGGGTCCGATCACGGGCATGTCAGAAGCGATCGTCGATCTCGTCGCCACTGGAAATACCCTACGCGAAAACGGTCTAATCGAAATCGATGTCTTATTCCACAGCACAGCCCGTCTGATTGCTCATCCACTCAGCTATCGACTTGGCACTGATCATATCGCTCAACATATCCAAAACATTCGTCACCAAATCGCCGCTCCTGTATGAATTCTGTTCGCACCAAAGAAACCGATTGGCGCTTATTTCTGCGTCTCGCTCCCTATGCTCGTCGTAATGTAAGATTGCTGCTGCTGTCGATAGTCTTTCTCGTACCATCTGCTATTGCTAGTACGATTCAGCCGATTCTGATTGGGAAAGCAGTTTCACTTTTAAAGCGAGAACCTTCTGCCTTTGACACTCCGTTCGGATTCTTGCGCGATCTCTCACTGAGTCAAGGCTTGAACGCTCTAGCATTATTGTTGCTAACGACGATCGTATTTCGATTGGTCTTCGATGCGTCTCAAGGGTTTCTCGTGCAAAATGTCGGGCAGAGAATCACCGCAAATATTCGCAATGACCTGTTTGATCATGTGACTTCTCTAGCCGTTAGATTCTTCGATCGCACCCCTGTGGGGAAGTTGATCACTCGCTTAACCAGTGATGTCGAGGCGTTAGGAGAAGTGTTTTCGACAGGTGCGATCGGAGTTGTGGGTGATTTATTTACCATGCTGACGATCGCGGTGACGATGTTTCTGATTCAGTGGCAATTGGCATTGCTGCTGATTTTGATGCTGATTCCAGTAACCAGCTTGATTGTTTACTTTCAGCAGCAATATCGCAAAGCAAACTATCGAGCCAGAGAAGAACTCTCCGATCTCAACTCAATGCTGCAAGAAAATATCACGGGGATTGGGGTTGTTCAACTCTTTCGACGAGAGCGATTTAATAGTCAACTGTTCCGAGAAGTCAACCATCGCTACGTCAAAGAAGTCGATCGCACAATTTTCTTCGATTCATCCGTGTCGGCGACTTTAGAATGGATTTCTCTGGTCGCTATTGCAGGAGTACTGGGGGTCGGGGGCTGGCTCATTACAGGTGAAAATTTGAATTTTGGCGTGCTGTCTACTTTTATCCTGTTCGCTCAACGACTGTTTGATCCCCTGCGGCAGTTTGCAGAAAAATTCACCGCTATTCAGGCTGGATTTACCGCAGTAGAACGAGTGAGCGAAATTTTGAATGAACCGATCGAGATTCGCGATCCGGCAAATGGTCTGATTCCTCCGTCGTCTCAGGCGGGCGAGATTCGATTTGAGAATGTCTCATTTGCGTATAAGGCAGATGAATTCGTGCTGAAAAATCTCGATTTCACCATTCGCCCCGGAGAACAGGTTGCATTAGTCGGACCAACGGGCGCAGGCAAAAGTTCGATCATTCGTCTTTTGAGCCGATTATATGAACCGACCCAAGGCAGAATTTTACTGGATGGTGTAGACATTCGTGACCTGCCTCAAGCTGAACTGCGTCGCCGCATGGCAATCATTCTGCAAGATGGGTTTATCTTTGCGGGAGATGTCAAAAGTAATATCACATTGGGTGAGTCTTATAGCTTTGATCAAGTGCGATCGGCAGCTGAGCGCACCAATGTCGATCGCCTAATCGAACAACTCCCTCAGGGCTACAATACCGCTCTGCGAGAACGCGGCACAAACCTGTCCGGCGGTCAGAAACAACTGCTCGCCTTTGCTCGTGCTGCGATTCGCGATCCCAAGATTCTTGTTCTGGATGAAGCGACTGCTAGCTTAGATGTGGGCACAGAAGCTTTGATTCAAGACGCATTGGAGCGACTGCTTGAGAATCGAACCGCAATTATCATCGCGCATCGCCTTTCAACGATTCGCCATGTCGATCGCATCCTAGTTCTCAAACGCGGGCAATTGATTGAATCTGGAACTCATGAGCAGCTTCTGAATCTGGGCGGACTCTATGCGAGTCTCTACCATCTGCAAATGCTCGAAAGTTAAACCGAGATTGTGTCTGGATTGGGTGCTTCAGCGCGATCGAGATTTGATTTACTGCGCTCAATATCCCTGAGATGTTTCTTTCGGAACGGCTGCGTCCGCTTGACTTTTGGGCAAAACTCGCTGTGCTTCAATTGCTTTAACTTTCGAGACGACAGGGCGAGAAGCGGATGCGGGAGCCGTCGCTCGAATTGCCAATCCAACCAAACTTCCGATTGATGCTACCCATCCTACTAGTGCAGCAATGGTTAACCACTTTTCGACCTTGTAATTCATTCCTCAACTCCGCAAACTGCACAGCACAAACTCAGATCGCAGACATGACGCTTCAGGGATTTAACTCTCCTTGATTATATCTTGTTCGACAAGATGAGGAAAGATTTTGTTCCGTTGTCAACCGTGAAGTTTGGCAAATTTATCCCTAGATCAGCGCAGGGGTGATTAAGAAATTATGTTCTCAACGCGCGATCGCGCAAATTGAGCCAGCATAATAGATTCCGAGATGAGAGGGCGAAACTCTACAACCGCTTATCGTCTGCGCCTCTCCAAATCACTCCGTATTTTGACGCAATTCTCTCCGTTATGAACTTCAAACGATTTCTAAAATGGCTGGCTCCGATTAGTCTGACTTTATTCCTGATTATCTGCACAACAGTTGAGGGGTGGAGCGCTCCGACTGCCAAATCCACGCAGTTACAGTGGTATGGACAGTCTGCATTTAAGATGACCACGCCCAGCGGCAAAGTCATCTTGATCGATCCCTGGATTACGAATCCCATCAATCCAAAGGGCAAAACTGATCTCGCGAATCTCAACCAGGTCGATCTAGTCTTAGTCACGCATGGACATTTCGATCATGTTGGGGATGCCATTGCGATCGCGAAAAAAACGAATGCTCCTTTAGTCAGCACATTTGATCTGGGAAATGCGCTAGTCGGTTTGGGCTATCCAAAAAGTCTCGTGACCTTTGACACGCAAGGCAATTTTGGGGGTGAAATCTCCCTTCTAAACAATGAAGTCAAAGTTGCCTTTATCCCAGCCGTCCACAGTTCGACGGTTGCTTCCGATGGCAGTCCCGCCCAATTTGCTGGAAATCCAGGCGGCTTCTTGATCACGGTGCAAAACGGACCCGCAATCTATCACACGGGCGATACTGATGTGTTTGCAGATATGGCACTGATTCCGCAGTTTCGCAAAGTAACTTTAATGTTGGCTTGTATTGGGGATCATTTCACGATGGGTCCGCAACGAGCCGCAACAGCGGTGAACTATGTGAAGCCCGATCGCGTCATTCCTATGCACTTTGGCACGTTTCCAACATTAACCGGAACCCCGCAAGCATTTGCGACAGAACTGAAAAAACAGGGGGTTAAAAGTCAACTACAAATCATGAAGGTTGGAGAAAGCATCCGACTCTAGAACCATTCAGCCCTGGCAACTTATACCAGGGCTTCCTCAATCTCACGCCAATTGACTTGATATCAGAACGCTTAATCTCAGAACTACTGAGTTAAGCGAAATCTTCCGATCATGTTTTTGAAGTCCCAGCGCACAGCGTTTCCGGGATACTCATACAGCGCACTCAGCACAAAAACTCGCGTACGATCGCGACTCGGCACAATTACACTGTCACCACAGCTATTGTTTCCACACCAGGAATACGACACCGCAGGCTGACCTGCAAAACTGTAGGCTCGGTAGTCACTTTGCCGCCCATCAAAAAAGGATTTATCCTTGTTTTGTTCTGCCCATTGTTGTGCAGATAAACGTTGAGGATTGGGAAATTCAGTGACTGTAATTTTGTCTCCTGGTGACGATTGAGATTGCACATTACTATCGACAGGTGCAGGCTCATCACTTCCCTCTGCGGTCGGTTTTGATTCGCTCGTTTGTAGCACAATTGTTCCTTTCGCTTCTTGAGAAGTATCTAAGTTGTAAGAACTTGGAAACTCAAATCGAAAACCGAGCGGACTCTTATAGGTTTTGAATGTACCAGCGGAGGCTTGAGCGATCGTGTAAACAGTTTGATCTGAACCGCCTTTAAAGGGCGCAGCTTGAGCAATAGCAGGGACTGTGAGGGTCAGTATACCTGCATAGAGTAAAGTTTGGGGTAGGGAAAAATTGGACACTTTCATACAAGAACTCCGACCATCGCTGGATGAAAATCACTATTTAGAAGCGTTAAAAAACTTGGAAACAAACCTGCTATAGAGCTACAGATCATGCACCCTTTGCGATGAATTCTACCATGAAAAATATAGGAGATCTAGAATCTGATCTCTACCCTTTTGTAGAGTTTTGACCTTCTTTTTGCAGATCTTATGAAACCCTAAAATTCTACTAGTTAAGTGTTAAAATCCTCATGGTCTTAACTGTAGGCGAAAGAGTAAATCAGGCAATCTTATTGCTTGAAGATTGCCTGATTGTGAATTAATCGATCGTGATGGATTTGGGTGCGCTGCTGTTATGCCCGTTTCCATTCGTGGTGTAGGGGGTTGATCCGGTTTGCTGATCGAGCCAGCTTCGGACAGGATCTTCTGCAAGGCTGAGTTTTAGTAATCCGGTAAACAAGCCGCCCATAAATGCGATCGGCTGCTGCGCGAATTCTTGGACGAGTGGTGAAAGTTCGGTCAGAAACATGCGGAAAACCCCTTAATATTTGAACGTGAATAGCCTCGATCGTACCGCGCTCCTCTCAAAATCGCAGCAGAGAATCGTCACCAGCGTAAGATGGAAAGTGACCTTGACCGAGAAGAGATTATGACAAACGCTGCGATCGACACTTCTAATCAAACGGTTGAACTGGCTCCGAGTTATGTGATCCCGATCGTACTGGTGGGAGCCGCGATTCCGCTGTTACTGGTGAAGGTATGGCTGAGTGCGCTGGTTGGGTTGTTTGGCTCATTTTTGCTGATTCAGACTGTGATGCTGCGGCTGAGATTTACGCCGACAGATTTGGATATCTATCGGGGAGAAACCTTAATTCGGCGTTTTCCATACCAAGACTGGCAAAACTGGGAAATCTTCTGGTCGTCTGTGCCGATTCTCTTCTACTTTAGAGAAGTTAAAAGTATTCATTTTCTGCCGATCATTTTTGACCCTAAAATGTTACGGATCTGTCTTGAACAGCGTTTCCCGAAAGCCTGAGTTTTGTTGAGTGTGATTTATGAATTCTGATGAGTTGCCAATTCCCGACGAAAATACTTCCTCTGAGACTGGGGCAGCTTTGCCAGAGTTGAAGTTGCCAGAGCGAGAGCAGATTGCGGATCTGAGCGAGCGAGAAAAAGCGCTCAGCCAAGAAATTGCGAATCTGATGGTGACTCGGGATCAGATCCAATCGCAAGTCGCAGAGATGCAGAGTAGTCTCGCCCAGGTAGTGCAGCAGAATTTATCAGAGTTGGAGCAACGCAGGCAAAGTTTGCAATTGTCGATCGAACAGCTTGAGCGTCGCCAAGAGCGAATTCGCAATGAGATGAAGACGAGTTTTGCCGGGACTTCTCAAGAGATCGCGATTCGGGTGCAGAGTTTTAAGGATTATCTAGTCGGCAGTTTGCAAGATCTCGCGATCGCGGCTGAGCGATTGGAGTTACCGCAATTTCTAGAGCCGCAGCCTGTATCGGCTCCGCCTGTTGTGGAAGAACCGCAAGCGATCGCGGCTCCAAAATTTGCGGAATCGAAGTTTCAAGACCAAGCGCAAGAGATTCGCAATGTGATTGATCAGTTTCGCAATCAACCGGATTATTATGGTCCGGTTTGGAAGTTGCGCCGGACGTTTGAGCCGATTCATGCAGAGCGAGTTTCCACTTGGTTTTTTGACCAGGGGGGACGCGGTGCGGTGCGGACAATGGGTTCGAGATTACAAAATATTCTGATTGCTTCTGCCACGATTTCGATTTTGTACAAACTCCATCGCGATCGGGTGAAGACTTTGATTTTGGCGAATTCTCCAGAGCGCTTAGGAGAATGGCGACGAGGCTTGCAGGATTGTCTGGGCGTTACACGCAGCGACTTTGGCAGCGATCGTGGCATTACTTTGTTTGAAGCGCCTGAACAATTAGCACTCAAAGCGGAACGATTGGAGAAGGATGGATTTTTGCCGCTGATCGTGGTAGATGAAACAGAAGAAAGTATCAGTCTTGCATTGCTGCAATTTCCGCTACTTCTTGCCTTTGCACCCAGTCCTCAACAAATGATTCAACAGCAATCTTATTACTAGGGATTTGCCCTCAACCCCTGTCCCAAGCTTGGGACAGGGAAATAAGCGTTGACCCAATTCACAATCTTGAACTATGCTTCCTTGGTTTATTAACAATGCGCTGCTGCTGCTGGTTGCTTATCTCTTCGGCTCGATTCCGACAGGTTATTTGGCGGGACGGTTACTAAAAGGAATTGATATTCGCGCTGAAGGTTCCGGATCAACGGGCGCAACGAATGTTTTACGCACATTGGGGAAGGTTCCGGCGATCGTGGTTCTGCTGATTGATATTGGCAAAGGAGCTTTAGCGATCGCGCTCGTGAATTATGCTTTTACTTCCCTTCCGGGTTGGCTCTATTTCTCAAAGATTGTCGGATTGGATTTCGATCTGTGGCAGCCTGTGATGGTCACTCTGGCAGGGCTTGCGGCTTTGGTCGGTCATAGTAAATCGATTTGGCTCGGCTTTACAGGTGGCAAGTCAGTCGCAACGAGTTTAGGGATTTTGCTTGCAATGAATTGGATGGTCGCACTGGCAACAGTTGGCGTGTTTGGTTTGACGATCGCGCTGACGAGAATTGTTTCGATTAGCTCGATTTTGGGTGCAGTTTCGGTAATTGTGTCGATGATTCTATTTAGTCAGCCATTACCGTATTTACTCTTTGCTATAGCGGGAGGTGGATATGTGATTTGGCGACATCGATCGAACATTCAGCGACTAATCGCCGGAACAGAACCGAAACTTGGGCAGAAGCTTGAGGAGACAGAGGGGACTCCAGGTTAGAGGCGCGACTTAACTTTGCTGGTCACGACTGATTTAAAGGTGCGACCTGTACAACACCCACCCTCAAAACACCCCTTCCCGGTTCTTAGCAAAGTCTTCAAGCTGCTTAGTACGATCGCTGGTCATTCTCCCAATGCAATTCGAGTAAACCATCGGTTGAATCGAGCCACCTTCGTAGGCTGCACTCGTAAAAGCGCAATTTGTATCTCGAAATTTAATCCAAGCTTCCTGTGCTTCGATCAACTGCTTGCCGCGAGGCGTTCCTTTATAACCCCGCATCAACGTTTGATAAGCCTGATTGAGTTTACGATCGGCAACTCGCGCCTGCTGATTTGCACAAAAATTCATATCAAATTGCGTCTGCTGATTCTTACAATCTACTCGAATATTCCTCGGCGGATTGTCCTGAGACGTAGGCTTATTTTGTGCGATCGCGCTGGAAGAAACCGCACAGATCGCTCCAGTTATAACTACAGCAATAAACTTTTGTTGCATGACTTCACATCTAAATCGTTCTCAGATTGTAAGTCTTTCAGCAGCATTTTAATTTGTTGTTGAATCGTCTCCCATGCTTCATGTTCGATCGCAGATTTTGAAAATAAGGTTCCTCCGATCCCGACTGCAATCGCCCCCGCTTGAATCAGAGATTTGGCATTCTCGATCGTCACGCCTCCCGTCGGAATCATTGGAATATGACCCAACGGCGATCTCAGCGCCTGCAAATAATCGGCATTCCCCACAGACTGAATCGGAAACACTTTCACACAACTCACTTTCGCCTTCCAAGCACTCAGAATCTCAGTCGGAGTTAATGCGCCCGGAATAATCGGGATCTCTCGACGCTTCGCGATCGCAATGAGATCAAAATCCGTATGCGGCATAAAGGCAAACTGCGCCCCAACCGCGATTGCACGCTTTAGATCAGAAACCGAGAGAATTGTGCCCACTCCAATCGTGCAATCTGGATAGGTCGATCTCAAATGAGAAACTAACTCTGCCGCCGCCTCTGTATTCCAAGAGATTTCAATCAACTTCATGCCGCCCGCGATCGCAGTTTTTGCCATTTGCACGCCAATTTGGAAATTTGCAGCGCGAATAATACTAATCGATCGCTCTTTTTCAAGTAAATTTAACCAGGCTTGATCATTCATTACAAATTCAGTAGAAAATAACCTAAATTTTCTGATTTCAAAAAATAATTTTAGACGATTTCTTTCATTAGGAAGAGTCAGTTCGGTCATTAGAAAGACGAAGAAAAAAAACGAAACTCCTAAGCTTAAAAACATGTTCGGAATAGGAGATATCAACATGGTTTTATATAGAATTAAGGACTTTGATCCAGATTACCGTAACCATTTCGATGGCGATGATGTCAAAGATTTAGATCTCTATAATGGGGATAACAAAATTGGTTCGGTCAGTGATGTTTTAGTCGATGAAGAGGGGCATTTCCGCTATCTCGTCATTAGTACTGGAGCCTGGATTTTTGGCAAGAAAGTCCTGCTTCCCATTGGGCGGGCACAGATCGATTACAATGCTCGTCGCGTTTATGCACATGGCTTGACCAAAGAGCAAGTTGAGCACCTGCCTGAATTTACCGATGAGATGAAACTCGATTATCACGACGAAGAACAAGTTCGTGGAGTCTATCGATCGGGCGATTATTCTGCAACCAGTGCAGGCTTGGGGACAGCAGCAGGCACGATGACAACCGACGCATCCATGATGGGAGCGACTGCAACAGCGATGGGTTCAACTCCCCTAGAAAGCTCTGCGGCTCTAGAAGCAGAAGGGTCGGCTTACACAGGTTCTTCGGCAGGCGCGTCTACTTCGACTTATGACGAAAGCTCATACAACTATGATTTGGATCGCGACCTGTACAACCTAGATCAGCATGACGATCGCATTCGGTTGTACGAAGAGCGATTAATCGCAAACAAACGTCGGATGAAAGCGGGTGAAGTCACGGTTGGCAAGCATGTCGAGACGGAAACGGCTCGGGTGAGTGTCCCAGTCGAGAAAGAGCGCGTAGTCGTTGAGCGTGTCACTCCGAGTGATACTTCAGTTGCTCCGGGCGAAGCTGCATTCCGTGAAGGGGAAGTGGCTCGCATGGAAGTGTACGAAGAAACGCCTGACATTCATAAAGAAGCCTTTGTCCGTGAAGAAGTTCGCGTCAAGAAGGTGGTCGATCAAGATGTCGTTAGCAGCGAAGAACAAATTCGCCGCGAGGAATTAGATGTCAACACCCAAGGCAGCACCGTTGT
Source organism: Leptolyngbya sp. Prado105 (assembly GCA_025454375.1). Lineage (GTDB taxonomy): Bacteria > Cyanobacteriota > Cyanobacteriia > Leptolyngbyales > Leptolyngbyaceae > Leptolyngbya. The sequence goes on along the minus strand of JALOOO010000180.1, from coordinate 4,761 downwards.
CAATGATGACTCCGCTCGTCGAAGAGGGTTTGTCATCGGAATGTGAAATCGTCGCACTCACTGCATCGACAAACTCTGTCACTGCTTGCACAAGCGGTTTCGGCAAATGATTTCTAAACCAGTGATACACATATAACAAGGTCACACCATTGACCTGCTTCTGATCAAACAATTCTTCCTGCAAATCATTCAAATGCTCCAATGCCCGGTTCTTCAAATCGGTTGGCGCTTCCTCATTCACCAGTGCTTTTAGGTGATTAAAACTTTGCAGTAATGTCTGAAAATCTGCTTTCTCTGGATTCATCTCCGCGATCGACGAAATATAAGCTTCACTCGGTTGCACGCTCGTAATCGGAATCACTCGCAAATGCTCCGCATATTCTTGCTCTTTGCGAATCTCATCGAGCAATCGCTTGACCTGTAAATTGCCGCGCTCGATCGCTAAGGCTTCTTCGAGTTGGACGATCGCGTCTTTGTTCTCACCCAGGTTATGCAGTTCTTCACCATAGTCGAATAAAGCTTGAACATAGCTATCGCGCACCCGCACCGAATCGACTAGATAAGCGCGTTTGTAGTACTTCAAGGCTTGAGGGAACTCTCGCATCTCAGCTAAGCTATCTGCTAGCTCAAACAACGCTTCAAAGTGATTAGGATTAAGTCGTAGCACTTCATTCAACAGCACAACGATCTTCGGACTCGTGCCGCGTAGCCGCGCTGATCTTGCTGCCTCATATAACTTGTGAGCCTCGCGATTGAGTTCTTCAAGCTCGCGAAATTCTCGTCGAACGGGATGACGCTGAATTAACCAACGGCGCACAAGCTCGATCGACACACGATAGGTCGAAAAGGTCGGCGGAGTCGAAAGATGTTTCTGCCCTGGAAGAAATCCCGATCGCACGCCTGCTGTTTTTAACAACTTCCACCCGACTAAATTTAATAACCCTTTGCGGATCGATTCGGTCAGTTCTACTCCACATTCTCGAAGTAACTCCAACGGCTCGACTTCACTAAAGTCTAAACTCGAAATCTCAGGAAATTCTAGTTGTCGAGCGCGAGGAACTTCGGCTGCGGCTGAAAATACCACACGTTCCGGCAGAGGAATGCCTTCCCAAAACCAACCTAATCCGCCTTCACCCAGTTCGATCGCGCGATCGACAATAAATCTTACATCCGATCGCGTCACTCGCCATCGCTTCTCGGTTCTGGCATTCGAGAACAGCGCAAAACAAATCACCTGAGTGAAATAGGGATGCCCTGCGCTCAATTCCCAAATCGCATCGATCGCGGCAAGGTCATATTCCAAAACTCCTTTCGCTGGAGCCGTGATCAATTCCTCCGTACTGCGTCGATCGAGCAGTCCGACTTCTTGATTCGGTGCTTCTCGGAACAGACTCAGCATCAAGGGCAAATCCTCTAACTGCCGCCCGACCACTGGAACAATGTACAAATTTGGATTGTTGTAAATCCCGGTTTGTAAATAGCCGAAGAGATGATCCGCTGCCTTCTTGACATCGGAATTGTAGAGCGTATCAAACTCATCTAGGAGCAGCACGATATTTTCAACGCCCAATTCGCGCCGCATCGCTGGAATAAAGTTATCGATAAAGACTTGAGGATGCTTCTCAAAGGTCTGAATCGGTGGAACCTGAACTTTCAGGTCAAATTGCTGCACCGAATCGCGCGACAATTCGTGCAACACCTCAGCGAGCGATTTGCGGCTATCGCCTTCAAGCGACAGGGGCACAAATGCGAACTCTTTCAGGTCGATGGCTCTGGGAATCTGCGCCAATACCGAGGACTTTCCGATTCGGCGATGTCCGTGCAACAAAATTACCTGAGAGCCTTGAAGCAGATTATCTTCAATGAACTCAAATAAACGATCGCGTCCGAAAAAACGGTCAGGTTCGGTAATAGGACGACCGATAATATATGGATTTCTCCGCTCGATCGAGTAACTCATAGCTAAAGCAGTGGCTTAACCCGCTCTGATTATCCCTGAATAAACCCAATTGGTAAGGCAGACGTAACTTTGCCCAACCAAGACAATATGGATGGTACTTCTTCTTTGTGCTGCCACAGCCAGCGAATCGCATTGGTCACGGTTTCCGCTTGCCGACGGCTCATGAGATTCAGAAACATGCGCTGTCGGGCTTGTAACGCTTGTTCGTCACTATTTTCGATCTCTTTGACGACCCACCACTCCATAAGGGCGGAGGCAAAGCGATACTGTTTTTTACCCTCTTGCACCCGGTAGACCACAATCCCTCGTTCTTCGAGATCCCTTAATTCTCGCTCCTTTTGACTGAAAATGACATCCGTATCACCGAGGTCATAACGTTTCTTAAGTAGCCGACCTTTCAGATGAGTCAGCGCTAAGAGCATTAAGAGCGTCTGTTCGGTGTCACTCGACTGATTCCAGTTGTCTTCAAAATAATGCTCCGTCGCTCGCTGAAATTCTGTCGCGAAGACATCGGCATCCGGAATACGTTCTGCACGGAATTCTCGAAACAAAAGATATCCGGCGACTTGCAAGAGTGCAGGACTCCCATCTGCAATCTCGCGAATTCCATCTCGAAGCGCTGGAGTCAACGGCAATCCTCCCAATAAGGCTGCCGCATCCGTCTCACTAAAGGGCTTCAAGGGCTGAAATAGATAATGGTTATACCAGGGAGATTCACCCGGTTTGAGCTTAATCCCGGATTCATTCAGCCGTCGCAGTGACGTGACAATACTGGCAAAATAATCCGATTCTTTCGAGTGGGAGGCAAGGTTGCGGCAATCACTCAAGAAATCACTAGCATCATCTTCACTATATTTATCGGTCGGACGCAGTGCGACATCATAATCGTCAATCAGCAGCAGCAGAAATTTATTGCGATCGCCAATCATGCGCAGAATCGATCGCAAAGTATCCTTACTTGCCGTCTGACGCTCAAGAAATTGATTCACTTCTGCCGCGATCGCAGGCTCATCGACTAAAGCATCTTTTAAGACAACAAAGACTTCGTGCCAAAAATTCTCCGATGTGAAAGGAGTCACACCGAGACAACTGAGCAAGACAATCACTGCCTGAGTCGGATCATGTCCACGAAACTTCCAAGTTTGCGGAGCCGCAATCATATTGAGAAATGAAGTCTTTCCAATCCCAGACCCGCCCCAAATCGCGAGGTGTCCACGACTGAGAATCTGGTCGAATGCAGTCTCGATCTCTCCAGTACGCCCTACAAACTGCAATGGCGAAACCGGTTTCCCAGGAACGTATGGATTTCGTAAAAATGGAGATTCGCTCATAACGGTTAAACGGTCGGGCTTTGCTCGATCGTACTCACGATTGCTACAACCGAAACAAGCTTTCGCCGAATTTCTTTATCTAAATCTCCTCATCTGCCGCCATCCCTAAGTACAGACGTACAAATTCTGACGCAGCTTTCGGATTAATCGACTTGAGTGCTTTGTAAATTTCGACCACAACCTCTGCCAATGGATCCCGCTCACCCCGTAACCAACGACTGAAGTTCGATCGATTCACACCCATAATCGCGGACAACTGATACTGTGTGATGCTGTGAGATTCCAGCACCTGCTTCAATGCACTCCCCGCTTTCGACATGCTCTGTGCTGACTAACAACAATGAATGACATGACTATATAATTTTTTACCTATTCTGAAAAGTAAAATCGAGTATCACTTATCACAGTTGCCTGATTTTTCTACGTTAATCGATACTTCATCCAGGCTGCCAAAAGCGGCAGCGCGATCCGATACCCCAATTCCGCCCCGTAAACTAAACCTTTCTGCTCCAAACTCGCAAGTGCCCCTTGTAATCCACCGCCCCGTGATAAGTTATGTTTCTGAATGTATTCGCGCGCATGGGGACTGTCCGTTGGATCGAGTGCCAAGCTTTCTAAGACGCGCACTTGGCTATGCGGTAAAAGTAAAATTAACGACTCAAATGTAACCGAGAGATCTTCAATTAGCGCGATCGCGCTTCTCTCGACATGATGCGGCTGCACAACTGACTCGGCTTCGAGCCAAATCCGCCGCGCCAAAGTAATCGCATCGCCAAAATGCCCCTGCACGTAGCTGAGAAACAACGCCAAGCTTTCTGGCTCAAATTCCAAATTCTCAGCCGCCATCGCTTGAATCAGCCAGATCTGAAGCACTTTATCTGGCAAAGGACTCAGCGAGAGGACTTTCAAATCATTCGGCTTTGACCAGCGCTCGGCAACCGTCGCGATCAGCGCATAGCTGACTCGGCTCTGCTGCTGCACTTCCTGGCGGAGATATTGCTCCCACTTGTTGGAACGATCGAATGATTTCAAATGCGGAAAATTCTGAAACACGATGACAACGCGACTATCGAGCCATTCAGCAAGCGCTTGCGGCAAGGTCAAAAGTGCTTCAAACAATGCCCATTCTTTACCTGGTGAAGCGTGCCACACGAGTTGAGTTCGACTCATGTTGGATTTGAGAATGAAGGGGTGATTTTTGCTCCAACGATCGACAAACGCCAATTCTTCGGAAGACTCGAACGTTTGAACAATTGCTTCTGCCAGTAAGCTAAGAAATCGAGAATAGTTTGTCGCCCGTAAACAATCAATTTCTAGTACTCGCGCACTACATGCTTTTGCCGCCGCACGGATCAGAGTTCGTCTGCCAATCCCTGGAACTCCTGCTGATTCATAGTCAAGCACCAATATAGTCAGCAACAAAGAATCAAATATGCCCAATGAAGCCTATGCAACCATTTTCAAATCTGT
>JALOOO010000378.1 GCA_025454375.1 Leptolyngbya sp. Prado105 | reverse complement strand
CCCATCTCCCCTCCTCCCCCCTCCCCCAACTTCAAAACATTTCTTTCCACCTTCCGGCAGGTCAAGTCTTGGGAATTTTGGGACGCACAGGCAGCGGTAAAACAACCATTGCTCGCCTTCTGTTGCGATTCTATGACCCCCAAAGTGGTGTCATTCGTTTGGGAGAAACCGCACTTCAGCAAATTGCCTCCACAGAGCTACCGCAGCGCATTGGATTTGTCACGCAAGATGTACAACTTTTTCAAGCCACCGTTCGCGCTAATTTAACCTTTTTCAATCCTCAAATTAGCGACGCTCAAATTCTGCAAACTCTCGATACGCTAGGGTTAACCACATGGCTACAGGCTTTACCGCAAGGATTGGACACGCCTTTAGGTTCAGATAGCGATCGCCTCTCAACCGGGCAAGCACAACTGCTTGCCTTTGCTCGGGTTTTCCTGAAAAATCCCGGACTTGTGATTCTCGATGAAGCCACGTCCCGTCTTGATCCGACCACCGAAACAGTGATGGAACGGGCGATCGACAAACTCTTGGAAGAACGCACTGGAATTATCATTGCTCATCGTCTGCAAACCTTGAGCAGAGCCGATCAAATTCTGGTTCTAGAAAACGGTCAGATGGTTGAATATGGCGATCGACAAACCCTCACCCATAACCCTAATTCCCACTATGCCCAGTTGTTGAAAGTTGGTGCAACCGAGTAGCAGTTTGTCATCCGCTATATGTCATTTATTATTCAATCCTTCATTCTAAAATGCTGATTAACGTATGACCCATGACTAATCACCCTCCATCCCTTTGGAAACTCTTATGGCAACTAATCCGCTATACTCCAAGACTCTACTTATTCGATAGCTGCTTCTGGATCTTGATCATGATTTTGCCAGGTGTCCCTGGATTAGTCATCCGAGAATTTTTCAACATCCTTACAAGTAATGCTCGTCTAGATCTCTCACTATGGGCAGTGATTATTCTCCTTCTTGTCATTGATGCCGGACAAATTACGGTGATCTTTGCAGGTCGTTGGACAAAAACTCAGCATCGCTTCATCATGAGTTCATTGCTTCAACGTAATCTTCTAGAACCTTTACTCAATCGTCCTGGTGCTACAGCATTAACCGCATCCGGAGATATTCAAAACATCGTCTCTCCGGGGGAAGCTATCAGTTACTTTCGGGATGACACCGATCGCATTCAAGATACGATTGCGTCTATCTCAGAAAGCCTGGGAGCAGGACTCTTGGCGTTTGGTGCGCTTGTGATTCTCTGGAACATTAATGCCAGAATTACCGTACTTGTTTTTATTCCACTTGTAATCATTCTGGTGATCATTCAGCGAGTCCGCACTCGAATTAGACGATATCGACAAGCCAGTCGCTTGGCGACGGAGCAAGTGACGGGACTGATTGGGGAAATGTTCAGTGTGGTGCAGTCCATTAAAGTTGCCGGAGCTGAACCCACAATGCTCAATCATTTCAATCAGATCAGCGATCGCCGTCGGCAACTCATGGTGAATGACCAACTTCTGACCGCAATTTTGGATGCGACGTTTGAGAATTTGGTTGGTCTTGGCACGGGACTTATTTTGCTCCTGGCTGCGATCGCAATCCAGGCAGAAGCAAATCCGCTCACTCTGGGTGACTTTGCCCTATTTGTCTACTATCTGCCCTTCCTCACCTACTTTCTGAGCGATTTAGGTCACTTCCTGGCAATCCTCAAACAAACGGAAGTGTCATTTGAGCGGATGACAGGATTACTACAGCCGCCAACCGAACAGATCAAAGGGAGGACTGCTCACCCCCCTGCCACTCGCGTACTCGTTGCACACAATCCGCTCTATCTTCCAAATCTTCTAGGGCGTAAACCCCAAATACCACCAGTAGAGCAACCCGATTGCAACTCTAAAAATAGTGCTTCAAGTTGGAGTAGTGCTCACCTACAAACCCTCATAGTTTCCAATCTAACCTATCACTATCTAGATACAGGTGGTGGTATCAGTGATATTCATCTAAGCATTCCACGAGGCAACCTTACTGTAATTACGGGACGTGTCGGTTCTGGTAAAACAACTCTATTGCGAGTACTGTTGGGGCTATTGCCCATGCAGTCCGGAGACATTTACTGGAATGGGCAGCGAGTTGACGATCCGGCAAATTTTTTCCTACCGCCCCGCAGCGCCTACACGCCCCAAGTTCCCAAACTGTTTAGCGACTCCTTGAAGGAAAACATCCTGATGGGACTCGACCGCACTGAAGCTGAGATCGCACGAGCGATCGCCCTCGCTGCCCTCGATCAAGATATTCGTGCCATGCCAGAAGAACTGGAAACCATCATTGGTTCTAGAGGAGTACGACTCTCTGGGGGACAATTACAGCGAACCGCAGCGGCTCGCATGTTCGTTCGTCAACCCGAACTGCTTGTCTTCGATGACCTTTCTAGTGCCCTGGATGTGAAAACGGAACAGGCTCTTTGGTCTCGATTGGTTGCGGTGAAAGAAGGGAGGAAAATTGGGGAATGGAGAGTAGAACAGGAAACTACATCTCTTGCGGCTCGTTATGACTGGATGCCAACTTGCTTAATCGTTTCTCATCGCCGTTTTGTCTTGCAGCAAGCTGATCACATCATTGTGTTGAAAAACGGCAGAGTTGAGGCTGAAGGAAAATTTGATGAACTAATTCAGACTTGTGCTGAAATACAATCGTCATGATGAAGCCTTACCTCCATAGTTTTGAATCAAAAGATAAATCTTCTCTGTATTAGAAATGATTGACTCTCGATTCGCGTAATCAAAACAGGTAAAAATACTCACCTCGCTTTACCTTATCCAGGATTTGCCTGTAAGTCTGTGTAAATTTGTGAGGATAATCC
>JALOOO010000179.1 GCA_025454375.1 Leptolyngbya sp. Prado105 | reverse complement strand
GAAAAGCTTGACGAGTCTTTCTGGCTCTAACTTACGCATGAAGCCTTGGTCGATGAACATGCAGGTCAACTGATCCCCGATCGCGCGATGCAGTAAAAACGCTAGCGTCGAAGAGTCAACTCCTCCCGAAAGCGCGAGCAAGACCCGCTTATCGCCAACTTTGGCGCGAATTTCACGGATCGATTCTTCGACAAACGCTTCAGTTGTCCAGGTCGGCTCACAGTGACAGATGTGATAGACAAAGTTGCGAATCAAGGCTTGCCCAAATTGCGAATGGACAACTTCTGGGTGGAATTGCACCCCGTAAAGGTTGCGCTGATGTTCCGCGATCGCAGCGCAGGGCGTATTGTCAGTATGTGCCAGTCGTTCAAACCCCTCTGGGAGCTTGGTCACAGAATCGCCGTGACTCATCCACATGATCGAATTGTCTTCGACATTGGTGAGCAAATCGGTGGGATCATCGATCGTAATCTTTGCTTTACCGTACTCACCGCGATCGGTGCGTTCAACTACGCCGCCAAGCTGCTGCACCATCAGTTGCATTCCGTAACAAACTCCGAGTACAGGAATGCCAAGCTGCCAAATTTCTGGATCACAGTGAGGTGCGCCCTGGTCATAAACCGAATTTGGACCGCCAGACAGAATGATGCCTTTGGGATTGAGTTGGCGGAGTTGTTCAACGGTGGTGCGATAAGACAGAACTTCAGAATAGACTTGCGTTTCGCGAATGCGACGTGCAATTAGCTCCGAGTATTGCGATCCAAAATCGAGAATAACAATCATCTGGCGTTCGAGTTCATTAAATCCCTGCGAAGTAGATGCGAGCGCATCCAAAACGGACGGTTCAATTTGTGGTGTCACGGAAAGTGTCCTGATGAAATGGAACGAAGGTCAAACGGGAAAAAACGGACGTTTTGAAGCGGATTAATCAAGCAAGGGTTTTGAATATTCTGGCTATTTTAATCACATTTCTCGGACTGACTCAAGCAGTTTCTCAGCTTTTCTGCTCTGGACTAAGATTTGCCGCGATCGATCAAATAAAACGACACCGATTTCAACGGCTGCCTCGCTGTGAGTATAAATATATTCCTCGGCGCGAGTTTCGATCGTTTGAGCGATCGAGTCATATACTGCAACATCGACTCCTAAATTTCTTAAGGATCTCAATCCGTCCTCAGCCGTTGGGCTAGTAAAGATTGATTGTAGATCAGAAGTTGCAACCCCGACTTTTGCCGCATGGGCGGTGAGAATTTCCTGCCGAGCGTCTGCAACAAAGTGATGCGTGTGGAAAATTCCGCCTGCAAGTTTGATCAATTTACCATGATAGCCAAATAGTAGGATGGATTTAACTTGCTGGAGTCCTGCTTCGACGAGGAGGGAGCCGATCCAGTTGGCAGTTTTGAGCGTGCGGGTGCGATCGATGCCGAGTTTTGCAGCGAGGTCTAAGCCATTTTCGCCGATGCAGAAAACGAGGGTGTCGAATTTTTTCGCTTTTTCCTGCAAGTCGGCTCGAAATTGTTCAAGCTGCTCGGGTGCGCTCAAAGGGTGGGCAATTCCAGAAGTCCCAAGTAACGATAATCCTTCGACGACTCCGAATGCCTCGTTTGAAGTGCGTTTTGCAAGTCGCCGACCTTCGGGGAGGATGAGGGTAATTCGCAAGGATTCGTTCGGGGCAAGTAGGCGTTCTAAATTAGTTTGGATTAACTGCTGAGCATAGGCGTAGATTGCGGCTTGCTGATCTGCGGTTTTCCCAATTCCTTCTCCTGCAACGATCGTAATTCTGTGGGTCGGCTGCGTTGGAATTGGCTTCTGCTCTCTAAATTCCCGATTCTGAGAGACTTTGAACTCTAAAACTTCCTCTGCATTCTCAGCAGGCTCAAATGAAGGACTCAATTCGACCCTTGCCCAGATTGGCGTATTGCGAGTCAGATCGAGATTGTCTCCTGGATCGCTGCGACTAATCGCAAGTGCCGAATTTTCAGACAGCTTGGCGACTTGTTCGATCGAGATTTTCACGCGCTCGTTTGGATTGATCAAATCTACTTCAACTTCGGCAGCAGGTTGGTTTCTCAAATGCTGCAAAGCCGCGATCGCACAAGCACAAGCGAACACAGGTAACGTATATCCAGATTTCATTTTTTCAACGCTAACGTCAATCCATCCGCGATCGGTAAGATGGTCGCAAATACGCGATCATCTTGAGCAATTTTTGCATTGAAAGCGCGAATCGTATTGGTAATCTTATCGTCATCGGTCTTGTCTGCCACTCGACCTGACCATAACACGTTGTCGATCAGGATCAATCCCCCCGATCGAATGAGACTAAAGATGCGATCGTAGTAGTTTGCATAGTTGCCTTTATCCGCATCGATAAACGCAAAATCGAAGGTTTCTGCCTGGTCTTGCAGCAACTGATCCAACGTCTCGATCGCCGGGGCAATTCGCAAATCAATTTTGTCTGCCACGCCTGCAAGCTGCCAGTATTTTCTGGCGATGGTTGTATATTCTTCACTGACATCACAGGCAATTAATCTTCCGTCCTCTGGTAGTGCCAGGGCGACTGAGAGCGAACTGTATCCAGTAAAGACTCCAACTTCGATCGCTTTTTTCGCTCGCATGAGTCGCACGAGCAATGCCATCAATTTACCTTGATCGGATGAAATTTGCATTCGAGCCTGCGGCATTTCGCTTGTTTCTTTACGAAGTTGAGCGAGAATGTCCGATTCTGGCAACGAGTTTGAGAGAATATAGGCGTAAAGAGACTCGTCTACACCCAATGCCTGCTTAACCATGTTGAGAAAGTCAATCCAAATTACTCTTACTATTGTCCTAGCAATCGGTCTAGTTGCGTGCGGTGGGCGATATTCGGTTCCGGGAAATGTTCTTAAAGATGCGATCGCGATTTCGGTGAATCAAACGGAGCAGCAAATTAGTCAAGAGTTAAAACTGTCTGCGGTTCCCAAGGTGAGCATAGATCGAGTCAAAATTACCGAGCAGACTCCGCAAAAGATTCAAGGGATTGATGGCTTTCATGTTAAGGGAGTTTATGATTTCACATTGAAATTACCGAAACGTCAAGAAACCCAGGCGGATAATTCATTCGATCTGTATCTTCAGCGCAAAACCGAGGGAAAGACTCAACTCTGGCAATTGGCGCAACGGGGCGAGGAAGATTGGATTTTGCAAGCATTGCGATCGCGCTAACCCCGCAATTCTGAATTATCCTCAAGCCTCACACATCCCAAATGCAGATTCGATCGACAGCAAGCCATCATAGAATGAACGCAATCTGCATTTTTCTCTGATTCTTATGTCCAGTATCGTTGTCGATCGTTTAACGAAAGTTTATCCCGTTGCTGTCAAAGAAGCAGGCTTCAAAGGAACCGTGACGCATTTTTTCAAGCGCACCTATCGTCAAGTGAAAGCGGTTCAAGAAGTCTCGTTTACAATTGAACCGGGTGAAGTGGTCGGATTCTTAGGCGCAAATGGAGCAGGGAAAACGACGACATTGAAAATGCTGACGGGCTTGATTCATCCGTCTTCCGGCAGAGTTACCGTCGCTGGGAATGTGCCATTTGAGCGGCGATCGAACTTTTTGAGGAAAATTACGCTTGTGATGGGGCAAAAGCAGCAGTTGATTTGGGATCTTCCGGCTGCTGATTCGTTGCGGATCAATGCTGCGGTCTATGGAATTAGCGATCGTGCGCTGCAAACCCGTGTGGGTGAACTTTCAGAAATGCTCTCCCTCGAAGGCAAACTGAGCCAGCCTGTGCGCAAACTATCGCTAGGTGAACGAATGAAATGTGAGCTACTAGCTGCTTTACTCCACGATCCCCAAGTCTTGTTTCTAGACGAGCCGACTCTAGGGTTGGATGTGAATGCTCAAGTCGCCGTTCGAGAATTCCTAAAAGAATACAACGATCGATTTAAAGCGACAGTTCTTCTTACTAGCCACTATATGGCAGACATTACAGCGTTATGTGAGCGAGTTTTGATGATTCATCACGGGCAGTTGATCTATGACGGCAGTTTAGATGGACTAGTCGATCGCTTTTCTCCTTGCCGGGAAGTCAAAGTCGAATTCAATTGCACTTATACCGAGTCAGAACTTGCAACCTATGGCTATGTGCAAGAAATCGAGAAACAATCGGTGCGATTCTTAGTTCAGCAAGGAGACTTGACCCAAGCGATCGCAAGAATTTTGGCAGAATTGCAAGTGGTGGATTTAGCAGTGAGTGATCCACCGATCGAGGAAGTGATTGGGCGAGTTTTTCAAGCAGGGACAGTGCATTAGACCGCATCAATGAAAAGTCTCACCCAAGTTGAGCTAAGTAGGAATCGTGTAGCCCATGGCTTGCTTGGCTTTTTTCAAAGTTTGGTTGGCAACTTCGGAGGCTTTCTCTCTGCCCGATCGTAGAACGGATTCTAAGTAGCTTTGATCGGCTCGAATTTCATGATATTTCTCTTGAATCGGTTGGAGTGCTGCGATCGCGGTTTCAGTGAATAGTGGTTTGAATTGTCCCCAGCCCATGTCTTTGCATTCTTCGACAATCGTCTCTTTCGATTTGCCAGATAGCAACATATAAAGCGTGAGTAAGTTATTACATTCGGGACGTTCTGGATTGCCGAATTCTAGCCCTCGAATTGGATCAGTTTTGCAGCGCTTGATTTTGTTTTGAATCACATCGGGCGGATCGAGCAGATTGATGCGGCTGAGTTCAGAGGGGTCAGATTTCGACATTTTCTTGGTGCCGTCGGTGAGACTCATGACGCGTGCGCCATCGGCTCGAATCAGGGCATCAGGACGTTTGAGAACCGGAGCGTCGGGGGTTGTGAATTTGAAATTAAACCGATCGACGATATCGCGGGTCAATTCCAAGTGTTGTTTTTGGTCTTCGCCAACTGGAACTTTATCGGGTTCGTAGAGCAGGATGTCCGATGCCATAAGAACTGGATAGGTGAGCAAGCCTGTGCCGACCTCTTGACCTTGTTTGACCCGTTTTTCCTTGAACTGGATCATGTCTTCGAGCCAGTTGAGCGGAGTAATACAGCTTAAGAGCCATGCGAATTCGGCATGAGCGGGGACATGGGATTGGACAAAGATTGTCGTGTGTTCTAAATCGAGTCCGCAAGCGAGATAGAGGGCGGCAACTTCGTAGGTATTTTCTGCCAAAGTTGTGCGATCGTGCGGGACGGTAATGGCGTGCAGATCGGCGAGAAAGAAATAGTTGTCATACTGGTTTTGCCCTTCAACCCAGTTGCGAATGGCTCCTAAATAGTTGCCGAGATGAAGGTTTCCGGTGGTCTGAACGCCAGAAAGAACACGCTGCTTAGTCATACGATTAGAATTAGTCGCCCGTCGTTACTTAACGAATTTAACAAACTCTTGGCGATTAATTTCTGATTTCTTAGACAATGCACAATTTCTAAAGTTTAGACCTTGAGACTCTGATTGACTGATAAAACTCCTGAAAGCCTCCTGCCTTCGTTATCTCCATTCGCCTGCTTCACATGCGGGACAGAAACGCAGCTAAAGATTTTTCTCATACCGCCCTACCAACCGCAACGCCGCCTCATAATGCTGCCGCCTGAGAGAATCAGGAGCCAAAACCTGCGCCGCACCCATAAACCGATTCACCCACTGCAAAAACTCAGCCATTGATCGCTCCGGCAAACTCACTTGATAATCCACATAACCCTCCTGCCGCCGCACCTTCTGAGTCGGATGCCGTCGCTCCCCCTCCAAAATAAAATCCAGCACAGGCGGAAAAAATCGCACGATCGCCGTTACAAACTCCAACTGTCCTGATCGCTCTAATCGCTGAGCCTCCACATCCCCCAAATACAACCCCCAACCCCGACTCAACAATCGATGAGCCAGCTTCAACTGCTCAAATTGCACCTCAAGCCCCCGCTGCACCTCACCTACAACTCGAAAATGATCACTCAATCGATCCAGCCGAATCATCACAAAATGCCCATCCTCAAGCTGCTCACACAACACATACCAAGCAATATCCGCATAAATCATCTGGAGCGGATAAACCTGCAAAAACTGACCCGACGACTCCGGGACATAAGGATTACTCCGTTGATAAAGCTCGATCGCATCCCCTCGCAAAATGGCAGATAGCAACTCATCCACTCGCTCTAGTAAACTGTGACGATAATGCCCCCGCAGCATCATCTCCGCCGGATCAGTATAGATAATCGATCGCTGAAGTTGAGTTCTGACGGGATAAAGTAACTGACCCTTTAAGTCCAAATTTAACCCTCGCAACCGTCGCTCTAACGTCTCATACACCCGCTTTAATGTCGGATCTCCTTGAGCTTGAGCCATAAGTGCCTGTAACGCGATCGACAACTCCATCTGAGTCAAAGCACCCGTCCCCAAATAGTAACCCCACCGATACATTCGGCGATCGAGAATGCCATATTTTCGCAATGTCCTGAGATCCTTGCGGATCGTGTGTACTGAGTACTCAGGTAAAGCCAAATCCAATTCCTGTGCAATCTGACGCATCTGAGCGAATACAGCCTGCATCGCATCAGACTGACCTGTCTCATTCACATCCTCCGCTCCCACTCCCGGATGATGCACCAAGGTCGCGATCAACATCATCAACCGGATAAACGAATCGCTCTCACTGTAACTATGAAGGTTCATAACGTTAAATTGCGACTTACAGATATCAGTAGGTTGAACTGTCAATAAAAAGAAAATATTTTAAATGATCTGATTGTAGCGGTAATTCTTTCCATGCTGAATGGCATTCAGCCATATTGATGAAATTATTATGAATATTAAATATTGCAATGGCAAAGCTGAATGTCTTTGCTAAAGTTACAGAGTCGCACCGTACTAATACAGAGGATTCTTTAGCAATGTCATGCTGATCTACACTGCCTTTAGCTTTGCCCCGGTGCAGGGCTTTATTGAAAAATCTCGTAAGCTACGGGATCTTTTTGGATCTTCGTTGATTCTGTCGTATCTGAGCCAAAAACTCGCAAATGCTGCTCATCATCCCCCTGAACGAATAGTCATTTCACCTGCATCGATTGACATGCAGGAAGGGATGCCGAATCGAATTTTAGTCAAAGGTCTATTCTCACGTGATGAAGTCAAGCAGGTTTTGATTCAGACTTGGGATCACATCTTACAAACCTGTCGAATCTGGATCGAAACTCACCTTCCAGCCCTCGATCGCTATGAGTGGGAAACGGAGTGGCTTCACTGGAAACAATACACTTGGGAGATTTTTTGGGGCACGGGTGAGACTTCAGCAGCAGCAATGCAGGACTTAGAACGGCGCAAGCTAAAGCGCGATTGGGTCGGGATTAACTGGGTGGGAGAAAGTTCTAGCCTCACTGGAACGGATGCGATCGCGGGATACAACTTAGGCAAAAAGAATTCAGATCCAGGACGATCGCTCACGCCTCAAGAAACAGAAGAGTTAGAGCTTTTTTACCGCCGACTTTCCTGGTTACTTGATGCTCCAGACAGTCGCCTTCGCCAACCTGCTTTATCCCTGGCAGAACTGAGAGAATACGAAAATCAAAAGCCCAATGAAATTGGCAAATACATTGCCCCGAATGAGCGATTGAGCATTCCCGAACTGGTCAAGCGATTGGTGACTTACGAAGGAATCGCGATCAAGTTCGGCATGGACAAGCTCAAGCAGAAGCCTGAAGATCCCGAATTCAGAGATATCCGTCGAGACTCTGGTGATTGGACAGGCTGGTTTATGGGAGATGGAGATGAAGTCGGAAAGCATCTTAAGACATTGACCTGTGATGAGGATCAGACGCGGTTTAGTACGGCAATGCGGAACTGGGGAAAGACGTTTAAGCACAACTTTCCTCGGCAGTCTGGGCGAGTGATTTATGCAGGAGGAGACGACTTTCTTGGTGTGCTTTATGCTGAGCAGGGCGATCCTATCTCTACTGAGACTGCGCTGAACTGGTTAAAGGCATTTCCAGAGGAATGGAAAAAGCACAAAGAGCCGATTAATGTCAGTGTCGGATTTGTCTGGGCAGCGAATCGAGTTCCTCAGCGGGATGTGTTGCAGCACTGTCGCGAAGCAGAGAAACGATCGAAAACACTCGGACGCGATCGCGTTACGATTCGAGTCGTCTTTAACAGTGGGCAATTTGGGCAATGGTCTTGTCCGTGGGGTTGGTTAGCTCTACTCGATCTTGTGCAAGATTGGAATCACCTTTACAGCGATTGGGCATATCTCAAGGCTCGTCATGCCGTCCGTCTGAAAGAATTTAGCCAGCACGAGGGAGTGAATCACGACCTTGCGATTTCTGTGCTGAAGTATTACCTCGATCGCGAAGGTAAAGGACTTAAGAACAAGGATGGTGAGCTTCTAGACCAATGCTGGAAAAAGGTTGCAGGAGAGGATAGCCCCAGCGCGATCGTGCAGTGGATTGATGACTTTATTCAAGTCGGATGGCAGTTATGTTCCAATATTTAGTTACCGTTTCGCCATTGGGATTGATGTATGGCAGTGCAGGTGCGTTTCTAGCACCAGAGAACTTAGTCGGGCGTTCTGGGGCAAAATTTCCGCCCGATGCTGCGACTTTATCTGGATTATTTTTTAGTGCAAAGTACAGCAGTGAAATCCGCGATCGCTTCAGGGATAACTTAGTCATTGCGGGCCCCTTCTGGGCAAAGCAAGATCAAATTGATGACTTTTATGTTCCGATTCCGTGGCATCAAGTGGTGGATGAATCGGATCAAGATCAGTGGCGCATTGAGCAACATCATTGGAAACGGGATAAGGAAACAGTCACCCCAGCCTATCGCTGGCAAAAAGTGAGTGCTTGGAATCAACCACTTGATCACACACAAGTTTCGAGCAATCCCTGGCAATATGTTTCGTTCCTGCATCCAAAGCTAAAAGCTGAAGAACGCCATGTCGTCAGTGAAGACGGATTGTTTCTAGAAAATGCGGTTCAGCTTGATGATGAGTGCTGTCTAGTTTACCTAGCAACCGATGCGATCGAGGATGGCTGGTATCGATTGGGGGGTGAAGGGCATATGGTCGAAGTCAATAGCTATCCGATTAAGCCAGACTATCCGATTCATGAGTTGCTGACTCAGAAGATCGATCGAGCTTTTGCTTTGATTACGCCGGGAGTCTGGGGATCTAAAGCACTGTCTTATCGCTATCCAAAGCATCCAGAATTTCCGCGTGAGCAGATCAAGCTTTTGACGGATAAAGCGATTCCCTATCGTTATCGGATTGGTCAACGGAAAACGGGACGAGGGCGCTTAGGGCGAGGACGGTATGCGGTTCCCGCAGGGAGTGTTTATGTGCTGAAGCAATCGCTCGATCGAACCTGGTGGGAATTTCCTGAAGACTGGTTTCCGAAAGAAGGCTTTAGTCTTAAGCATTTGGGTTGTGGATTGTGTTTACCCGTGAAAATTGCAGGAGTTGAATAATGTATCAAAAGTCGTATGGAATTATTGAAACGCTTGCTCCGCTTCATGTGGGAGCGACGGCTGGAGAAGAAAGCGGAAATTTGAATTTGATCTTTCGCGATCAGTTTACTCAGACGGGCATTGTTCCGGGAAGTTCGATTCGGGGGCGGTTGCGTTCTCAGATGCGACGAGACGATGAGAGTTTGGCGAACTATTGGTATGGGAGTGCGGCTGATTCTAAGCTATCTGATTCGACGAGTGAAGCTTATGTCAAATTTGAATATGCTTCGCTGCTCTGGTTGCCCGTTTTTTGTCCAGGACAACCGATCGTTTGGGTGACTTCTCGCAAGTTACTCAAACGGTATCAACGGATTGCTGGAGATTGGGTCAAGCTCAAAGATGGCTCATCACTTAAATCTGCAAAGTTACCAGAAGCTTACACCGCGTCTCAAACTTTGAAACCGCTCAAAATCGATGGAAAATCGAAGCTATTTTTTAACTTTGGCTTTTTGACTTTGAATCAGAGTGCTGACCTATCGGCTTGGTTTCCACTGGGTGAGGAACTGCCTGCGATCGTGGTTGCGGATGATGAGATTGGCATGATTCACGATATGGCACTTTATCGTCAGAGTCGAGTACGGCTGAAAGACGACGAGAAGCTAGTAGAAAGTGGTGGATTCTTTAATACTGAAGCTTTGCCAGAAGGATCGCAGTTAGTTTTCCCGATCGCGATTCGAGATACGGCTGAAGAACCTTGGCAACCGTTTGGGGCAGGTCGATTGAGCGATGAGATTTACCTGGGTGGATTAGAGTCGATCGGGTTTGGAAATTGTCAAGTGACGTTAAAAGGAGCAGTAGCATGAGTTGGAAGCTTTACGAGATTGATAGACGCGCTCAAGCTCTTGTGTTGAAGTTTCGCGATACGGATGTGCTGGGTGAAAGTCACAAAATGCGGATGACGACTGCTTATGGGCTGGAGCGCTTTTGGGGTGAGCATTTGCGATTGATTAAGACCAAAGATAAAGCAAATTTCTGGCGTGAGACTTGGAAAGAACTCTGTGCAATTATGCTAGAAGCAGGAATTAAAGTTCCGAATGATGCGGTCAATCCGGATAAAACGGCTGAAGTGCAAGCGATGGCGGCAAAGCTTTGGGATGAAAAGCAATTCCCGATCGAGCAGCGCAAAGTTGCTTTAGCTGTTTTGGTGCAACTGTGCGATAGTCTCGTCTGGTGGACACAGCGCTACAAGAAACCTGGAAATGGAGCGAGAGAGTAGATCATGAGTGATAAAATTCCTTTGATGTATCAAGCTCACAAAATGCGAATGTCAGTTGCTTATGGCT
>JALOOO010000178.1 GCA_025454375.1 Leptolyngbya sp. Prado105 | reverse complement strand
GTTCGTCCAAAGAGGTATCTGCTGTATAAGTATTAATCCGATAGCCCAATTCTTTGCCTAGAATTCTCGCGACTGCTCCAAGCTGCTGACGGCTTTCCTGACTCGTTTCTCCCTCGACCGAACCATCTCCACAGTAGAACAAAGTATGGTTTGTATTTAAGCGCGATCGCATCAATTGCTTCAAGGCTTCCAATTTGTTTGCGGCGGCTCCTACAAGGCGCGATCGCTGCATCATCAATCCTTTGACCGCTTCACTCTCTTCTTCCATCGACATCATCTGCCCGATTTTGGTTGTCAATTTAGCATAGGCTTGAGATTCTTGCTCAGTCAGTTCAACTAGCACCGGATAGTAAAGATAGTGAACTAATGCACCCTGGTCGATCGCATCTCTCAAAGTAAATTCTGGCTGAAGCACTGACCCAAAATATTCAAACAGAGACTGAGTTCCGCGATCGTCAAAATACCGTTCTGGTGTAGCAGACAGAGCCAATCGCAGTCCCACATTCCGAGGCAAACTCGCTTCTAATCGTTTTGCTCCTAAATTATGAGCTTCATCGCCAATGATTAAAGTACGCTCTGGCAGGTACGGCAATTGAGACTGCAAGCTTTGATTGATCAAGGTCGCATTCGTTGTGATTAAAGTCAGAAAAGGCTGACGACCAGAGCGAACATTATAAAGCTGAGAAGCAAGCTTACTTTGCCAAGTGCGAACACTCTCAAATGCCAAAATTGGATTCAGTCCAAATTTCTGGCATTCCCTCGCCCACTGGTTTACGAGGTGTCGATAAGGACAAACGATCAGTAGAGCTTGCAGTTGAATTTGCTGATAAAGTCGAGTCGCGATCGCCAAAGAAGTAATCGTCTTACCGCTTCCTGTTGCCATCTTGAGCGTTCCACGTCCCTGATTGGTAAACCAATTGTCGATCGCTTGCTGCTGATAAGGACGGATGCTTAAACCTGCGGGCAAGGTTGGAATCCCACTCGTCAGGGGTGCAATTTCTATCGGAGGGAAGATTTGAGGAGAAAAGACTTTCTCAGCAGGACGATCTGCACGCTGAATGGGAGGACGATCTGGCGTGTATCGAAGCAACGATCGCCGAGCCGCTTCTGGAAAATCTAGCACGTCTAAATTTGGCGTTTGATTGTCCCAGAGCCGCTGAAAATCTTGTAATTTCTCGTGAATTCGTTCCTCATCTCCGACTCGCCACGATCGAAACACATCCACACATTCAAAGTTATTTTGCAACGCACTCGCGCTTTCATTTGCCGAGCCAGAGAAAATGACTGTATTGCCCTCGGCATCGACAAAAGTGCCTAACTTTTCGTGATAAATTCCGCGATCGATCTGGCGATGCAAGGCTAATCGGATTTCTAGAAAGCCATGCGTGAGTAACCAAGCAAGACAAGCGAGCCGATCTTGGATCACCTGTTCAAATTTTTGCTCAAGTTCACGCGATAAAACCTCTGCAATCACGTGATCTCTCTGCTTCAGCCCCTGCTGAATCGCACTCACATCTGCTTGAGAAAGATGAGGCGAAGCAATCAGTCGCATCCGACCGTCCGACTGAATAAAAGCATGAAGCCCTTGTGCAGCAGCGGTCAATGAAGTGCTAGAGAAGAAACCCACAGCCCGATCGTACAGCACCGACTGCTTCAAGCAAGGCACGTAGAAATCTTGAATCAGATCGCTGCGATCGCTACGGTATTGATTTCGGAGGGTGAGGTCTTTTAGGCTCACAAGTGCAACCCAGCCACATCAGTCATTTCTTTGAGTTTAGCGGCGATCGTGCTGCATGGTGTCGATCGCTCTTTCCACGCATCGAAACATTTGAAGTTGAGAGAATTATCACGCTTGATCTCTGGATCTCGATATCGCGTGTATAGTGATTAGAAGCTTTTCCATTGAGTTGACAGCACTTATGAGATTTTCTGCCCTATTGCGCGTCCGGTCTTGGCAAATTCTCTTTTTCCTGGGATTGAGTTTCGCGATCGCCACGGCACAACTCAGCGATCGTGCCACGGCTGCGACTCCTGAAACCGCGCCCGCAGAACTCAAACAAGTCTTGTCGCAAATCGATGCAGCGGCAAATCGCAAAAATGCTCAAGCTGTGCTTCAGTTCTATAGCCCAAACTTTACGCATTCAGATGGGCTGAATCGTCAGACTTTAGAACAGTCTTTGACCCAACTTTGGAAGCAATATCCCAACTTGACCTACAAAACCGAATTGCGCTCCTGGCAACCGAGCAGCAATGGATTCCAAGCCGAAACGATCACACGAATTACAGGCACGCAAACGCGGAACGGGCAAGAAGTGAAATTGGATGCGACTTTGCGATCGCGGCAGCAATTCCAAAATCAAAAAATTGTTAAGCAAGAGATTTTGTCTGAGAAGAATCGGATCACAGCCGGAGATAAGCCGCCTTCTGTCAGCGTGAGCTTGCCGGAACAGGTGCGCGTCGGGCAAGAGTTTAGCTTTGATGCGATCGTGCAAGAACCGCTCGAAAATGATTTGCTCCTAGGAACGGTCGTGCAAGAGCCAGTTAATTCAGCAGGCTATCTCAAACCTGCCACGGCTGACCTTGATGTGCTAAATTCGGGCGGACTGTTCAAGATTGGGAAAGCGCCGAATAAAGCAGGATCGCAATGGGTGTCAGCAGTTTTGGTGCGGCATGGCGGCATGACGATGGTGACCCAGCGATTGAATGTGATTGCCGGATCAACTCGCCCCAATCGATAATCCGTCTCCGATTTTTAGTGTTTTTCCAGCTTCAGTTGGCGCAATGCGAGTATTGACACCCATCCGGTAATAGTGATCAAACCGATCGATAGCTGCCCAATCTGGTAGTTCTGCTTTGTGCTGAAGCGAAAAAGTTTTCTGAAATCCGGGATAGGCTTCGCCTGAAATCGCATCGCGAGTCGGGACAATACAGCGCTGACAAGGATTGATCCCTTGAAGTGTGACATGACCAAGCTGAAACGTCACCGGAGTTTCGGCGGCTGAATAAAGCTGCTCTTCCCAAAAAGCAGGCACAGGATCAAGTTCCAAATTCGTGCGCAGTCGCGATCGCATTTGCTCAATACTCATACCTGGAAACCAATTTGCGGCTCGTTCTAAGGTTGCCGTGCTGATGAGGGTGGGCCCAGGTGAGGTGAGATCATCTGGAAAGCCTGTATTGAGATCTTGCTGGAGCAAGACAGAAAAGCCAAAATAATCGCTCAGCCAACCCGCAATGCCACTGCGACCGTGATCGAGATGGAAGCTGACAGGTCGATCGTTTTGAATCGAAAGCGTCACAATTCTTGCGCTTAGGTCAAACGTTGAACGAATTTGATGAATGGCATCGGTGCGTTTGCCGTTGACGACTTTTCCAGAGCGATCGACAATGCAAAATTCTCGATCGTGTTCTAGTGCGCCGCCGGGGAGAATCTTGGCTTGATTCACAGCGATGCCGTCGAGCGACTTAATTGGATAGATCAGGAGATGTGTAAGCGTCGGCATAGGATCTTCAGCACGGAAAGTGAGCTTGATCCAGTTTGCCTACATCTAAGCTGCTTTGGCTGGAATTGTAATGATAAATTCTGTTCCATGCGTCGCGTTAGAAACACAGTCGAGCCGACCTTGATGCCGCTCCGTGACAATTTGATGGCTGATCGAAAGCCCCATGCCTGTGCCTTTACCGACTGGTTTTGTTGTAAAGAACGGATCGAATAGCTTGGTTTGAATCGAGTCTGGAATCCCTGTGCCATTATCCAGGATGCGAATGCTCACGTTTTGGTCGATCCGTTCAGTCGTGATCTGAATTTGAGGCGAGAAACTAGCATCCTGCTCACATCGTTCTTCTAGCGCATCGATCGCGTTACTTAGGAGATTCATAAACACCTGATTTAGCTGTCCTGCGAAACATTCGATCAGCGGCAAATCGTCATAGTGCTTGAGAACGGAGATCGCTTGTCGCTCTGACGTTGCTTTGAGTCGATGCTGCAAAATCATCAAGGTGCTTTCAATCCCAGCATGAAGATCGACGGCTTTACAGTCTGATTCGTCCATGCGCGAGAAGATTTTCAGCGATGCCACAATTTCTTTAATGCGATCGGCTCCAATCTTCATGGAGTGCAGCAACTTCGGCAAATCCTCAACCAGAAAATCGAGATCGATTTCGTCTGCTTTCTCCTGAATTGTCAGGTTCGGGCATGGATTAGATGTCTGATAGAGTTTGAGCAATTCGATCAAATCAGTCGCGTATTCGTTCGCGTGACTAATGTTGCCGTAGATAAAGCTCACGGGGTTATTAATCTCATGTGCGACTCCTGCAACGAGTTGCCCCAAGCTCGACATTTTTTCGCTTTGAATCAGTTGGGTTTGAGCCTGTTGGAGTTCTTGTAGCGTTTGCTCTAATGCTGCGGCGCGATCGCGAATTTGAGTATAGAGATTCGTTTGGCTAAGGGCAGATTGAATCGTCTGAATCAGATTGACTAACCCCAAAACCGTGTCGTCTTCGATTTGAATGCGGTGATGGTACTTAGCTCGATCGCGAGTATTGCCAAGCAAAATCAAAAATTCAGACTCTGCAAGCATAAATCCTACAAACTCATCCATCCCAATGCGATCGCCGAGATCTCGAATGGCTGGATTGCTCTCTTCCATCGTTCCTAGCAGCATTTCAGCGGAAAAGGCTTGAAATGCTGGATGGTGCGAACTGAGTGCTAATGAACCGATTTCAGTTTCATCGTAGTAGCCCTCATGCTGAACCAGATGGAAGTGCTGATCTTGACGCTGCAAAACCAGACAGCGCTCGAAGTTGCGATCATAGATGATGAACTGAATCGTCTCTTGCAAAATCTCGCCAATCTCAAATGACTTGCTGATGCGTTTGCCAATCTCGTTGAGTTGACGATAAAGACTGATTTGATGATCAAGTCGATCTTGAGATTCGATCATGCGACGCTCTACCCAGACGAGGCGTTTAACCTGTTCAGAGAGACGTTGATTTTCGGCGCGGAGATGGGCAATTTCAGAATCGCGAGACATTGCAAGAGTCATGACAGAATTTTCGAGGTAAATAGAGCAGAAAATCGGAGCTATGAGATCGCTGTAAGAATCAAGGTGTAATTGTGAAAGCTGTTCCTCCCTTTGATTGGAGCGATCTCACCGTGAGTATAAAGCCCAATCCAAGGCAAAGAAGCTCCAACTTGCTGCTGTAATTTTTGCTCGAGCCGTTGCTTCTCCAACTCACCCAAAACAGATTTCCCTCGTCCGTAGCAGTCAAATTGAAAAATTAATTTTGCAGGACGATCTTGAAGTTCGCCGTTGAACTGTTGGGCGATCGCATCAATCCCTTGAGCAATTTTTTCAGCATCGCGGCGCGTAATCCAAATGCTACTTCCTTCTACAACCTCAGTTTGCAGCGTTACAGATCCCTCAAGGTCATCTTTTCTCGGTAAGTAGCGAATCACAAATTCATCGTGATCTTGAGCATAGTTCGGCGCTTTCAAGCCAAAGCAGAATGCCACGATCGTTCGATCCCAAGCCTGGATTTCTTCTTCAGTCAAATACTCGCGCAAGACTTCAAATACAGGTTGATGATCAATTTCAAAAATCTTGTTGCCTGCTGCATGGGTGATTTTGCGCTCCTGTCCAATCGGAGTACAACCATGATTTAATGCCCAGGTCACTTGACAGTCTCCAGATAGCAAGGTTGCAACTACGCCATCTGAGAACACTTGATCATCACAGTACTGATACGTTACTTTCATTTCGATATCACTGCCTGCCGCACCGCCTAGAACGGGAGGCACTATGCGATTGTGCTGCGCGAATTCTGATTCGATGCCTGCGATTAACCGATCGAAATTTACCGTTAGTCCATCAGTGAAGAGAAACAGGGCTTGAGGCTGTTCTGCAAAATCCATCAGCAATTTACTCGCGATCGTCTGTCCTGTCTCAGTCGGTTGATCCTTCAGTCCGACGGCATAGCGATTTGTAAAGCGCATTTCGTCAGAGCGAATCACCATGACAGCGATCGCGAAATTCGACTCGTCCGCTTCATTCTGCACAATTACGCCCTGCCCAGAACATCCTGCTAATGGGCAATTGCCCGTGTCTTGGCGGACAACTTGCACCAGTTTTTGCGGATCATATCCCAGGGAGGAAAAGAGAAAAACGAAATCCGGTTGGGTAATATTTGCCGCACTCAGCGCTTTCTGGACTGCTTCTTTTGCCGCTTGAGTCACATTGCGCAGATGACTCATTCCCACTCCAGCTTGAGTTCCCATAATAAATTGAGGTTGAGTAACATTGACCTCAGAATGCCCGCCCGTATCTTTTAATGAACGAAAATTCTTGCGATCGCAACGCAGTTTCACAATTCTCCCCTAACCCAAATTGGCTGCAATACGATATAAGTAAGTACTTGGAGCCTCGCTCTAGATTGCCCCTTATCGTCGTTTGTGTTGGATCATGCAGCCACCTATTCCTCCATCTACTGTTTTACAAAGTCGCTATCGGATTCTCAGCGTTTTGGGACAGGGGGGCTTTGGGCGAACTTACCTTGCCGAAGATCAAGGACGATTTAACGAAGCTTGCGCGATCAAGGAATTAACGCCGCCTCAAGATAATCCCTACGCGCTCGATAAATCCAAAGAATTATTTCAGCGAGAAGCTCAAACGCTTTACCAGATTCAACATCCTCAAATTCCGCAATTTCGCGCGACGTTTGAGCAGGATCAGCGGTTTTTTATCGTTCAGGACTATGTTGAAGGTAAAACCTATCGATCGCTCTTAGACGAACGCAAGTCACGCGGCTATGTCTTCTCAGAAGCGGAAGTGACGCAGCTTGTGAAGCAAGTTTTGCCTGTCCTAGCATATATTCACAGTAAAGGGATCATTCACCGAGATATCGCTCCTGACAATATTATTTTGCGCGATCGCGATAAGTTGCCCGTCCTGATTGATTTCGGGGTGGTCAAAGATCTCGCCACGCGCATTCAAGCTCAAGATACGGTCAAGCAACATACGACCGTCGGAAAGCTCGGCTATGCTCCAACCGAGCAAATGCAAACGGGTCGAGCATATCCCAATAGCGACTTATATGCGTTAGCTGTGACGGCTGTTGTGTTACTGACTGGACGAGAGCCGCAAGAGCTATTTGATGAAAATACAATGACTTGGCGCTGGCAGCGGTTTGTCAATCTAGAACCGACCTTTGGACAGGTCTTAAATCGAATGCTGAGCTATCGAGTCAGCGATCGCTTTCAGTCTGCAACCGAAGTCTTGCAAGTTCTGCAAACACCTTCGACAATGGCTCCCCTACCTGCAACGCCACCGCCGACCAATGCCCAACCGCCGACCAATGCCCAACCGCCGACCAATGTTTCGAGAGCGGAAACCATGGCAGTGGGTCGGCGAGGAGAGACAACCGTTGCACCTACGAGTTTGCAAAATCGCAATGACCCGTCGATTCCCTCAAGAAGTTCGTTTTGGGATGATCCTTGGGCCGTTTTAGCGATCGGGACGGGGTTAGTTTTGCTCACGGGACTCGGAGCCTGGACGATTACCCGTACATTGATGAATCCAACTCCAATTGCTTCTCCGACTCCAAGCCCCACCCTTCCGACTCCAACCCCCACCAAAACTCCGACTCCAAAACCCTCTCCGACCACAACACCCAGCCCTGATCCTGTGACTTACAGCCAGCGACTTGAGTTTGAACAAGGAGTCGCAAGTCGCAACGGAACCTTACGATCGAATGAAACACTAAACTTCATTGTCCCAGCAAATCAGGGGCAGCGACTGAATGCAGCTTTGGGCGGGGGAGAAGGGGTTTTAATGAGCGTTCTCGCTCCCAATCGTGACCCGATCGATAGTTCTGCAAATCGAGTCTCAAACTGGGCAGGCGAACTGCCGTTTACGGGCGATTACACGATTCAACTGCGCACCGTCAAAGGCATTCCCAAGAGCGACTTTAAGCTCAATGTCAATCTCCAAACTCCAACTCCTAGCCCGTCGCCTACGCCTACACCAACCGCAAGCCCGAGCGTCATTGAAGCCGCGATCGAAATTCCTTCAGGTCAAACGGGAACAAAGGTGAGTAACAAAGTCGATGCCCTTACGACTCGGCGCTATTTCATCAATGTGCGACCGAAGCAAACCTTATCCTTGACGCTGACACCGGGAGCCAGATTTACGGTACGGTATCCAGATGGTCGCCCGGTTGAAGATGCGACGAATTTGGAGCAATGGAGTGGCATTGTGCCGAGTGGGGGTAGCTATCAAGTCGATGTTACTAGCGATACGCCATCAGATTTCACGCTTACTGTTGATGTTCAAGGATAACGACCTGTGAATGCACTCTTGATTACTGGAACCGATACCGATGCGGGTAAAACGGTACTTACTACTGCTTTGATTGCGTATTGGCAAAAATATTGTCGAGTGCGCTCTTTAGGAGTGATGAAGCCGTTACAGACAGGAATCGGCGATCGAGAAACCTATAATCAGTTATTTCAGTTAGACCAGCCGCCAGAATTACTAAATCCGCTGCATTTTGAAGCGCCTCTTGCTCCTCCTATTGCAGCGGATTTAGCAGGTCGTCAGGTTCAGCTTGAGCCAGTTTGGCAGGCATTTGAAACCTTGCGTAGTCAGCGGGATTTTGTCTTAGTTGAAGCGCTAGGGGGATTGGGGTCGCCTGTGACACATAGTACAACTGTGGCAGATTTGGCTTGGGATTGGCATTTGCCTGCGGTACTGGTCGTTCCGGTGAAGTTAGGCGCGATCGGGCAAGCGGTGGCAAATGTGGCATTAGCGAGACAGATGAAAGTCCATCTGCGCGGAATTGTGCTGAATTGTATTCAAGCCTGTTCGGATGA
This sequence comes from Leptolyngbya sp. Prado105, assembly GCA_025454375.1. Lineage (GTDB taxonomy): Bacteria > Cyanobacteriota > Cyanobacteriia > Leptolyngbyales > Leptolyngbyaceae > Leptolyngbya. The sequence goes on along the minus strand of JALOOO010000178.1, from coordinate 2,028 downwards.
GGAGATTGAGAACTGGGCATCAGTGAGCTTGATTCAGCGATTAACGGGAGTTCCAGTCCTCGGATTGATTCCGCACTTAGCAAATCCGCTAGATGTTGACAAACTCGCCCAGGTTGCAGCAGCTTTGGATTTAGAACGATTGCTTCCAGAAGCGATTTAGCCCTGCACGCGGTGGAATCCCCCGTGCTAGTCGGACAAACTCCCTGAAGAAACTGTATCTTTGAGCGGTTGGCTCGGTTCAGCAGTGCTTTTTTAGGGAGTTCGCAGCCTTTAGCATCGGGTGCGTGAATCCAGTGCAGGGCAGAAATGCAGCTACAGAATGCTACATAAGCGCTGGATGTCATCCTGATGATTTTGAATCAAAGTCACTGCTTCTGCTTTGAGTGCCTCAATATTTTCCTTACTCGCATTATCCATGTCGCTTGCTGCTCTCTCAAGACGAGTTTGCAAACGATAGTAGTTACTATCTAGCAGTAGACTCATTTGATAGTTCGTTGCATCAGACACGCCATCAAAGACACAACTCAACAGCGGACGTAACCAGCCGATCGTTCCCCAGTTTTTTGCGTCTTCATGGGGGATTCTTCTATCTAGCTCGCCTGTACCCAAGGAAAGCACGAGGAAATCCTTCTCCTCTGGGAAAATTCTCAACGCTTCAACATATGCCGAAACAGACGGCGAATTCATAAAAATGCCGCCATCGATCAGCACTCTCGGTTGTCGATCGATCACCAGCTGAACGGGTTCAAAATAAGTCGGAGCGGCCGAAGTTGCGCGTGCAGCATCCAGGATTTTGACAGATTGATGCTCGGCTCTCCAACTTTTGAGAAAGAGCGGTTTTCGCTGTTCGATATCGTAAGCCGTGACGACAGTATGAGTGAGACAGGAGCCAAGCAAATCATTGCCAAAATAGCTTGCAAGCACCGCATCGATTCCTTGCCTTGAATATTTCTCATCTGCAAGCCCACCCACGGTATTAATATCCTGCCATAAGGATCTTGGAAATATCTTGTTGCCTTCTTGCTCATAGAGTTCAACCAGGTCTTTGGCGGAATACTTGGGATTCCCCTGTCCATTATCTTTACCAAATGCCAGAGCTAGGATGCCGCCAGTCGAAGTGCCAGCAACGAGATCAAAAATTTCCGAAATAGGTTTCCCTGTGATCCGTTCGATTTCTGCTAAGACAAGTGCTGGAATAATTCCTCGAATGCCGCCACCATCAATGCTGAGAATTTTTTTCATAGGAGATAGATGCAACTCTTTGCATGGCTGAGATTTGATTCAGCATTCCCCAGTTAAAAGATGTGATCTCAGTTACGGTACAGATTTTCGTTATCCGAACCGACCTTCAACAGCGTTGCGTATGCGGGAGTCTGAGGCAGACCAAACCCCTTGAATTTAGGCTTAGTGTTCTCCTGCTAAGCCAGAATTTGAGGAAATTTTGATTAGTGCGATCTGTTTCGACAATTTGTGATACGATTTGATCTGCCATGGAAACAGAGTAAAAAATTGCTACGACTAATTTTAGACCTCTGCAACAATGGTGTTGATATTCTGAGATTCCTATAGGGATTGAGGAAAAAGTGTATCGGGGCGTAGCGCAGCTTGGTAGCGCACTACTTTGGGGTAGTAGGGGTCGTGGGTTCAAATCCCGCCGCTCCGATTGAATGAAAGCCAGTCATTGACTGGCTTTTGTCGTTTTTGGGTTCTTGAAAATCAGTGGTATACAGGCTGGTATCTTTGTCCGTTCTGGTACGGTTTAATGCGGTTTCCATGGGTGTGCTGGTATAGGATTTGGTATACCAGTTAATTCAGGAATTGAGCCGTATACCACGAATGGCGAGAGACAAGGTTGAAGTCAGAATTGATGAACTTCGAGGCAATCTGCGCCTGCGATGGACGCATGAGCGCAAGCGGTACTGTTTAAGTCCAGCAATTCCAAATTCAAATTTTGACAGAACGATCAACTGAAGAGAGGATAGAGATTCCTAAACGAGAGCAAAAACATGGAGAGCCTTCCCCTCAGTT
>JALOOO010000177.1 GCA_025454375.1 Leptolyngbya sp. Prado105 | reverse complement strand
GTAGCCTGTCGGAAAGATATCAGTCAAAAATAAAACTTGCTCATCCGTTAGCTCTGGCGGAACCTTGAATAGCCCTGTATCTGCAAAGGGAACGCGCACATATTCAGCTTGTCCACCTGCATATCCGCCAAAAAAGTGCGAATAGCCAAACAATCCAGCCGGAGAATGACCATACAAAGGTTCAATTAACCAAGCATTTGGATTCGAGTTATCACACAGTGACCAGAGATCCCGATTGCAAAACTCGCAACTTCCACAGGCGATCGTAAACGGTACAACCACACGATCGCCAATCTTCAAATTCTTAACTGAAGATCCAACTTCGACAATCTCACCCATAAATTCATGACCGAGAATGTCTCCTGACTGCATCGTTGGGATGAACCCATCATAGATATGCAGGTCAGAACCGCAGATGGCAGTTGAGGTAATTTTGACGATCGCATCTCTAGGATTGAGAATTTTCGGATCAGGCACGTTATCGACGCGAATATCAAGTGCGCCATGCCAGCAAACTGCTTTCATCTACTTTTCCTCAGTAAAAACTTGGGTTTGGCGATCGCGTTGATAGTAGCCAGGTTCTTCTTTGACAAGCACTTCGCCATTCGATTCGCCAATTTCTTCTCGCTTGCCGAGAAACTTCTTGGTTGAGGGGGCGAGAGGTTCATCAAGATTGAGCTTTTCTTTTACGTTCTCCGCCGCGTCTTTTAGCTTTTCCTGAGTTTTCGCGATCGGGTCTTGAGCCATATGAATTTTGTTTTCACCGTCAAACTGATACTGCTGGCGAACTTCTGCGGTTGAATCTGCCTCTCTCAGTCTCTCAGCGGCTTCCATCATGCTGCCAGAACCGCGAATTACTCCTTTTGCTTCTCCAGGGGTAATGGCAGCGTGAGCCGCTATATTCGCGAAGCTCATGCATAGAATCAGACTGAGCGCGATCGTAGAAAATAATTTGTGTAATTTCATAGTTAGGGTTTGAGTAGAACTTTAACGCACTGATCGGTTTTGTGCTTGAACATTTCGTAAGCTTGCTTTGCCTCGGTTAAAGGCAGGTGATGAGAAAACACAAACGCTGGATCAATATCGCCTTTCAAAACGTGATCAATCAGCTTCGGCATGTAGCGCTGCCCGTGCATCTGTCCCATTTTGAAAGTCAAGCCTTTGTTAAAAGCAGCACCCATCGGCAGCTTATCAACAAAGCCAGAGTAAACGCCCATGACTGAAATCACGCCGCCTTTTTTGCAAGCGACAATCATTTGCCGCAAGATATGAGGTCGATCGGTTTCGAGCCGGACACTCTGTTTGACTTCGTCGTAAACACCCATCAACCCAGTTCCATGGGCTTCGAGTCCAACTGCATCAATACAGGCATCAGGTCCGCGCCCACCTGTCATTTCTTTGAGCGCTTCTCCTGCATCGACTTCCTCATAGTTAATCACTTCTGCATTGCACTGCGTTTTTGCCATCAGCAATCGTTCTGGAAACCGATCGATCGCAATCACTTTCGCGGCTCCTAGTAAATAGGCACTGCGGATTGCAAAGAGTCCGACTGGACCACATCCCCAGACTGCGACGACATCATCTGGCTTGATGTCACATAGATCCGCGCCCATGTAGCCCGTTGGGAAAGCATCAGAGATCGGGAGAGCCTGCTCGTCTGTCATGCCGTCTGGAACCTTGACGCAGCCATGATCCGCAAATGGAATCCGAACATATTCCGCTTGCGAACCCGCATAGCCCCCAAAGAGATGCGAATAACCAAAAATCGCCGCCGTGCCAAATCCAAATAGTGGCTCTTGTAAAGCACCATTTGGATTCGAGTTATCGCACAATGACCATTGATGATGGCTGCAATAATGACATTGACCACAGCCAATAATCGAGGAGACGACGACACGATCGCCTTTTTTTAACTGCTTTACTTCGCGCCCAATCTCAACGATTTCTCCCATAAATTCGTGCCCGATGATGTCCCCGGGCTGCATTGAGGGAATGTACCCATCGTAGATATGTAAATCTGAACCACAAATGGTCGTTGCGGTGACTTTAAGAATGGCATCTCTGGGATTGAGAATGCTAGGATCGCTCACATTATCGACGCGAACATCATTCGCGCCATGCCAACAGACTGCTTTCATAATTTTTACAATTAAAGGTTAACCATGACAGCGGGGCTGTCCTTCAGTCGTCGCGATTTCTCCTGCTTCCATCAACTGCTTGAAGCGGCGAAGTTCATCTCCAATCTGCTGCTCGGGTTCTTCACCAAACAGCTTTGCGATCGCAGCGGTGACTTTTCCACCTGGAATCTCGTATTCCATCACAACTTTTACTTCTGTTCCCCGCTCTCCGGGAGCCGGACTAAAGCGCACAAATCCTGAATTCGCAACTTCTGCGTTCTCAGCCGATGCCCAGGCAATCAACCGATTCGGCTCGTCTTTGATAATATCTGCGTCCCATTCTACTGACTGTCCCAGGGGCGCATTTGCAATCCAATGCGATCGCGTTTCGTTCATCACCTTAACCGACTTTACATGCTTCATGAAGGTCGGTAAGTTCTCAAAATTATGCCAGTACTGATAGAGTTCTTCAGCCGATTTTCTAATCGTGACTGTCTTCTCGACTTTAAGCGCTTTGTCGAGTCCGACCGCTTCTGTTACTTTGTCGCCTAAGCTTTTCTCAGCGGTTGCTCCATGATAGGCAAGCCCTCCCCCTGCGATCGCCGTTAAGACTCCTCTGAGCGATCGTTGCTGTAACCCAAATAGCACCATCGCGCTTCCTCCTACGATCGATGCCCATTTTTCGGTATCGGTCATTGATTCTGGCTGCGCTTCTGAGGAATTGATAATTTTATTTGATTCAGTTTCCATAGTTCATCTCACTTGAAATAAATTGTTTCGATGTTGAATCCGATACTCAATCAAATGATTCAGGCGACAAGTGCTTGAGATGCTCCCCTCGCTGCGCTAAACAACTCAACAATGGGTAACGCTTGGGGCATTTGTCGCTTGAACTAATTAAATTCGTATGAGCGAATCCCTAACTCCGAACCTGATTAAATTCACTAACTGCCTGTGACCGCAGGACGACTAGACGGAGCAGGAGATTGAGGAGTACGATCGCCCAAGCGATCCTTGTAAAGATTAGCAATCCGAGATTCATCTCGCGCCAAGGTTACTTCTATTTGATCCAAAATCTCAACTGTTGCCGGGTCAGTGATTTTGTTGCGTAAATTGTAAGTATCGACCACTCCAGTCTGGATATCTCCCAGAGCGCGACGCAAAACTTCGACATCAGTTTGATTGTTCTGAAAGAACGATTTAATACCAGCATAGAGGTTACTAACACTTGCAGTCAGGGAAGGCTTTTCACCCAAAACTGCCAGTCTCGCTTGCAACTGTTCAACATGCTGCCGCTTATGCTGACAAATCTCTTCAAATAGCTCCTTCATCGCATCATCTGAAGCATTGTCGAGATAGTGCTGAAATGCTTCTAAAGCATAGTTCTCGCCTGAAAGCGCAGTATTAATTGCCTGCACAATTTCACTCTTTGATGAGCCACCCCAATCTTCACCGAGCTTCCACCATCCTGCATCCATATCCCCAACAGGTGGCAATGTTGTATCAGGAATACTCAGATTCAACTGTTGTAGAATTGCAGTCGTAAAAATTGGCAAATCTCCCGGACGACGAGACGTAATTAGGTTGTCATCAATCACCAAAGGCTCATCTACAAACTCTGCACCAGCATTCTGCATATCTTTGCGAATGGCTCGAAATCCCGTTGCTCGAATCCCCTTCAGCATGTCTCCTTCGATGAGTACCTGCGGTCCATGACACACCGAAGCAACTAGCACGCCATTCTCAAGCGCATCCTCAACGAACTGTACTGTTTTGAGGTTTGTCCGCATCTTATCCGGAGCTTGCCCACCTGGGATGATCACCGCGTCGAAATCCGTTGCGATCGATTCCGTCGTCGTTGCATCTACTTTAATTGAAACTTTTTCCTGCTTCCCTTTGTATTCTTCATTCATGCGCGACCCTAGCACAACAACCTCAGCCCCCGCCCGTCTCAGCGCATTGTAGGGAAGGATAAATTCAGAATCTTCTACGCCTTGCTCGATTAAGATCGCGACTCGCTTCGATCGTTCAGTCATCACTATTTCTCCAGTGTCCCAATTCTCTCCTAGCCTAAGATCGCAAGCTCAATCACTCCTCGCTCTGATGACAGAAGCAAATCTCCCTCTTACGACGGATCAATAAAGCTTTCCATATGGTGAGTTGCAGAAGTTGATCAATCCGTTACCTTGCAAAGGTGCGATGCCTTCTGGAGAACGAAAGATGACAGACAGCCGAGACTCGGTATTTGAAAACCCGACGGATCAAGATGACCTAGAAGCGTCGCTGCATAACTTGGGCGGCGAGGTCGAAGACGAAGATCTCAACGATATCGGAGATGAGCAGGACTTCGGAGATATTCCGCAAGAGTATACCGAGTCTTACGGAACCGGAGTAGAAGAACTACCAGGCTATAACATTGGCGGTCGAACAATGAGCGATCGTCGTCACGAACTGCACGAAGCTTCACCAGATCTAACCGGGGGCGATATCGATGCAAACTATGAGCAAGCTAATGCAGTCGGGGATGAGTCAGTCGGCGGTACAGCAATGACTCCAGATATGGATATCGTTGATGATCTCGGTCGAGCCGTTGGGCTAGAAATGGACGACCACAACTATCTCCACACAAATGAGATCTTAGAAGGTCGAGACGATCGACGGTGGGAGCTTGAGCCACGTTCCTCCGAGGATTACGACGATCGACGCAGCAGGGAAGATCTTGACCAAATTTAGTAAAACAACATTAGTAGAACAATGAATTTAAAGCCAATTAGTCAACAAGTTGTCACGATTATTGGAGCATCTAGCGGCATTGGTCGCGATTCAGCCCTCAAGTTTGCAGAACGAGGTGCAAAAGTTGTAGTATCTGCTCGTAGTAAAGAAGGTCTAGCAACGCTAGTTGAAGAAATCTATCAGCGAGGTGGAGAAGCGATCGCAATTCCAGCCGACACAGCAGATTTCAATCAAATGAAAGAAGTCGCAGACAAGACGGTTGAGCGATTTGGGCGCATTGATACTTGGGTGCATTCAGCCGCGACGAGTGTGTTTGCAACCTTCGATCGCATCTCTCCTGAGGAGTTTAAGCGAGTCATTGACGTGAACTTGATGGGACAAGCTTATGGTGCAATGGTTGCCTTACCTTACTTGAAAGAAGCAAAGGGCGGTTCACTGATTCACATTACATCAATGGAAGCTCGTCGATCGCTGCCGTATCAAAGTCCTTATTCTGCTTCTAAACATGGTGTAACAGGCTTTCTCGACGCACTGAGAATTGAGCTAAAACATCAGGGCTATAGCAATATCAACGTGGCAAATATTCTGCCTGCGGTGATCAATACCCCCTTCTACAACAAAGGTAAAACAAAGCTAGGTGTAAAACCGACCGGACTACCGCCCTACTACAATCCGAGCTTAGTCACCGATGCGATTCTCTACGCGGCTGAAAACCCAGTTCGTGACTATATTGTTGGAGATGTGGGACGATTACTCGATCTCGCACAACGAATTTCGCCGAGTTTAGTCGATGCAATTTTACTAGCCATTAGCTTCGACGGACAGCGCACTCCAGAGGAGAAAGGCGAAGAACCTAACAATCTATTTGAGCCAATCCAGGGCTACGATCGCGTTGAAGGTGATTTCAAGCAGTTTGAGATTCCCAGTGTTAGTGACGTGCTTGCAAAAAATCCAGGTGCGGTATTGAGTACGATCGCGCTTGCTGCTTTAGGGGGCTTATCACTCCTGCTTGGAACAGGTGATAAACACTAAACTCATCACAGGATTAACCCTGGTGAATCAAATTCGCCAGGGCTTTCACCCCCCGATCGCCTCCTTGAAATGCCCAAGAAAAAGCCCGTCTCGATTCAGAAATTAGCAGAAACCTATCTCGGTTACGAAGACCTCCGCCCCGGTCAAGAAGCTGCAATCCAATCTATTCTCGATCAACGTGACACCCTAGCAGTCATGCCCACTGGCTCAGGCAAATCCGCAATCTACCAACTTGCGGCAGCACAGATCCCCGGCTCAACGATCGTCATTTCTCCCCTGCTTGCACTCCAACGCGACCAGGTTGAATCCATCGCTCAAGAGGATATCGATGTCGGTCACGCCGCAGTCCTAAACTCGACCATCACCGCAACTGAGCGAGCTAAAATCCTCGATCGCTGGACGCAAGGCGACCTAGAATTTCTCTTCCTGGCTCCAGAACAGTTCAACAATCCTGATACGATCGAGCTATTTCAACTTGTAAAACCTTCTCTATTTGTCGTCGATGAGGCGCATTGTGTCAGCGAATGGGGACATGATTTTCGCCCGGACTATCTCCGACTCGGAACCGTTGCTCAAGCTTTGGGACACCCGCCGATTCTTGCACTGACGGCAACCGCTTCGCCACCTGTGCGAGAAGAAATCGTACAGCGATTGGGAATGGACAACCCGCGCGTGATTGTTCGAGGATTTAATCGACCCAATTTTCACCTCTACGTCAAACGGTTTGAGAAAGATGACGACGAAAAACGCGCAGCTTTAATCAAACGAGTGCAAAAATTTCAAAAACCAGGAATTGTCTACGCTGCAACTCGAAAAATCACAGAGCAGCTAGCAGCAGAACTCAGTGAAGCAGGAATTTCTGCGATCGCCTATCATGCAGGACTCAAAACCAAAGAACGCGAACAAGCTCAAACTGCTTTCATGAACGATGCAGCAGAAGTGATTGTGGCAACAACTGCGTTTGGTATGGGAGTCGATAAGCCGAATGTGCGATTTGTGCTGCACTACAACATCAGTGATTCAATTGATGCGTACTATCAGGAGATTGGACGCGCAGGCAGAGATGGAGAACCTGCAAAAATCGTTCTGTTCTACACTCCGGATGATTTAAATTTACGCAAGTTCTTCTCCGGAGGCGGAAAGCTCGATTCAGAAGCAATCGTAGAAGTTGCGACAACGATTCAAGCCCAAACTGAACCGATTCATCCCAAAGCCTTAAAGCAGGTGATCGATCTGTCTCAGACCAAAATTAGAACTGCACTATCTCAGCTAGAAGATGTGGGAGTTGTAGAATCATTGCCGACAGGTGAAGTCATTGCCAATGATGTTTCTGAACTAGAGCAAGTCGCCGAAACGGTGATCGAAGCTCAAGCATGCAAGCTTCAAGTCGAGCGATCGCGCTTAGAAATGATGCGAGCCTATGCCGAAGTTCGCGACTGCCGCCGCAACTTTTTACTCAACTATTTTGGCGAACAAAAAGACGATCGCTGTGGAATCTGTGACAACTGTAAAAGAGGCATTGCAGAACCAGCAACCAACCATCGACAGCCCTACACAATCAACAGCGATGTGGTTCATCGATCTTGGGGCAAGGGCACAGTCCTGCGTTACGAAGGCGATAAGATCGTGATCTTATTCGATCGAGTTGGCTATAAAACAATCAGTTTAGAGGCTGCACTGCTCCGAGGCTTACTGCGTCGCGTTTAGCGCCGTTCATTCTGGATAAAATAGGATCAACCCTCGCTGATTTACTATGTTTCAAACGACGCGACGACAGTTAGCCCTTTGGTATACGACTGTGACGGCTGTATTGTTGTTGGTTTTTGCAAGTGGCTTTTATTTTTATGTGCGATCGACCTTAATTGAGCGCATCGATGACACGCTCAATCATGTTGCAGAAGTGGTTCAACGATCGCTTGTGATTCAAGCGACAGGCAATCAGGTGAGTGTCAATGTAGAAGCGAGTTTTCGAGATAACTCGGTCTCTTTAGAAGATGATCACATCGATCTAGAATGGTTCGACGCAAATGGTACACAACTCTGGTCAACATTTGCTGAACCGCTTTCGATTCCGATGCACGTGAATCACGATGGCGAAACGATTCACCTATCAGAGACGCAACTCTTGCGCCAAGTGACTGAGAAAGTTCAAATCGGCAAACGCGTCCTGGGTTACTTGCGGGTCAGCCATCCCTGGTTTGAAGTCACCAAACCTACCCGAAGATTAGTTCTAGATTTGGGCATTGGAACCGCGACGATGGTGGGCATTGTTGCCGCGATCGGATGGTTTCTCTCAGGAATTGCCATGAAGCCGATTCGCGAATCTTATCAGCGATTGAAGCAATTTACAGCCGACGCATCGCATGAACTCAGAAACCCGATCGCAATCATTCAAACCAATGTCCAAGTCGCGCTCTCTGATCCCGATCCCCAGATTCGACAGCAATATTTACAAGTCATTGAACGGCTGACCCAACGCTTAGGAAAACTCGTCGATGATTTACTCTTTCTCGCTCGACAAGACAGCGGCATTGTTCAACCCCAACGCACGGCGGTCGCATCGTCTGAGAAAGGCATCGCACTCGATGATCTTCTCGATGAAGTTCTAGAAGAACAAGGAATGACTGTCGCAGAAAAGCAGCTTTCTCTATCATTCAAAGTCGATCGCGCTTTAGAATATTGGCTGCAAGCCGATCGAGATCAACTCTCACGACTGTTTACAAATCTAATTAGTAATGCAATTAAATATACTCCAGATAATGGAGAAATCATCGTTGAGTTAAGCGCAACGAAGTCGGGACTACAAACGAAAGTAATAGATACAGGAATTGGAATTCCAGAAGATGCGATCGCGAAATTATTCGATCGATTTTATCGAGTCGATCCAGCCAGAACAAAAGCGACGGGAGGCTCGGGGCTAGGACTCGCGATCGCACGTGCGATTGTTGAAAATCATCAAGGACAAATCCACATTGAGAGTCAAGTTCACCAAGGAACAATCGTAACGGTTACCCTACCCCAATCGAATAACCTATCCTAGGTGTAAACCCTCAGTCGAATCACTATTTTCGCTAATTGCGGAACTTTCTCTTCCGCTGTTTATGCTTCGCTAATGCTTTGCGCTTCCGCTTCTCGATCGGCGTTTCAAAATAGCGATGTTTTCTCATATCTGGAAAAATTTCCGCTTTAGACACCTCTCGCTTAAATCGACGCAACGTTGACTCGATTCCTTCATTCTCACCCGGAATAACTTGGGGCATTTAATCTCCTCCCTAACATTGAAATAGATCCAGGCTGATGAAGAAGGCTACCCACAACTGATGAGTAGCCCTCTTACCAACCTCAACTTCAAGCATTCAAACAGCACGCCGACAGCAAAATTAAAACGGCTTGCTGCATCTAAGCTTTAGTAACGTCTGGAACCACCACCACCTCGATTGTTGTCCCATCCTCCCTGAGAAGACCCTCTGTCCTCACGGGGCTTTGCTTTGTTCACCTTGAGGTCACGACCCATCCATTCCGCACCGTCAAGTGCTTCGATCGCGGCATCCTCTTCTGCATCCGTTCCCATTTCAACAAACGCAAATCCTCTCATCCGACCTGTTTCTCGGTCCGTCGGAAGCTGAACTCGTTTCACGGTACCGTACTCTGAGAAAGCCTGAGTTAAGCCATCCTGCGTGGCTTCATAGGACAAATTACCAACATAAACTGACATAAAGATTCTCCAGAATCATCGATGAAGAGAGTTATGTTCGGAGAAACGCTAGGTTGGAACGATTTACACGCCCGAAGATAAACCTTACTAAAGACTTTAACATAGCGAGGACAATCTGCGGGGAAATTGATTTGTTCGATCGTTCATCAATGTCTGATGATTATGTTAAAGTAGAAACAGAAGAGGCTATCTTCGGCAATGTAATTTCCTCGACAGAATCGACAGATGTTGCTCCGAATCTAACTCTCTCTACACCGTAATTCTGGGACAACGTTTTATGTCAATTTATGTGGGTAACCTCTCTTATGAGGTTGTACAGGAGAACCTTGCTGAGATCTTTGCTGAGTTTGGCACCGTCAAGCGGGTTCAACTTCCAACCGATCGAGAAACGGGGCGCTTACGAGGCTTTGGATTTGTTGAGATGTCTACCGATGCTGAAGAAGATGCAGCGATCGAAGCACTCAATGGTGCGGAATGGATGGGACGCGATCTCACTGTAAATAAAGCAAGACCTCGTGAAGACAGAGGGTCTTCTCGGGGCAGTTTCGATCGTAAAGGTGGATCTTCTCGCCGCTATTAAGTAATAGAAGTGTTTGACTTTAATCAAGCATTACCTTGTAAAGTCTTGCGGGCAGGCTACGCGCCTGCCTTTTTTATTGGTGACTTGAAATCTCCGCTCGAAGATACAGCTTTCTCTATCCTTCTTCAAAACCTAAATGAATACTAAAGAAATTCTCAGTCGCTATGCTGCGGGACAACGAGACTTCAGAAATCTAAATCTGATGGCTGTCAACTTTAGAAATGTGAATCTGTCGGGCATCAATTTGAGCGGTGCGAATCTGACCAAGGCAAATCTGACCAAAGCAAACCTCAGAGATGCCAATCTCACCGATGCTATCCTCACCGGAGCAACCTTAACCGATACCAATTTCACTCAAGCTAACCTCACCAATGCCAACTTGAGTGGCACCAATCTTGATGAGGCAATGCTTCGCCAGACCTATCTTAAAGGCGCAATCCTGCCGGAGAAGACTCCGACTCCCATTAGTTCTCTCAACTCCCCCCCTGCTTAAGTGCTCGCTCTATAGAGTTTCACCCAGCGGTTGCATTTCTAGAAACTCTTCCGTCAGCACAGGAGTTGAATCTCATGTTTGATGACTTTACGCAACGATCGATTGAGGTCGTGAGTACCGCGCAAATAGAAACTCGTCGTCTTGGGCACAACTATGTTGGGACAGAGCAGCTTTTACTCGGTCTGATTGCAACTCAACCGAGTATTGCCGCACAAGTTTTAGCAGATTTAGA
>JALOOO010000176.1 GCA_025454375.1 Leptolyngbya sp. Prado105 | reverse complement strand
ATGCGGTAGAAGTTCTGGCAGAGCATGAGATCGCGCAACGCCAGAGCGTTCAGTACGTCACAAGATCTGCTCAATCAATTCTTAGACGCTACGAGAATGCGGCTCTAGGTGGCTGGCTGAGCTATGGCAGTACAATCGACGGTGATCGCGCAGAAGTTGCTTATTTCAAGTCGAGACATCCTCGAATCGACTTCGAGAAGCGCAAAAAGATTAAATACGAAACGCCTGGAAAGTGCGAGGCGTTGCCGATCTTGCCATTTATTGATCAGGCGACGGCTGAAAGGGTTTTCGAGAAATACGATGCTGTCCCACTAGAAGGCGAATCTTTCTGGCGAACTGTTAAACGTTGCAGTCTGCCTGTATGTGTTACTGAGGGGCTTAAGAAAGCAGTTCTCTTGACTCAGCAAGGCTATCCAGCGATTTGTCTGCGAGGTGTCGCAAACTGGCATCGTAAAGGAGAAGCTGAGCTTTTCCCAATCCTGCGAGAGTTTGCGACTGAAGGCAGAATGATCCGAATCGTGTTTGACCAGGACGAGAAGCCTAAGACGGTCGCGAACGTTGGAGCGCAGATCAAGAAGTTAGGGCAGGCGTTTCAAGAGTTTAAGTGCAATATTTTCGTAACCACTTGGGATTCCCGAAGCGGGAAAGGGATCGACGATGCCTTTGTTCAAGAGGGTGCGGACTGGTTAGACGCAACGATCTCGGCATCTCTCACTCTGGATGAGTGGAAGAAATGCGGACTGAAGCGCCAATACTTCGAGATCATTCGCAGACTCAAAACTCTGCGATTCACACCCGATCGCGATACTACTGGCGATTATCTGCCTGAATTGCCGTTTGAAATTCCGATCGGCTCAATTACTGCGATCGCGGCAAATATGGGATCGGGTAAGAGCTACACGGGCATTAATCGGACAGTACAACGGTGGATCGAGAACGGCGGCAATGTTCTACGGCTTGACCCGCTTCTGTCGCTTGGAGCGCAAGGATCACGGCTCTCAGATATTCCGCACAGTTCTGATTACGACTTGAGTGACAAAGACGGCTATAGTGCCTTCTGTCGCGATATTTCAGCGCGTCATGGTGCAGCGATTTGCTTTAATTCTCTGATGCGAATTCCCCAATGGTTTTTAACCGGTCGTCCCCTGCTGCTTGTACTGGACGAGGTGAACCAAGGCTTAGATTATCTGATTGAAGGTGGAAATTTAGGGTCAAAGCATTCAGAAATCCTCGATCGCTTTGCCGAGATCTGTTTCATCTGCGGATTCAGAGGGGCGATTATTTCAGCCGAGGCAGAAATCCACCCACGATCAATTGAACTGCTCAAGAAGTTCTCAGGCTCTACCGATATTCGCTATTTCAAGCACTATCGACAGAACGCAACGTGGGAGGTAGAGATCGGCTCTGGTGACTTGAGCGGCTTTTCAGCCAAGATTCTATTAGATGCCGTTGAAGAGTTGGGTTACGGAGAATCGAAACGGTTCTTTATTCTGACCGATTCGCAAGCTAGTGGCAAGAAGCTCGATCGTCGGTTACAAGCTGAATTTCCTAACAAGAAGGTTATTCGGATTGATTCGGAAACAAATCGAGGCGGGGCATTTGCTGAATTCTTCGACGATCCGGATACTTGGCTAGAGCAGAATCAGCCTGATTTTCTCATCGTTTCTCCCTCTGTCAGAACGGGCGTTTCGATTACCTGGGAGGGCTTTGACGCGGTTTATGGCTACTTCGTCGGAGCGATCGACCCGGACGGCTGGTTTCAGATGTTGGGTCGGTATCGTCCGAGCGTTCCCCGGTTTGTCTGCTGTCCCAAGTTCGTTGTGACGCAAGGCGATGAGTCCTTGATGATGCCGAAGTCAATTCGCGAGAAAGCGGATCTCGATCGTGCTGCAATGTCGGCTCACTATGCGATCGAAGCTCTCGAAGAAACCGACGATCGTAAAGTTGCAATTCGCCTCGCAGCGCAAGAATATTATTCGGAGATGTCCGCTCTACGCGGGGCACAGAAGGCGATCTCTCGTGATTACTTAGAATCCCTCCTAAATGAAGCAGGGCACACCATCCAGACCGAAGAATGGGGCAGATGCAGCGAAGAACTCGCTGAGCTTGTTCAGATTCGTGACGAAATCGACCTCGAAGATGCTCAGAGATGGGCAGATTCTGGCAAGTACGAGACAACTGACGAGGCTCACAAGACTCTGGCTTCTGAATGCAGTCTTGAAGACGAGATCAAGGCGAAGAAAACTTTAGCCTGTGATCGCTTCCCTGATACCGACTTTGACGATCTCGATAACTGCTTGTGGATTCTGATTCGCAATCGTGGCAAATTAGGACGCGGTGCGGAAATGCAGGCGGCAACCGAGAATACTTTGGCGACTAAAGAACTCGATCGCGAATCGATTGAGGCGATTTGCTCCGATGATTTGGGAATGACGCATCGGATGAAGCGGCGGTACATTCGCGCTCAACTGCTCCAGAAGAGCGGGATCTTGCAGCTTGCCGATCGTGATGCTAAATTCTCGAATTCTGATCCGCGCTGCATTGCAATCCAGCAATGGGCAGTCAAACACGCAAAGCAGCTTCGATATTATTTCGGACTGACGATTGCACCTGAATACACAGACTCAAAAGGCAGAAGGCAACACACGCCCGTCGATGTCTGCGGCAAACTGCTCAAGAAGATTGGCTTGAAATCTTTGTGCGTCAAGACCCAAGGCAAGCGGGGGGAGCAACGAGAGCGGGTTTACTCTGTGTCAGTCGATCGAGTATCGGAAGATTTACAGATTCAAGCTTGGGAAATACGAGAAAAGGCACTCGCAGCCGCTAGAAAACGGCTCAACGTAATCGCCCCAATCGACATTGCCACTACGCAATCCGAGCCAGAATCGACTGAGTACAGCGAAGAAAAGCAAACTTCTACAACTGAATCACAGCAGGGCATTGAAGCTCCGTGTCCACAAGATTATTGGTGGCGATCAGCATGACGAACGACGTTGAAAAATTGATCGCCGAAATGTACCTGAATCAGCAGAAATTAATGGCTGAGGTTCAGGCACTCCGATTGCGACTCGAAGAACATCCCGCGATCTCTGATGGCTGGATGACTGCTAAAGAAGCAGCGATCGCACTTCAGACCCACGGCATCAAATCGCCGAAACAGCTTCAAAACTTACGGTTAAATGGGGCATTCAGCGAATCCAAAGGCGAAATTAATAACAACGGCAATGGGAAAATTCCGAGATGGCTCTATCACGTTCCAAGTTGTAGAAAGGCATTAGAGCGGCGGTATCGTGCGGGCTAGCCGTTTTGCTTCAGAATGAGAGATCGATAAACTCGCTCATTCTGAGCATCGTTCAGCCAGCGGTGATAAATGCGGGTGTGGACATCGGAGCCATGCCCCATCATTGAAGCGGCGGTACTGATCGGCAGTCCTTTAATGACTGAAGCCCTTAAAGCCCAAGCATGACGCAAATCGTAGGGATGGAACGGCAAGTTATATCGATCGCTTCCGAACTGGTGACTCACCAATTGCCCTCTCAATCGTCTATCTGTCTGCGTTGTTTCTGGTGGATTCATCTCGATCAAATTCCATTTTTCTGCCCATTCAGGCAGGATCGCTCGTGTCGTCCTTGCACCTGTCTTGGTGTCCTTGTGAACTCGCAGCGTTAACGGATCAATCATTTCGCAGGCGAAAACTTCGTGCGGACGAATGCCGAATGCAGCGATCGCACCGTAAGCCCATTGCCACTGCTCGTTAGGGATTTTGTCGCGCCATTCGATGATCGTGGCATCGTCTGGAATATCACGCGGTTTCGGCTCATAATCCCCTACGTAGTTGGACAAATCAATCGTCAGTCCTGCGAACTCACCAAACTTCTGTAAACGCTCGCAGGTTAGCTCTCGATTGCGGCTATTGTCTTTTGTGCTGAGAACGACAGCAAGCACCATAGAATCGCTCAAAAGCCCATTCTGCGGCAGTTTTCGGAATGTTGAAGCCCAAGTGTTGTTCCACGTTGTTTCTTTGATCCGGGGGTGAGTGCGGAAATATTCAGCTTTGAATTCTTCGATTAGTTGCGAGATCGTCTTTTCGTTGGGGTCGCAGTCGGGATTTAGATAGACATCCCAACTAAAGGAGCCATCAGCGAGTGACTGAGCTAGTTTGTAGGCTTCTCGCTCCGCACGTTTGAATCCGTCTTTTGAAGCGGGGATTCTCAAGCTGATGTCATATTGCTTCCGTCCATTTCAAGATGATTAAACACACCAGAGATAGAGCCTAAATCGCTTATTACACCTAGTTTAACGCCATTCGTAGCGCTTTAGTACATCTGCTTTGGGAGCAGGATGCCGCAGGTTCAAATCCTGTCATCCCGATTAGTTTCAAGGATTGCGTTCAGGTTCAAACCGAATAGGAGGCGCGATCTCATATGACTGCACAAACTATTCTCAAGTCGATAAGTTTTGAGGAATTTGTGGCGTGGTATCCCGAAGATGGGCGCTACGAATTAATTGATGGAATTGTGACCGAGATGCAACCAACCGGAGAACATGAAGACGTAACCGAATTCATTGCCACATCGTTTACGCTTGAAGTAAATCGGCTGCAATTGCCCTTCAAACTTCCGAGACGAGTGTATTAGTCGTCGATCGAGAAGCTCTGCTGAGTGAACCATGCTGCCTATTTTTCAATCATTGACGTAATGTTTGGAACAGCACATTTTCCAACCCGAGAGAAAGTCAAAATCGGAATTGAAGGAGAAGGAGAGCCAAAGCTTTCGTTATTCCTAAAGTGAACCTAAACAATTTAGTCGAGAGTACGTAGTTTCACTCAGTAGCTACGATCGCAATCTTTAGCTTCTGCGATAGTAGAACAGAACTTGAAACAGCAATGCCGCCACGATCGGGATCACGATCGGAATCACCACCACAAATCCCCATTTGTCAAAACGGAGAGGTTGATCTTTCGGCTTGAGGAGATAGACCCCTGCGGCAATTCCAGCGATCGTACAAACGATGCCAAATCCAAGAAAAATGACGAATCCTGACTCTGGCACTCCCATCTCTCTTGATCCCCAAATCGTGACTTTTCATCCCAATGTAGCGCGATGGACAACTAATGAGTCTTTGCGCTCTCCATCACAGTTCGACAATGACAGGCGTATGATCGCTCGGTTGCTCTAATTCGCGGGGAGCGCGATCGATGATACAGGAAATCGCTCGATCGTATAGATCTGGCGTTAAATAATGGTGATCAATTCGCCAGCCTGCATTGCGGCGAAATCCAGCCGAACGGTAATCCCACCAGCTAAAATGTCCGCCTTCAGTCGTAAATTTGCGAAACGCATCGGACAAGCCTAATTCCAGCACATGGCGTAAGGCTTCTCGCTCAACATTCGTTGCCATGACCTGCTTTTCGCGACCTTTGGGATTGTGAATATCAATGTCTTCTAAAGCAATGTTGAAATCACCACAGACGAGCAGAGACGGCGATTGCTTGAGCAGAACTTCTAAATATTCTCGCAGTACTTTTAGCCAGCGCAATTTGTAGACATATTTCTCACTGTCGATCGCGGAGCCATTTGGAACATAGAGATTTACGACTCGAATTCCATCAATGACAGTGCTAATGACTCGCTTTTGATCATCTAAGTCCCCAACGGTTACTGCCGGAAGAATGGCTCCAAACCCGAAATCGACTTGTTCTAAAGGCGATCGACTGATTAGCGCCACTCCGTTGTAGCTCTTTTGCCCAAAGGCTGCGGCATGGTAGCCAATTGATTGAATCGCTTCGTGCGGAAACAACTGATCGACGACTTTTGTTTCTTGTACGCACAACAACTCAATTGGATTTGTGGTGAGCCAATCGGTCACATGAGTCAGACGAGTCCGAATCGAGTTGACATTCCAAGTTGCAATTTTCATGTGCCCGTGATGAAATCAAACGGACTTCATCATCTCATAGGATTTTGAATCAGAACAGCGATCTCAATGCAGCTAGAACTTTGCGAGCGGATTGGTAGCGATCGGTGGGATTGGGTTCGGTTAATTGGTATAAAACTTCGATCAATTGCGGCTGTAGCCCCGGAATTAAATCTGGGCTGAAGCGATAGTCTTGCCGCCATTGTCGGTAAAACAGATGAGGATGTTGCCCTGAGATCAGAAATGCCAGCGTTGTGCCGATCGCATAGAGATCAGATAAATAGGTCGCCTGCCCATTTTTTTGCTCTGGGGCGAGATAGGCGGCGGAGGTTTCATCCATGTCTAAGCCGCGCACACTGCCAAAATCAACGAGAGCAAGCTGATAAGAAGAAGTTGAATGAGCGCGGTGAATCAGATTTTGGGGGCGGATGTCTTGATGCAGAACCGGGGGCGATTGGTTATGCAGGTAGTCTAGGATCTCGCAGATCTCGATCATCCAAGCGATCGCTTGCTTGAGTTCGACTTTTCCGCGATCGGTGATGTACTGGCAAAGCGTCTGTCCAGAAATCCGCTCTGTGACTAGAAAGGGCTGTCCATCAATGCGAAAAAAATCCCGCCAGCGGGGAAGACCTGGATGATTCAGTTGCCTTAGCATTTTTGCCTGTCGCTCAAACAATGCTAAGGCTTGGGGATGATTGATCCAATCTGGATTCAGGGTTTTGAGCAGCAGCAATTCGCCGTCTCGTTCCCCAAAATAAGTCATCCCAACTTTGCCTTGACTGAGAAGCTGAATCTCCTGGTATTTCCCAATTCTTGACTCGTCTTGCTGAAGACTCCATCCCTCACTGGGCTGCCCCGAATGAGTATCCATATCCATCGTGGTTTTGGAATCTGTAACCACGATCGTTTGCGCTTTCAGCAAGGGCTGAGTCCGATCCTCATCCTCAGTGCTGGTAAAAGGGGCAAGGACTGAGACGGGTACTTTGGCAGCTTCGGCTAAGCGCTTCACCCCTAAGTTCTCAGGTCGCCCAAAATGAACTTGAAGGTTAGGCCCCGATCGCGCTAAGCGGAAAATCATGCCATCCCGCACGGGAAGTTGTGTCACCCGTTTTCCTTCAATATAAGTCCCATTCGCACCGAGACTGACCAACTCCCAGGCTAAATTGACTTGCCGAAGTTCGACGTGGTAGCGAGACACGACTGCGCTGTACAGCACAACGTGATTGTCGGTCGATCGACCGACTTTGACCACTGGGGAGTCCTCAAACGTCCAGTGTTGAACGGGCGTTAGCTGAACTGGGTGTAATAAAGTTAGAGTAATCACATGCACGCCACAGAAAACTTGGACGAAAAAACAGAAATGACGCTGATTTCAGGAATCTAAAATTCTAGAAAGTCTCAGAAATTGATGTAAACAATTTAACCTAGACCCCTAAAACTGACGCAGAAATTATTTCAATCACATTTCTGGGTTGCTTTAAAAATTCCCAGGATCGGACGACTGAGTAACGTCTTTTTCCGAATGCCCTGGATTCCCATATACTGTTAACTTGTGCAGATTTTTCAGCGCAGGTCAGACAGAGGAAGGTTCATATGGCATCCATTCGCAAATTGCATCAGCAGCTAATTGGCAAAGAACGGTCTTGCGTTGAGATTGTGCAGGAGTCGCTGGATCGAATTGCAGCATTGGAGCCGAAGCTTCACAGTTTTTTGCAGGTGACGAACGATCGCGCTTTAGAACAGGCGAAACAGATCGATGCAAAGATTGCGGCAGGTGAAGAGATTGGGCTACTTGCAGGAATTCCGATCGCGATTAAAGATAATCTCTGTACTCAAGGTGTTCCCACAACTTGCGCGTCTAAGATTTTGCAGAATTTCGTCCCACCTTATGAATCGACGGTGACGCAGAAGCTGATCGATGCGGGTGCTGTTATGGTCGGAAAGACGAATCTTGATGAATTTGCAATGGGCGGATCGACGGAGACTTCGGCTTATGCGAAGACAGCGAATCCTTGGGATATTTCAAGAGTTCCGGGCGGTTCGTCGGGCGGTTCAGCAGCGGCGGTCGCAGGCGGAGAATGTCCGATTTCGCTCGGGTCAGATACCGGGGGATCGATTCGTCAGCCTGCATCGTTTTGTGGAATTGTCGGGATGAAGCCGACGTATGGATTGGTTTCGCGCTATGGATTGGTGGCGTTTGCGTCGTCGCTGGATCAGATTGGGCCTTTTGCGCGATCGGTAGAGGATGCGGCGATTTTATTAACTGCGATCGCTGGGTATGATCCGAAAGATTCGACGAGTTTGAAAGTAGACGTTCCTGATTACACGCAGTTTCTCACGACTGATTTGAAAGGGAAAAAAGTTGGAGTCATTAAAGAAACGTTTGGCGAAGGGCTTGATCCCGAAGTCGAAAAATCGGTAAATGCTGCGATCGATCAACTCAAAGCTTTAGGTGCTGAAGTTAAAGAGATTTCTTGTCCTCGCTTCCGTTATGGAATTGCAGCGTATTACATTATTGCTCCGTCTGAGGCTTCGGCGAATTTGGCGCGGTATGACGGGGTGAAGTATGGGGCGCGGACTGAGGATGCTGAGAATTTGATGGAGATGTATACGAAAACGCGATCGCAAGGGTTTGGTGCAGAAGTAAAACGTCGAATCATGATCGGAACTTATGCGCTCTCAGCGGGTTACTACGATGCTTACTATTTGCAAGCTCAGAAGGTGAGAACGCTGATCAAGCAAGATTTCGAGAAGGCGTTTGAGGAAGTGGATGTTTTAGTTTCTCCGACGGCTCCGACGACAGCATTTAAGTTGGGGGATAAGTCGCAAGATCCGTTAAGTATGTATTTGATCGATTTGATGACGATTCCGGTGAATTTGGCGGGATTGCCGGGAATGAGTGTGCCTTGTGGATTTGATTCGCAGGGTTTACCGATCGGGCTTCAAATTATTGGCAATGTGCTGAGAGAGGATCAGGTTTTCCAAGTTGCTTATGCGTATGAGCAGGCGACGGATTGGCATACAAAAGTACCGAATTTGTAGAGGGTTCATGGATGCCACTCAATCTAACTCCAATCTTGAGTTAGACATGAAGCAGAACGCTTATCGAGCGATCGTGATGACTGTTTTGATCGTCTTGCAAAATGAGCGCGACGATCATTTCTTATTTGTCGATCTGCGGGTAATGTAACAAATTTTCTCTGAGGCATCTGGGATCATTTTTCGATGTGAGTAACATATGGAGAGAGCCTCTTAATCTGTTGCCCATGAAATGGTTTCTGCGTTTCCTTCGGAGTTCGCTGCGCGAATCGCGTCAAGCTCAAACGCTTAAGGATAGCTCGGTTACGAATAGCACAATTCATCAAACTCAGGCGGGAAGAGATGCGCTCAGTTTTCCGAATGCTGAGCAGGTGTTAGTCATTTATAACGGCTGGTTTGGGTCGCGGCAGATTGCGACTGGAGTCGATTGGGATTGGGCGGGGCGGGTGATCAAGGAGCAACGGGCGGAAGTTCGCAATCGGCTTAAGTATGTGTTGCGCGATCGCGCTCCGATGACGGTGGAGCTTTCAGAGCAGCCGGAGCGAGTGAATTTGCCTGCGTTGGAGTCGCAGAAGAAACTGACGATCGCGGGTCAAGATTCGGAATCGCTTGATCCGGGGAAGTTGATGATTGAAGTATTTGGGCGAGACGATATTGATGGAAAGTTACTAATTTTGGGGACACCGGGAGCGGGAAAGACGACGGTGTTGCTGAGTTTGGCAGAGCAATTGTTAGCAGGAGCGAACACGCAAGCGTGCGCCGAAGGCTACGACAATTCAAAAACGGTGATTCCGATCGTGTTTGAGCTATCGACCTGGAAGAATGATGATCAATCGATTCGGGATTGGTTGATTGAGCAGCTTTACGATTTGTATGGGGGCGATCGGAAGCTGAAACGCTATGAGCAATGGTTAGAGCAACAAGTTTTACTGCCATTACTAGACGGATTGGATGAGCTAGGAATGGAACGTCAGCAGGGTATGTATGGTGAAGCTCAATCAGTTTACTCGGCAGTATCCGCAAGTAGTCGTGTGCTGTCGATCGAAGGAATTTGGAATTCGCTTCGCAATCTGTGCTTTAGCAGTGCTGTTTTAGTTTCTTTGGGAATTTTCTTTATTGTGCTTCTGATAGTTATTGCAAAGATCGCAGAAGGGAGATTAGAAGTTTCTTTGATAACCTCAAATATTTCTGCGTATGCGGTTGTTACTCTTATAGTCTCCTTGATAGCGATCCCTCCTATCTTTATCTGTAGTGGAGGGCAGGCATTCATTCAGCATTTCTGTCTTCGCTTCGTCCTTGCCTATAGTGGCACATTCCCCTTCTTCTGCATCCCCTTCCTCAACTACTGCAATGAGCGACGACTGCTGCAACCCATCGGTGGGCGCTATCGGTTTATTCATCGGGAACTGTTGGAGCATTTTGCGAAAGGCTAGAGAGATGAGGAGTGAGGAGATTAAATGGAGTCTCTTCAAATAGACTCACGATCGAGAGATAATTGAGAAATCAGCTTAGAAACCTGAACTATGACGATCAAACGCACACTCATTCAAACGATCGAAGATCTTCCAGAAGAAAGTATGACCGAAGTGCTAAGCGATGTCTTAAATTATCTAAACGCTCGCCTCGACAACTCTACTCAACCTTCTAGCGTTTCTCAACTCTTAGAGGCAATTCGCTACGATCGAGAAGCTCTCCCTGCTCAAACGCCTTGGCTCGACAGTACCGCCCTGATTCGTGAGGATCGCGATCGATGAGTTCATCCTTGCGGTATGTCATTGATACCAATATTGCAATCAAACTCTTTATTCCTGATCCACTTTCTGCCAAAGCTGAAGCCCTATTTTTACATCTCCAGAATCCTCAGACCCAATTCTTCATTCCCGATCTTTTCTATATCGAATTCACAAATGTTCTCTGGAAATACGTCCGCGCCAATCAATTTTCCGCAGAACAGGCAACCCTCGCACTCGATCGCATCCGCGCATTTCCCCTCGACGCAACTCCAACTAAATCCTTAATCAGCGAAGCAATGCAGGTCAGCTTAAACTACAGCATCTCTGCCTATGACGCATGTTACATTGCCCTTTCACAACGGATGAATGCTCCTCTGCTCACGCTCGATTCCAGATTAGTGAACACCCTTAGCACCCAAGAATTGTTCAAGATTTACCTGTTTACAACGATCGAGATTCCGCTTTTTGGACAGACTTAAGAAGTGCGAATCAACGCTCTACAGTCCAAAGAAATGCACTGCCACCCCAAGCCAAGGCGCGATCGCTTTAAAGATCTCTGCTCCCGTCTGCCATAAACCTTTTGCCGCCTCCGAAGTCTCCTGCAAGTTCTTCATCGTCTCACTCACTTGCTTCAGATTCTCGCCAATCAGGGTCTTATTCGCTTCCTTTTTCTTTGCTGCTTCTTTTTAATCGTCATTCCTTGCGTTTGATCGTCCGAGTCACCCCGCTGAACCGCCGTCAGATCACGACCCGCTTGCGCCATCTGCACTTGGCTACCTGTGACATTTCCACCGATCGACTGAGACTGAGTTGGATTTTCTGGGGGCTTCTTTCCAAACATAAATCATCCTCTGGGGTTTTTCTCAATTGTAAGAATTAATTCATCAGCAACACCCAGGATTCCTAAATTTTGTAATTCGCTCAGCCCACATTGAGTTTGAGAGTTTGCAATCGAGTTTGAGCGAGTCGCAATCGAGTTCAAACATTCCGAATCGAGTTAAAACATTTCAAATCGAGTTAGATAGCCTGCAATTCAGTTAGAACGTTGCGAATCGAGTTTGAGCCATTCGCAATCGAGTTAGAACATTCTGAATCGAGTTACAAGTCTTCTAACTTAATTCAGAATCAAAATTCTTGATTTCATTTTCATATTTCCGAATTACACATCAAGAAGCTGTAGAGTTGCATCCTGAACCGAGCAAAATTTCAGCGATCGAGGAACGTTTGAATCTGTAAAACTTAGTGGGGAATCTACCATGCCACGCCAAGCAAAACGAACCTTATCGCCCTTAGAAAAAGCGAAAGAGCGTTTAATTGCAATCAAAAACATCAATCCCAACTTGGATATGGGTCGAGGACTCTCGGTACAAGCCTACACAGCAGCGATCGAGAAATCCAATCGCTATCAAGAAATCTACAACTCGACCCTCGCAACCCTAAACGCCGATCGCATTGCCAAAGAAGAAGCAGACAAAGAACTCAAAGAAATCACTGAGAAAATGCTACTTGGAGTCGCGATCGAATTCGGCAAAGACAGCCCTGAATATGAAATAGCAGGCGGAACCCGCAAGAGCAAACGCAAACGCTCAACCCGCAAAAAGTCTCAACCAGACTCCACAGAAGCAGCACCACTCGCAACACTTTAATCAACACAAATCATCTAACCAGAAGAAACAGGTTCTCATCTTTCTAAATCAAGAAGATGAGAACTTTTTTATTTCTGGAACAACCCATCAAATACAGACTTAATCGAACTCCCAGCATCTCGAAACGTCTGCAAAAACGGTTGCTGGGCATGAAGAAACACCCGCGCACAGTTTCGCCCCGGCATTCCCGAAATTGAACCCCCCGGATGCGTCCCGGCCCCAGTGAGGTAGAGATTGTCGATCGGGGTTTTATAGTTCGCAATCTCTGGTAAAGGTCGGAAAAAGACCATCTGCTCTAAGGTCATATCAATGTGATAGTAATTGCCTTTGTACGAGCCGAGTCGTTCACCCAGTTCGGCAGGGCTTTCGACCGCACGCGCGATCGTCGATGTTTTTACATTCGGAGCATAGTCCGCTAGCTTATCGACCACGCGATCGGCGACTTTGTTTTTCAATTCATCTGTCCAGCCTGTGCCATTTAATCCCTTGCCTTCTGCGTTCTCAATTTGATAAGGCGCAAAGAATTCAATCCAAACCGTGTGACCCCCAGGAGGAGCCATCGTCGGGTCGAGTAGGGTGGGTTGAACAATGTACATCGACGGATCAGCATCTGGAATTTTGCCAATCGATGGCTCGTGATGGGCAATCTCGACATGCTTGACCGAATCTGCAATCAGAATTGAACCAATCAAATAGTCATCTTTGTGATCGTGATGAATAAATTTCAACGGCTCAGACATTGCAAGATCGATTTTCATAATCGTCTCATTGTTATTCACAATTCGTCGATCGAGCCTTTCGCGCAAATGTTCATCAGCAGCATCTACATCGCGTGGATCAACGAGTTGTAAAAAGACTCGTCTCGCATCAATATTGGAAATCACCCCGCGAGTCGCACGATATTCCTGTCCTGAAGCAACGCTGACCCCGACCGCTTTTCCGTCATCAATTAGAATTTGCTTTACTGATTGATCCGTTAGAATTTCGCCACCTAAGCTTTGAACTAATTTTACTAGCGCGGCAATCAGCGCACCCGTTCCGCCCTTTGGACGAGCCATTCCAGGGTGATGTCGCATTGCCATCATCATTGCCCCGATCGCTAAATTCTTCTGAGACGGCGGCACACTCATTTCTGCGGCGAGTCGAGCGAGAGGAGCTTTTACAATCTCAGTATCAAAGTACTCATGCAGAATGTCCTCAGCACTCGACAGCATCGTTCGCACAAAGTCTAAAGCTTTGTTCGTTGAGCCGACTACAGAGAGAAAGTCTTTGACTTTCTTCAAATCATAGTTGCCAGCAATATCAATGATCGACTTGGGAGGTGCATTAAACATGGGAGTCATGGCATTGATAGTCCGCAGCCAGAGATCTACAAATTCTGCGTATTTTTTAGCATCATGTTCACTATATTTAGCAATGCCAGCACAGGTTTTCTCCACTGATTGATGAGCGAGAAAGTACTGCCCATTCGGATGAGGACAAAAGACCACTGGATCGCAGTAAAGATACTCTAGTCCGTATTTTTCTAGCTGCAACTCTTCAACAACTGGGCCGAGATGAATAAATTCATGATCGATCGCACAACGGTTGAACCGAAATCCGGGAGCTTCTTCAGGTAAAAGTTCTTCGGTAGTTGCGGCTCCTCCGGGTACGGGACGTTTTTCTAGTAACAGCACTTTATATCCTGCTTTTAACAAATAAGCAGCACAGACTAAGCCATTGTGACCTGCGCCAATCATCACCACATCATAAGTAGACATCTCATTTTGCTCCCAGTATTGATCCCTATTCAAAAGCGTCCGGCACAATCGAGCAAAAAGCAACGATCTGAAGGCGAAACTTTAGACTCTACGTGTATCTAGAGTCTGATTCTGGGGGTGATTTACCCAACATTTGAGTCAACCACGGGAAAGATGTTGTTTTGAGTTGGCTGTGCGAAGCTCAAGACTGGAACGAATACCGAAATCTATTAAGCAAATTTTGGAGAACATCATTATGGTTGCAACCATGGACGATACGAAACGCAAAGCGATCGCAATGAAGCTCGCAGATATGAAAGCGGTTCAAGAACTTATAATTTCTAACGAGCAAAAGTTTATCGCAGCAACCACGGATTCGGAAATTGCTCAGCGCTTCCAAGATATGCTCAAAGATTCCCAGAAGAATCTAGGAGTCTTAGAAACCGTTATTGTTCAATATGGTGTGCCCTCTGAGCCAAAGCAGACAGTGAGCGAGTTTGTTAGCAAGATGGATCAGATGATGTCAGGTTCTGAGTTGACTTTGTTTGAGAAGGTGTTTCAACATGAATTGATGAAGCATCAGCAAGTGATGACTGGAATTGTGATTCACAAAGCGGCTCAGCGTGTAGGTGCAGATATTGAAGCGGCGCTCACTCCGTTGAATACAGTCAACTTTGAGAACCGCGCTCACCAGGAACAACTCAAAGGCGTGATCGAAACCTTGGGTGTGCGTGAATTGACCGGAATGGATGCAGATCAAGGGCTGTGGAGCCGAGTCCAAGATGCGGTTGCTGCACTCTCTGGTGTAGCAGGTAGTGTTGTCACGCAAACAACTGGCAAATCTGATATGAACATTCAAGATGTGATTCGTATGGATCACCAAAAAGTGAATGTTCTGTTTGCTGAAATCAAAGGAACACAAGATTCGATGAAGCGCAAAGAGTTCTTCACTCAGCTCGCGAGTGACTTACGCGCTCATGCGATCGCTGAAAACGAAATTGCTTATCCCGCAGTTCGAGGTAAGTATGCTGAAAGCGACTTGCAAGAACTTTACGATGAGCAAAATTCCTGGTTCCCCGCACTTGAGGCGATGGAAAAAATGGATATGATGTCGGATCAGTTCATGTCTGCGCTGAACAAGTTG
>JALOOO010000019.1 GCA_025454375.1 Leptolyngbya sp. Prado105 | reverse complement strand
TGTCGAGCTGTACCTGACATTAGTGTCAATGGTAAGCTATCATCTGTTCATCTGTTCATTGATAATTCACAGTACAAGCTGATTCGAGGAGTACTCGCCCATAATTTTGGTGAGCAACTAGAGGAGTTTCAAAGCCAACTTATGTCACATCTCAAGGATCCAAAAACTCAATCTGTACTCAGTGGTATGCCAACTAAGGGACTGTCCGTATGCTTGCAGCTGGAAGGTGTGAGAGTCGAATTGCTTCTAGCACGTGACATGTCTAATGGAGCAGATTCGTGTCTGGCGGAATTTGACTTTCAACGTACTGTGCTTCAGTTTGAAAGCCAGTCCGATGGTACGAAGGATATTGATCTGGTGTCGCATGAAATTGTGATATCAGACACGCGATTCAGAGCTGAACCAGTAAACGTCCGTCCAAATGTTTTTACTGATATCCTTAAACCATCTGCAAATCATAAAGACCGAACAGCTCTTCAGCTTGAACTTCGATCGTCTTATCATTGGGCGGATTGAGCAAAGCCTGCGCCATGATATTGAGTGCTTTTGTGCCCACTTCTCCTTTGATCATGGGACACAAGATTTGCACATCATTAAACGCATTAAATCCAAGTTGTGGGATCGTTTCAGAAATCAATTGCTGAATACATTGAATGCCATGCTGCGGAGAGTGCGAGGGGATCCATAAACAATCCGATTCAGGAGTCGGAGAAAACCGCTCGATTTCGGGCACTTCCCCCTGATTGAGCGCATGAGCATGACAGATAATTGCCGAACTTTGAGCCTGTCTCCAAACTTGAGTTAAGCGCACGACAGGCACTTGCTCAGACGCAATTAAATCGCGAAGCACGGCTCCCGGTCCCACACTCGGCAACTGATCGACATCGCCTACGATCAGAAGCTGCGCCTTGATCGAAATCGCTTTGAACAGTGCATTCGCAAGAAACAAGTCCGTCATCGAAAACTCATCAATCACAACGCAATCCGCCTTAATCGTGCGCGTCTCATCCCGCTGAAAATACCCACTTCTCGGGTCATACTCTAGCAATCGATGCAGAGTACAAGCCTCTCTCTGACTCAATTCTGAAAGTCGTCTTGCAGCCCGTCCAGTCGGTGATGCTAAACGAACTTGCTTTCCCATCGCTTCCCAAAGCTCAACGATCGCACGAGTCGTATGCGATTTCCCGACACCCGGTCCCCCTGTCAGAATCACAACTCTTTGCGTTGCCGCCAGCACGACCGCTTGCCGCTGCTCGACTGAAAGCATGA
The DNA here is from genome assembly GCA_025454375.1 of Leptolyngbya sp. Prado105. Classification (GTDB taxonomy): domain Bacteria; phylum Cyanobacteriota; class Cyanobacteriia; order Leptolyngbyales; family Leptolyngbyaceae; genus Leptolyngbya. The sequence goes on along the minus strand of JALOOO010000019.1, from coordinate 34,969 downwards.
GATCCGACGTTTCACAATACTGCTGCATCCAGGTCTCAACAAAGTCATAATTGACTTCTAACTCCTGGTTAAGAAGCACCTTAAGACGCTCCGCGATCGCGCACTCCGCTCGATAAAATGCAGGCAAGTAGTAGCCCATCCGCCCCGGATATTTGCGGCTTTCTTCAACCCACAATTCTCCATCCGCAACCAGCCAAACCAGTTGGTCTTCGATACGCTCAGGCTCTGCCGAGTACCCAGGACGAGAAAGCAACCGAGCCGATTTCTCGATCAAAGTCGTTTGGGGTAAAAAACAATGCCCATCTCGTCCCGCTTCACGTAAACTGTGCAAAATCGCACTTCGATACCGAGTATCCGCATCCGGGGCAATGCCTAACTGAGTTGCGATTCCATCGGCTGAGTGAAACCCAATGCCTCGAATATCGACCGCAAGCTGATACGGATTTGCTGAAACCGTTGAGATCGCATCGTCTCCATATCGCTTAAAGACTTTCACCGCCTGACTTCGACCAATCCCGTAGTTTTGCAAAAACATCATGATTTCATGAATCTGTTTCTGCTCTAGCCAAGAAGACCTAATCAAAGCGAGCTTGGCTTGATTGATGCCCTTCACTTCTCGCAAGCGCTCGATTTGAGTATTGAGCATCTCAATCGTCTCCAACCCAAAATGATCCACAATTCGTTTCGCGATCGCAGACCCCACCCCCTGAATCGCCCCACTTGCTAAATAGGCTTCTAGACTTGCGATCGAATCCGGCATGACCTCGCTATACTGCTCGACTTGAAACTGCAAGCCATAGCGAGAATGCGTCCGCCAAGTTCCACTGAGCAACAACGATTGTCCCAGGTTCAAACTGATAAAACTGCCCACGATCGTCACGAGATTCTTTCCGACAGTCTGAAACCGTGCCACCGTAAATCCCGTCTCGGTGGAAGTAAACACGATCGATTCAATACTGCCTTCAAGTTCCTCAATATTCATGCCATTTTATTGCTTCACCTCAACTGGAGTTCCAAGTTTCACTGCTTTATAAAGTGCAATCACATCCGCATTTCGCATTCTCAAACAGCCATGAGAAACTGCCTGCCCAAGCAGCGAGTAATCTTTTGTTCCATGAAATCCGATCAGCAGTTTTCCCTGTGAAGTAAACCCGATCCAACGCTTCCCCAAAGGATTATCCTGATCCCCTGGTGGAATTTTCTCGCCTGTAATCGGATGCTGCCAAGCTGGATTCTTTACCATTTCAGACACTTTAAAAGATCCAACAGGCGTTTCCCAGCCTTCTTGCCCGATCGCGACTGAATACGTTGCTTTTAATTTCTGCTTCTCAAACAGTCGAACCTCGCGATCGCTCAAATCCACAACTAACTTCGTCTCAATCACAGGCGACGGGGATGGCTTCGGCGCGACGAGTGCCTGAAAATTTGGCATCTCAACCTTGGGCAGTGCAGCAGGCACATGGCGCACCTGAAACAGTGCGATCGCCACTCCCGGCACGATGCAAATCATCATAAATGCTTTAGAAAGAGGAGACTCTTGAATTTTCGCCGCCATTTTCTGCAATCAAACTGCTACTTTTTTCATTCTGCCCGGAACTCAAACGATCGCATGTGAATCTTAAGACGCAAGTAGATTCCTGATGACAGATCTATTATTGTCGCAACCGTAACTTATCGAATACGGTGATCCTTTGTCCTAACCCGGAAGATTGAAGAAATCAAGGAAATCGTACCAAAGTTAGATAAAGGAATGAAGCGATACTGATCCAAACTGTGATCCCGAATTTACAATGCGGGCAACCTGAGTGTTTCGGTATATGAGGAGTGAGTGATGACAGAAAAACTAATCCTAGCGATCGCGATTACCTTAGCAGTCATCTCGATACAAGACTGGTCTAGTCCAATTCGCATCCGCAATTCAACCCAAACTGAAGCCGTTTCCAATCATCTCGCCCATTTACCCCTCGACACTCTACCTTAAAGCGTATTTCTGTTGCTAGAGTTCACCAATGACAACATCTGCGATCTATTCTGGATAGGATCACTCGATCGAAAAAATTAGGCAACAGTCAGGAACTTTCTTAAACCGCTTACGGTCATAAGAGGTGGAACGTAGAAAATCCCGTCATCCGCCCATGAGTCAGTCCCTTACTGTATCCTGGTCACCGATCGAGCCAACGGTTCATCAGAGTCCAGTGCAAGCAGAAAAACTCTCCAATTACGACCTAGTATTGCAATGTCAGACCGGACATCGTCCAGAGAAAGCCGTATTTGCGGAACTCATGCGGCGGTATCAGTCTCATGTTGATAAAGTTCTCTATCATTTAGCACCCGATTGGCAAGATCGCGCGGATCTCGCTCAAGAGGTATGGATTCGTGTCTATCGCAATATCACCCGGCTGAACGAACCCGTCAAGTTCCGAGGCTGGTTGAGTCGGATTGCGACAAACTTGTTTTACGACGAGCTTCGCAAACGCAAACGCAATGCGACTCCCCTCTCTTTAGATGCCCCTTTATCTGTGGATGATGGAGAAGTAGATTGGGAAATCGCCGCAGTAACGCCCGGACCCGATGAAGATCTAACAACACGGGAATTTTACGATCAGCTTAACGAAGCGATCGCCGACCTGCCTGAAGTTTTTCGTACCACGATCGTGTTACGTGAAATTGAAGGAATGGCATACGAGGAAATTGCTGAACTGACAGGCGTATCGCTCGGAACCGTGAAATCGCGGATTGCCCGGGCGCGGCATCGATTACAGTCCCAACTCCAGCAATATCTGGATGGACAGTAGGTTTAAATTCTCTCTTGATATGGCTAGGACTTCAGATTGACTTTGTTAATATGCTCTTAGATGTATCTCCGCAAGAGATTGAATATTCTGAGGAGTGAGTGATGACGAGCCATGATTAATTACACTGAAAATCGTTTGATCTCTGGGCATTCTTAAGTGAAGTGACTCTCGATGAACCCCAATTTTGATTCGCTGAATAACGATATGCAATCCCCGCTCGATTCACAGTTAAACGCACAAGCCCGCGATCGCTTCGAGTTACTGAGTGCCTATTTAGACGGAGAAGTAACCGCGAGTGAGCGCAAACAGGTTGAAGAGTGGTTAGCCACTGACCCCTCGATCCAACAGCTTCATACTCGCTTGCTCAAACTGCGTCAGGCATTCCGCTCGATTCCTGTCCCCGCGCCCGTCCAATCGGTTGATAAAACGGTTGAACAAGTGATGGCAAAAGTCGATCGCCGTCCGAAACTCCGCTTAGTTTGGGGTGGGGCTGCAATTGCGGCTGCTTTCATGGGTGCGGTTACACTCTTCAGTGTTCGCCAACCCCAAATGGCTGAAGTTCGACCGAAGGCTGAACCCTCAGTTGTGACTCAACAACCTACGACTTCTGATACCGATATGATGGTGGCGCTAGATCGTCCGGTCGTGTCGATTAGGCTCGCCAATTCTCAACCTGCTTCACGCCAACGCAACTAAGCAAGTCTGCGAAAGATTGAGACTGTCCGTGGTGATTTCACTGCGGGCTATTTTTTTGCCAAATTCCGCTAGAAACGAGACTGCCATTTAAGCGATCGATTTTTTCCTGTGTCATCACATAAGCCCAAGCGATTCCGAGTGAAACTTGATTGAGATCAAAAGCTTCAATCTCTTGGCGTTGATAATCATTGCTTGATCCAAACGGCTCAATTTCAATTGGATCATGTTGTTCGTACTCGTCCAGAATTTCTAAAATTTCAGCATCATAGAACATGAGGAGATAGCCGTGAGTAATGCCATCTCCGGGGACGATCGCAGGATAACCGAGTGGCAAATGATAAAGCGAGGCATGAACAATTGCGCTTTGAGTAGAAATCACACGCTCGGCACAAAGATAATAATTACTTTCACCAGGCTTCAGCGTTCCGTACACAAAAACCCGGATCATTCCTCTTCGCCAGCATGATATGAGCTACGAACAAGCGGAGCCGATCGCACATGAGAAAATCCCATTTGTTTTGCAATTTCGCCCAACTGCTGAAATTCATCAGGATGCCAATATTTCTGCACGGGCAAATGTTCTAATGACGGACGCATATATTGTCCAATCGTAACGCGATCGCACTTCACCGCTCTCAAATCCTGGAGCGTCTCGATGACTTCTGCTGCCGTTTCGCCATGTCCCAGCATCAAACCTGACTTCGTTGGGATCGCCGGATTGAGGCGTTTGACAATTTCTAGGACTCGAAGCGTGCGATCGTATTTCGCCCCTCGTCGCACTGGAGCCTGAAGCCGTTTTACCGTTTCAATGTTGTGGTTGTAGCAAGCAGGGTTTGCTTTGACGATCGTCTCAATTCGCTGCTGCTGCAATGCTTCAGGGGAGCATCCTGCTTGTTTTCCACCCCAAAAATCTGGGGTCAGGACCTCGATCTGAGTCTGAGGATTCAAGAGCCGAATCTGCCGCATCGTCTCAGCAAACCAACCTGCACCTTGATCAGAAATGTCATCCCGCGCCACCGAAGTTAAGACAACATATTTCAAACCCAGTAATTGAACCGATTCAGCAACTTTTTGAGGCTCTTCAGCATCTAGCGGCATCGGAGCATGACCTTTATCGACCTGGCAAAAGGCACAGGATCGCGTACAAGTCGGCCCCATTAGCAAAAATGTCGCCGTTTTCTGGGCGTAACATTCTCCTCGATTTGGGCAGCGTCCTTCTTCACAGATTGTATGAATTTGTCGCTGCTTAATAATTTGCTGAACTGTGGAAATCTCGCTGGCACTTCCAATCGATCGACGTAACCAATCTGGCATTGCAGCCACCATGGCACGACGTTCAGAAATTGTTGAAGAATTTGTTGGTGAAGACATAAATCGGGGAATGCTAGGAGTCAGGTTGATGAGAGATTAGCCAATGAAAATAAAGTTTTGTTGCCTATGCCCATTATAAAGTGAGAAACTCATCGGCTTAACGCTGTAGCGTTCCTTCATAAAAAAGTATCATTTAGCACGATCGCGGCTATCATTTCTACTGCTGAGTTTCTCGGTCAGGGGTGCAGTAATCCAAGGGTCGCATCGTTTTCGCCCTCTCATCCTGACCGAAACGTTCCCAGATCACCCTAGAGGAGTTCAGTTGTGGCAAGTCACAAGGTTATTGTTATCGATGATAGTGCCGTGATTCGGAACATGGTACGTGATATGTTGCCGAAAGGCAATTTTGAGGTTTTGGAGGCGAAGGACGGGGTGCAGGGGATTACTCTGATTCGTCAAGAGCGTCCGACTTTGATTATGTTAGATTTCTTGCTGCCTCGAATGAGTGGCTGGGAAGTGTATCAGCAAATTCAGAGCCAGCCTGAACTGCAAACGATTCCTTTGGTGCTAATGTCCGGGCGCAAGGAAGAAGTTGAGGAGAAGCTGCAAGAGCCGTTTGAGTATTTTGAGTTTGTGCAGAAGCCGTTTGACCAAAAGGGTCTAATCGATGCGATTAAAACGGCAATGGCAAAAGCGAAACGTCGTCCGGCAGCGGCTCCTGTTACGGCTCCTGTTGGAGGAACGGCGGCTGGTGCTAGTGCCGCTGAGATTGCAGCCCTGAATCAGAAGATTGCGAAGATGCAGGCTGAGATTGATGGTCTGAAGAAGCAAATGGGTCAGCTTTTGGCATTTGTGAAGCAGAAGATGAAGTAAGGCGATTTGAGATTCGGCTTGCAAACTATAAGCAATCTTAGATGCGTTGTGAAGGTGGAGAGTGCGGAGTGGGGAAGATAAGAAATAACTCCCTACTCCCTACTCTTTGTAGCTTTCACAACTTAAACAGGAGCGCTATATAAGCGATGTAAAACGTTCAGGAAGGTTATTTCGATAAAAAAAGACCTGACAGATAGTTCCTGCCAGGTCTTTCTACTGTAAGAATCAATCTAATCGCGTTGACCGAATGCGATAAAGATGTATTGAACTAACTGGAGCAACGCATATAGTGCAGTCGCTACATAGGTAAATGCGGCTGCATTCAACACTTTGCGTGCCCCTTGATTTTCCTCACCCTGCAAAATTCCGAGTTCATCAATCAAGCGTAACGCCCGACTCGACGCATCAAGCTCAACTGGCAAGGTCACAAGGTGGAACACAATTACAGAGGCAAACAGCACAATTCCGATTTTGATAAATACGCCACCTAGCGCACCCAGGAACAGCCCGCCCATAATCAAAAGCGGTCCAAAATTTGCGCCCAAATTTACAGCGGGAACCAATGCTGCACGGACATTCATCGGCGCGTATCCTTTCACATCCTGAAGCACATGACCGCATTCATGTGCGGCTACAGCCGCTGCCGCAAGTGAAGTCGAACCATAGACCACTTCCGAAAGTCGAACTGCTTTTGCACCCGGATCGTAATGATCCGTCAGTTCTCCCGCGACGGGTTCAACCGTGACATTTTGAACCCCCATACGGTCGAGAATCATCTTCGCCACTTCTGCCCCCGTCATTCCCATGCGAGAAGGGATTTCAGAATATTTGCGATATGTACTTTGAACCCGCTGCTGTGCCCAGAATACAAGGATCATGCCGGGAATCAGCAGGAGATAAGACCAATGGAAAAACATGCCGTTTACCTTTTCTTAATTTCTGTGCGAGGTTGAATTGACTGCTTTTATCTGCTATGCTACCACCTTCAAATTTAGGATACTTAGGGCGATAACCGAACTGGGCAAGGTTGAAATTTGGAGATTGGATGGGGAAGACTGGCAGACAGAGAAGCTAAGTCTCAGATCCACTTGATTAGAATCTCAAACGCAGCAGGTCGAGACTCAGAGACTTACGTTAGAATGGAGACAGCACTCAATGGAAGGAATGAATTGCTCGATGTCGTTTTTTATCCCCGCACAAGGTACTGGCAGGAGTTAGCAGTACCCATGCGTGAATTGCCCCAAGCACCACAGACTGAAGGGACTTCGCCGCAGGTGGATAAATCGATCGCGCTTTCACGTCTGCTTCCACCCCCTGATCGATCGCGTGCCAGAGTTTTATATTGGCTGAAAGGGCAAGTCTCCGAAACTCGAATTCGACATATCCTGCGGGTCGAACAATTTGCGATCGAGCTTGCTCAACTCCATAATCTCGACGTTGAAAAGGCGGCTCAGGCTGCTTTAATGCACGACTTAGCAAAATTCTTTAAGCCGAAACGCTTACTGAATATGGCGATCGCAGAAGGGCTGGAAATTGATCCAGTTGAGGAGAGCAATCCTCATTTACTTCATGCAGAAGCAGGTGCGATTGTGGCACGCGATGAGTTTGGTGTGATAGATGCTGAGGTATTGGATGCCATTCGACACCATACGCTTGGCAATCCAGAGATGAGTTTACTCAGTTGTGTGGTGTACCTGGCAGATGGGCTAGAGCCGGGACGTGGAGCCACACCAGAGTTAGAAGAATTGCGGGATTTGAGTCGGCAGGACTTGATTCAGGCAACTTGGCGAGTTGCAGATGCGTCGCTGAGACACCTGATTCAGGCGGGTCATCTGATCCATCCGCGCACGGTACAGACTCGTAATGCCTTTTTACAACGGTTCAAACAAACGGTTGTAAAAGACCCGATCGCTAAAATCCAACTTGTAAAAGGAATTCAAACCTGAATGACAGAACTTTCTAACCAACAAACTCTTTCGCTAAATACAACGCTTGACGATCGCTCAGATCGGATGGCACAGTGGGTCGCGACAGCAGCCGATGAGCGCAAAGGGAGCGATATTGTGTTGTTGAAAGTCGGTGATGTGTCGGTTCTGGCAGATTATTTTGTCCTAGTTACGGGATACTCAAAGGTGCAAGTCCGGGCAATTGCTCGATCGATTGAGGACAAGCTTGAAGAAGAAATGGGTCGCAAGCCGATTCGCTCAGAGGGCTTTTCGGAGGGGAGTTGGATTATTGAGGATTACGGCGATGTGATTGTGCATGTGATGATGCCTCAGGAACGCGAATTTTATGGATTGGAGTCGTTCTGGGGACATGCACCCCGAGTGCCGTTTGGTAGTTTGTAAATGAATTGAAAAATTAAGAATCGAGAGATTAGGGTTTAATCTCTCGATTTTTTTGCACAATTGAATGAATCTCCTATGCTGCTACAGGATCTTGAGTCGGCATCTCGATAGGCGCACCTTCTTCGACCATTTGCCCCATCTTGCCGCCCTTCGTGATGAAGCTTTGCACCGCTGCAAGCATTGCATTCACCTTACGAGTGCGCCATTGATCGACCAATTCTTGAGTTTTGGCACTTCCAAATTGAGAGTGCATGGCTTCATATAGATAAGCTGCATGTCCCGTCTCATCCGCAGCAATACTCAAAATTCCCTGTCTCAGATTTGCGCTGATCGGGTCGTCTGGCAAAGCCTCTGCCATTCTGACAAAGTCCTTGCTAGCATCTAGTTCAAGGATATAAGTACTTGCAAGAAAGACTTCCCAAGGGATATTTTCAGGTGTAAGCTGGGCTTGAGAATAGCCGACAAAATAGGCATCAAAGAACGGACTCCGCTTCGATTCATCCGGTCTGCGATCGATTTCTTTTTCGACGCGCTGACCAAAATTGATTACCTTTTTATTCAATTGCTTCAACCCATGTGCAAAGATCTGACCATGACGTTTCTCCTCATTCGCATGGCGATCGAGTTTTTCTGCTAGCCCGGTTTCGCCTTCAGCGTTGGCTCGATCGCGTAATGCTTGTAAGAACGGCACAGAACCCGATTCTGCCATTTGAAAGCCAGCAAGAAGATTCGGGCGAGTTTGGCGATCGCGCATTCCGTTTGAAAAAATATATGCGCTGGCACCTGAACTGACGATATGAAGCAATTGCGTTACAAGATTCATAGCTTTAAAAGGTGAGGACTTTACTCGCTATACTAACGCTGCTGTAAAAAGCTAAAACCCTCCAAAGTTGGACTTTTCATCTGCAATCCGAATCGGTCGTGCAAAACTGCTCTGCTAGCTCTTAGCGACTGTTGCATCTGCTGCTTGCGGATCAGGCTTTGCATTACCCATGCGGATCTCAGAGTAGAACGAAGCCATACTAAACCCGCCTAACTGCTTCACACTGCTATGACGCAAGCGCACGTTGGGGCTTTCAAACCAGAGGCGCTCTTGGGAATGGATCGTGTCAGATTCAGTAATCAGCGTCAGTTCATGATTATCTGCCATCTCATAGCGACCGACGATCGCTGTTTTTTCTCCATCGCCTCTATTTTGGAGCAGTTTTCCAGTATTGGAAGTCTCGGGATCTGCGATCGGCACTAGCACCATTAATCCTTTCTGTTTTTTGTCATTCGAGTCCAGGGTGCCATCCCAGTTGACCCGCAGCCCACAGAGAGCCGTTGCTGGGTCTTCGTGACACAGTTCGCAGAGTTGAATCACAGCGGGATCAGATTTTTCTAACAGGTCGATCTCGATCGTAGATTTTCCACCTTCTTGCTGCTTAGATGTGAGGTAATGGCTGGTTCGCATCGACGACCATTTCCCTGCACTTTCCTGAAAAAACTCGATAATATCCATGAACCGATCCTATGACTGATTGTGATCCATCTCCTATTTTGACATTCTCAGCGCTGATTTATTCAATCGCCAAGGGCAGACAAATCGACTTGCAATTCGCAGGGCTGATTCATCCTCAAGGTCGGAAATTTAGACCGAAAAGGAGGACGAATTGCCCCTGAAATCATCCCTACACCTTCTCAGCTAATTGATAAGGACTCGTCAACTTCTCAAGCTGCTGCACTAGCAAACTCAAGAACAAGCCCACATCCGTTACCACCCCAACCGATTCGACCGAACCTCGATCGCTGAGTTTCGTCACAACGGCTGGATTAATATCGACGCAAACCATTTTTACGCCCGATGGAGTCATGTTGCCAACCCCGATCGAATGCAGCATCGAAGACAACATCAAAATCATGTCTGCTCCTTCAATCAGCTGCGCATAATCTTGCTGCGCTTCGATCAAGTCCATCTTCGTATCTGGTAATGGACCATCATCTCGAATGGAACCCGCTAACGAGAATGGGACATGATTCTGAACACATTCGTACATAATTCCGCTCTTGAGGACACCCGCTTCAACCGTTTTGGCAATGCTGCCAAAACGTCGAACCGTATTGATCACTTTCAAGTGATGGCGATGCCCACCTCGTACAGAAACGCCTCGTTTCATATCCACACCGAGCGAAGTTCCCAGCAAAGACTGCTCCATATCGTGAACTGCGATCGCGTTTCCGCCTAGCAATGCCTGGACGTACCCTTCTCGAATCAGTTTCGACAGGTGTTCACAGCCGCCTGTATGAATCACAACAGGTCCAGCCGTCACGACAACTCGACCGCCTTGATCGCGAATTTGCCGTAACTCCCAAGCAATCTGCTCCACAACTAATTCCACACGACGCTCACTCGAAACGCCTGCACCCATAAAGCTAAATTCTTGCGTGTTGCGCTGATCACGAGTGTTTGTTTTGCGGATGGTGCGGATGCCTTCCACTCCGACCACCACTTGATCGTTTGGGGTTAAATCGCGTAGTAACTTACACTGAGCGCTCTTGCCATCAAGAGCGACTGCGATCGCACCGTCCATTCTTTGTTTATCCACTCTCACCCACTCGCTATTAACGCGAACTTCGGTTGGATAAATCGTGGTCACATAGAAGTCATCCGGTGCAACTCCATCTTGAATCACCGCTTCTAGTTCTGCATCACAGAGTTCGGTTGGACGCGGCAATGCCCCTAAATCGATCAACTGAGACATAATCGTTTCCATCACATCATGCGATGGAGCCGACACTTTTACCTCCGCAGAAGAAGTGCTTTGACGCTGTGTGCCCAAGCTAAAATTCAATACTTGGAAGCTACCACCTGCTTCTACAATCACGTCTAAGGCACGGTTGATCAGCCCTGAATCGAGCAAGTGACCGTCAAGCTGCACGACACGACTCTCGATCGTTGCCACCGCATGAAGTTCGACCCGGACAGGTTCTGTGACTCGCAAAGTCAAACATTTTGCCGCTCCCCCTGCTTTGAGAAATTCGGTCAGCGGCGTTTCTAGAACTTCAAATCCTGCCTCGGCTAAGCGCTGTTTCAGAGCAGTACTGGCTTTATTCATGATCACGATGTGACCAAGATTCACGGCATTACAAGCAAAATTCACGGCATCTGGTTCTGCGATCGCGATGCGTTTTTCATCGGGCACTCGCATCTCAATCAATCGATTAGAATACGCATCAAAGGCAGGCGGATAGTAGAGCAGATAGCCATTGTTCAGTGGACAGAAGCAAGTATCTAAGTGATAAAAGCGATCGTCCATCAATCGCAGCGACAACACTTCGACATCAAGCCATTTTGCTAAGTAAGGATGCGAATCCAATTCAGATCGGAAGCCATAGCCCGCCCAAAGCCATCGACCTTCTCGATCGAACAAGGCATCTCCTGCTCCTTCAAATGGTAATTCTGGCGGAAGTTCATGCACGGTGAAGCCATTGCTCTCAAACCATGCTTTGAAGAAGGGTTCTTCCCCTTGCCGCTCTTTGTGATAGAAGCGACTGAGTACAGCCGTGTCCCCTAGTACCAAGCCTGCATTTGCAGTGAAAACCAGATCTGGCACGCCTTTTTGCGGGGTTACTAGATCGACGATCGCATGTTGCTTGATCAATTCGTGTAACCCTTGCCACTGTTCTACTGCGCGATCGCGCGAGGACTTGTGAATATTACCTTCCATCCACGGATTAATTACATAATCCACATCGTAATGGTCAGGCGCACACATCAAAATCCGAATCGAGGAGGTCATAGAGAAAAATCTGGGTAAATGTGTATTCTGGGGTATCCCTCAGTGAATGAGAGTTTGTCCCCCATCGTTGTATCGATCACTACGGACATTCTGGGCTAACGTCGGAAATGCAGGGGCAGACATCCGATCCATTTTATGGACAAAGGGAGCGATTCACTCTAAAGTTCTGTCAGCAAATGATGAAATAAATTCTGCAAATTTCAAATGGATCTCAACGCAGTTGTCCCCTGGGGCAGAACCTTAGCAGAATATCAAGAGATGTTTAATCTGTCTGACACAGATTTAGATGCAAAAATTCTAGGCTGTGGAGATGGTCCAGCGAGCTTCAATGCTGAAATGACTGCTTTGGGTTATTCGGTGATCTCGATTGATCCAATTTACCAGTTTTCAGCAGATGAGATCAGACAGCGCGTGCAAGAAACGTATGACTCTGTAATTTCGCAGGTCAAGCAAAATCTCGATCGCTATGTTTGGAAGAATTTTCGAGATGCGGATCAGCTAGGTCAAGCTCGCCTTGCAGCAATGGAGCGATTTTTACTCGATTATGAGGCAGGGCACGCTGAGAATCGCTACCAATTTCAAGCTTTACCGAGGCTAGCATTTGAGTCTGATCAGTTTGAATTGTGCCTCTGTTCGCATTTGCTGTTTTTGTATTCCAATCAGCTTTCTCTGGAGTTTCATCTCGCGTCAATTGCTGAACTGCTGCGCGTCTCGCAAGAAGTGCGAATTTTTCCACTGCTTAAGCTAGACGGAGAGCGATCGCCTTATCTCGAAACGGTTATGGCAGAGCTAAAGCATCAGGGCTTTGATGTAGAAGTTTCCACGGTTGCCTATGAATTTCAAAAGGGAGGCAATCAAATGCTACAGATTCAGCATCAGTAGGATTGCCCCGCACGAGGTTAAAGACCCCGTGCTAGTTGTAACAAAGTCCCTTCAGGGACTGTATATATCTAAGCGATTGGCTCAATTTGGCAATCCCTTCAAGGGAGTTCGCATTGCTCGATCAATTCATCTAAAGCTTGCTGCATCTCAAAACAGACCTTCTGATAGCAAGCGTCCACATAAGCCTGATCATTGGCGGCTTCTCGACCATCCCATTCAAACGTGATCGGCGGACAGATTCGTGTATGAATCGGGATCGGAAAAGGAATGTTCGGCAAAGGACCGACCGCAACTCCCCAAGGTAACCCCAAATAAATTGGAAAAACGATTGGATCAATATCTAACAGCCAAGGCACTCCCCATTGATGAACCTTCTGAGCCAGTTTGTAGAAATCTCCTAGCACAATCAAAGTATCGTGCGCTCCCCAAGAAATTGCAGGCACGATCGAGACTTTCTCGCGCAAAGCAAGCTTAATAAATGCCTGATTTCCCCCAAAGTAAATGCGATCGCGCAATTCATGCGGACGAAAAACATCCTGCGCCCCTCCTGGATAGACCAGCACATTCGCTCCTTTACGCAAAGCCGCGATTGCCATTTTTGGATGCGCTTGAACTGCGCCAATTTGCGCTGTTAGCTTTGCCATCACAGGAGGCAGGAGCTTCCACATCTGCGGGTGCATTAATCCGTAAACTGGATGATCGTAACCGATTCGCTGATACCAGTCATACATCATCATGAACATATCAGGCGCAGCAATGCCGCCATTATGCGACCCAACAATCAAAACCGGGTCTTGGGTCGGAATATGTTCCCAACCGCTAGTTTGGACGCGAAAGTAATGTCGATAAAACCACTCAAAAATTGACATGATGGGACGGATCACCTGGGGATCAATTAGATCTAGCGACCATCCGGGTTGAGTTGACAGATCGGACTGTAAAACCATGTTGCGATTCGTAACTTGATGAGAAGCGGATTCTATCCTATAGGGAAAGGGAACCCATTTTGTTTCTATGCAAGAAACTGATACATCTGCGATGAAAATTCTTCTAATTCATGGACTGTCTCGCACTCCGTTGTCGCTGCTGCTGCTAGAGCGACGTTTACAGCAAGCAGGCTGGACGACTGAGCATTTTGCTTATACGGCGGTTTTGGAGTCGTACGATCGCATTGTGGCGCGGTTGCAATCTCGGTTGCATAGGATTCAAGAGCCGTATAGCATTGTGGTGCATTCTCTAGGCGGGTTACTAACACGATCGGCATTGGGACAAAATGAATCTGCGTTACCCAATCATGTCGTCATGCTAGGAACTCCGAATCGTCAGCCCCGACTCGCAACGTTTGCAAATCAGATTCCGCTGTTCCAATGGTGGACGGGTCAATGCGGCGCAAATCTAGCCGAGCAAGCGTTTTTTGTAAATTTGCCCCCGCTCGAATCGCCCTACACAATTATTGCTGGGACAAGTGGGCCGCGAGGAGTTTGGAGTCCGTTTGGAGCAGATCTCAATGATGGCATTGTGGCACTGAATGAAACCTATCTTTCACCGTGCGATCGAGTGATCACTTTTCCGGTCTATCACACTTTTATGATGAACCATTGGCATGTTCAAGAAACAGTCGTTCAAGCCTTAAAACTTGCTGCCAACGCTACGATTTCGGCGTGAATCGCTGCTGCCAAAAATCCAGCCATTCGTTTTTCATCTCAGTACTGAGCCAATCCAATGCTGCGATCGAGGGTTGACTAAAAGACGGAAAGTCTCGCTGCAAATGCTGCCACATTTTAGGAGAAGGCGAGCTAGAAGCCAAAGATTTTGTCACCCCTTGCAAGGTATGGGCTGCCCAAGCATTCGCATAGGCTTGATCTTTAGCCGCATACGACAAGGCATTGCGGTAGGAAAAGTAAGCAAACTTGTAGTGCTGATCCCAGCGATGAATCAAGCCTCGGATTTTACTAATCAGCCTATCTCTAAAATCAACAGGCGGACAATCCTCAAAGACTACAGGAGTCGCGTCAAATACCAATCGCTCTAAATTCTCGGAAGTTAGCTCTTTGAACAGTCTTGCAATCTGCACATGAATAAATCGACGTTCGTACCATCCCCAATAGTGTCGAATGAGATCATCACTGAGATAAAGTTGGGTCAGTTGGTTCAGCACGAGACTAAACGAGAGTTGCTCGTCTGTGAAAACATGGTGCGTCGCATTCAGTCGATCGACGATCGAGAGAACTTGATCGAGCAGCGATCGATTTGCAATGTCTACGCCAACGACTCCAGCATTAAACATAGTGCAGTGTGGGTTGAGATAGACCTCTCCAAAGTCGATGTGATTGCCCAATTTTTTAAACAGAGGTTGCCAGAGCAGATCGTTCTTCATCACATGCTCAAAGCCAAAAAGCACGGACTGTTGGGGGGTGATGCGCTCCATGAGTTGAACAGGACTTTTGAGAAAGTAAGTATCGGAATCGACTAGAGCAACGGCAGATTGATAGTGATCCATGACTTTCATCAGCGCCAAAATTTTTGCTCGATGGGGGG
The DNA here is from genome assembly GCA_025454375.1 of Leptolyngbya sp. Prado105. Taxonomy (GTDB): domain Bacteria; phylum Cyanobacteriota; class Cyanobacteriia; order Leptolyngbyales; family Leptolyngbyaceae; genus Leptolyngbya. The sequence goes on along the minus strand of JALOOO010000019.1, from coordinate 19,747 downwards.
AGGCTCCATGGTTTGTCCATTCTGCTAATTCTGCTTGCGAGAAAGGCAAATAATCAATTCCCAGTCGATCACTAAAGCAATAAGGTCGATCGCTGATCACACAGATGCGAATATCGTGAGCCGCTGCTTTCAAAAATTGCAGGGCTGAAAGAATACTAAAGTAGAGTTCTAATTGATACTCTTGTTTGCTGCCGTAAGACAAATAAGCAATGACTTTCATTGTATCGATCGCATTTCGCTCAATTTACGAAGTATTATTTACAACATTGGAAATGAAATAATTTCTTTTTTCTTCAGCGATATCTTTAAATGAGTGATTGAGTTCTTTGCCGCAGCTTTAAATAAGTAGCGAGATAGAGCAGTCCTAAATCAGTACGTCAAGTGCGATGTCGATCGTGTTCAAAACCTTGTTACAAGATGATGTAGAACGGACAGGGTGAGAATGGATTGGACAAGAGATGGAACGTTTTGAGCCGGGGCATTTAATTGGGTTGTGATAGCGTTGATCGCTTCAGGCAAGGTCTCAAATCCCAGTTCTTTCCCTTGCAGGGTGATTTCTTGCCAAGTTTGCAGGGTGCGGGGGTTGGATTGCTCAATGCCGAGCAGGAGAAGATCGGAGATCGCATTTGCCACAGTTTCTAAGTAAGCCTCGATGCGATCGCGGCTCACAATTGAATTGGGGATGACAGGAGCAGTTTCAGCAGAATGCTCGGCAATCCAGGGTTGTAGAAAGCAATCCTCGAAGACAAGTCCGATCGGGGAAATCGTCAGTGGATTGCGGGAGGTGATGTGACCTGAGACGAAACGCAGAGAGTGCTGAGTCAGGTGCGTGAGGAGAGCTTCTGTGCCCGATCTTGCTCGATCGCAGTAGGGAAATTTCAGCCGCACCGAATTTTGTTGAGAGTCCCAGAGCATTGCGGTGACAGACTGTTCGACGGGGGAGAATTCAACAGAAGTTACTTTGTCGATCGCGAGGACATGGAGATTTTCTGTGAGGCGGCGAGGGCGAAGATCGGCAGGGGGAAGGAGTTGTAAGTGGGCGGAGAGTTCGGCGAAGTCTTCGACGAGGAGAGGCGATCGCAGTTGGTTCCATTGGAAGGATTGGGGGTTGAGGGAGAACGGCGATCGTCCAGGAATGAGGTGGAGATCGGGCGATCGTTTGGCGCGTTGGATCAGGAGTTGTTTTGAGCCGAGTTCGGTTGAGGTGTGCTGCTTTAGGGCGGGCTTTTTTGCGAGATGTGAGAAAGGGGACAAATCGGCGAATTCTTTGGAGAATGCGGTGAGGATTCCGGTGTCTGCGTCTTGGAAGTAGCTTGTTAACGTTGTGCTTTTTTGGCGCATCTTTACTTCGCAGCCAAGACCAATTAAGCGAGCAGTTTTAAGTTCAGTGATTTGATCCTGCTTTGTCCCTGCAATGAATAGATGCGGCACTTTACAAGCTTGAGAACAGAGCGCATCTCGACGAATGCAGAGTTCGGCAATCAGTGCGATGACTTCGTGGGGCGAGAATCGAGCATCTCGGTTTTGATAGCGATCGCAGCATTCTAGTAAATCGACTAAAATCTCTGCAAACCAGATCAAGCCAAGGTTACGACATTGCTGTTCGCAGTGCTGAAATTTGCTGACTAAGCTTGGAGTAAGATGATTTAGCCCAATCTGGAATAGCTGTTTTAGGGCTGATTCGAGGTCGTTGAGGAGCGCGGTTGGAGGTGTGAGATTAGATTCAGTTGAGACAATCGCACTTGTTTGATTGTGAAGCTGACGGAATGCCCAGATTGCTAGGGGCACATGCTGACAAGGAGCCGGATCAGAACAATCGCAGTGAGTGTATCGAAGATCGTGCGGGACAAGAAACCGCAAGGTGTGAGCAAGCGAGTGAAAAGTTGCGACGGGCTTTGTACTACATTGAACTTCAATCACTTGATCGCTTTCAAACTGTTGTTTCAGTCGCTTGAGTTGAGAAGGAGTAAAATGTTTGGCAAGTGCTTCATCTGAAATCTTACCGGGGTTCCAAGCTTGAGGGGTGAAAGCAGTGGATTGTTGGTAGGCGAGAATCGAACGGACAAGGTGACGGCAAACCGTCGAAGCAGAACAGGTGCAATGTCGATCGCTCAATGTTTCTCGATCGAGCAGAGTGCATTCGACTTGATCTGACCACTGCACTCGAATTTGGTTTGATTCTTGAATGAGTTCAAAGCTAAATTGTTCGAGTTCTTTCTGGGCACGATTGACGATGCCTCGATTCGTGAGAACCGCAAGATCATCTAATGTCAATGCAAGTAAGTCTGCGCGAATCATCTTACTTCCTCACTTTCTCGGCAACCCATTCGGCGAGTTCTCCGGGGGTCATTGCGCCGATTTGCATTCCCAGATTGGCGAGTTCTTGAGCCGTAGTGCGATCGTAGTTTGGATTGGCATCAGAGTCGAGTGCGGCAAGTCCGAGTAGGGTGGCTCCACTTTCGACGAGGCGGCGAGTTGTCGCAAAGAGCGTTTCGTGGGGTGCGCCTTCGTAGAAATCGGTAATCAAGATAATCAGTGTATTTCTTGGATAGTCCATTAAACTCTCAGCATAGTTCAAAGCTTGACCAATATTTGTTCCACCTCCAAGCTGAACCTGCATCAAAGTTTCGACCGGATCAGGACAGTGTTCGCTCAGATCAACAATTGAAGTGTCAAAGATACAAAGATGAGTGCGAATCTGCTTAAGCTGAAAAAAAATTGAGGCAGTCACCGCAGCATGAATCACACTATCAATCATGCTGCCAGATTGATCGACGAGAATGACCAGTTGCCAACGATCGAGATTTCGACGCATCCGAGAGTAGAAGTGTGGCGTTTTGATAAAAAGTCTTTTACTGTCAGGATCATAGGTGCTGAGATTCTGACGGATTGTGGCTTTGGGATCGAAGTTTTTAGCAATTTTTAAGGAGGAGCGATGTTGTCGATCGATTGTACCTAAGAAAGGAGATTGAATTTTACGAGCAAGCTTCTCTAGAAGTTGATCGATAACTTTTTGAACAAGCTGTCGCGCCATTACTAGCACCGCTTGATTCATTAAATGCTTTGTTCTGAGAACGGCTTTTAGCAAGGTTAAACTTGGTTCTGCTCGGCTGAGAAGTTCTGGATTTGTTACCATTTCTTCGAGTTGATATCGCTCTAAGGCATCTTTTTCTAATCGCTCAATCGTCTTTTTGGGGAAAAGTTCGTGAATCTCGTTAATCCAATCTGGAATCGTCAACTGTGAATTTTCAAGTCCGCCTTCACGAGCATGAGAGGACGAGTCTTGACTGCCTGCATCCGCACACCCGGAATCAGATGGGGAATCTTTGCTACCAGGACAAGAGGCGCGAACATTGCGCGATTGATATTCTCGATCGTACAAAAACGATAAAGCTTCTGCCCGTCGCTGCCATGCTTCTGATGCGGCTCCAGACCCGGAACTTGCATCTGTTGCTAAGATAATCTTCCAGCGCATTGCTTGAGTGAGAGGTTCATCCATTAGTACAGTCCTCTGAGTCCATAGTGTTCGATCGTGCTTTTTAGCCTCGATTCTAGCGCTTTCGCTCTCGCAAGCGGCACAGCAGAACTCTCAAGCGGCACAGCAGCAGTTACATTCCAAAATTCTACGAGTGACTGAGAGAGAATGTGCTTTTCTCTGGGGGTGAAGTAGGTAAATGCAAGCCGCAGAGCGGGAAGTGCTTCGAGAAAAGCGTCCTCGTCAAACTGAGCAACCATCTGATCGATTTGCTCTAGTAACCTTGAAGAACGCTGGACAATTTCCCGTGCAATGCTAAAAAGACCCGTGAGAAAATCTCCCAAATGATCGGGATGAGAAACGTGACCCAAATCAACTAAAACGCATTCAGTTGAAGCTTCATCGAGTATCCAGAGTGCGCCGATCGTCGCTCCTCGTAAAATTGGAATTTGAGTCTGATCCTGGCTAGTCCGAGTCAAAACACCGACAAATCCAGCACGATCGACAAACGTACATCTGCGCGTCGTTTCAAGCAAAGTTTTAACAGCATCGAGAAGCGGCTGATCTTGATCTCGCACTTGTCCAAGGCTTTCAAGTAACCAGAGCGCACGACTAAATGTAACTTCTATGAGAGATTCAATGTCTGCGTTTTCGGTAATTTTGAGTTGCTCATCGTAGCAGTAGAGGTAGAGGAGATGCGTCAATGCACGAGTAACTGTAAAGAAATGACTATCAGATTGAATCAGAGTAAGAAGCTGTTGATAAAGGGGACGAATTAGGGATTGCACTCCCATCAAGCAAGCATCTAGTAAAAGTAGAGCCGCAGTCTCAGAGTGTTCACTCTTTTTCGCAATCTCTAGCAACCGCATCTCAGCAGCTTCAAGTGCAGTAGAGCCATAGATCGAGGCTTCGATACAACTGCCTTCAAAAGCAGGACTCCATGCGATCGACCATTCTTCCCATTGAATCGCCATCTCTTGACGTGAAGCAAAATCGATTCCCCCCGTTCGATTAAAGCCTGTGATTTGTAGAATCCGAAGTTGGTGCAGGATTTGCGATCGCGTGCTTTCTTCTAGTAAATTTAGCCGAACGATTTTCCCGATATGGTGTGGTTCTAGATTATGCTGCTTCAATTGTTGCTTAATGTCTTGTACTAAGGGAGGCAGACTTGAACCTGCTGCAAGCTGTCCGCGTTCAGAACCTCGAAAGACTTCATGCACAGCGCGGAGAAGCGGGTGAGTTGTGGTGACTTCTTCTTTGATCAGAGAAGTGACGATCGCATCAATAATATCCTGCCTCCAAATCTCTGCATGATTTCGCAGGGTTGCTAAAGCGTAAGCAGCAGATTCGATCGCGATTAAATCAGCAGCGCTGACAAGTTGACGATGCGATCGCAGAGCTATGACAATCTCAGTAAAAACGGCTCGATAGATGGATGTGCCCTGAGTGCGATGATGCCAGACCTGATGGTAAAACCCTGGATTTGGCATTCCAGCATCGTATCCGGTAAGACTATCTAAGCGATCGTAAGAAAAAGGAGTCAGTGCAATCCCTTGTTGCACAATCGCCTCATTAGAAATGTCTTCAAGCTCAGAGCCTTGAGCAAGTCGAGCATACAGCGCATAGCTATGAAATCCGCCTGTAACAACCAGAATCTGTCCAGAATAGACTGCCATCGCTTGGCGAATTCGCTCAGCCATAAAAGCTTCACGACGCTGGTCTTCAAGGCTTGCTTCATCAAGCGATCGACAATGAAAACAGAACTGATGAGCGCGATCGAGATAAGTTTCAACAGATAGAGTCGGATCAATCTCAAACAAATGATCCCAGAGATGATCCAGTCCTTCAATTCCCAGCTTTTCGCAGATTAACTGAACATACTGACTTTGGCGAAGTCCTCGATCGTGGTATCGATGATTTGCAGTTTTCGCTGTTGCCATTTTTGACCAGGGCAAATCGATGAATTTAGCCGGGATTTCTAATGCTTTTGCAATTTGTAGGGCTTGCCATTCTGGAGAATAGACACAGTAAGGATAGAACGCCGCATAACGAGTATTATCCGCAAAATGAGCATAGCTATAAATTGCGATCGGAAGCTGATGCGGCAAGTACAATTGATCAATCTGATGATTAAAATCCGCAGGACCTTCGATCAAAATGGCAGCAGGGCGAATCTGAGTTGCTAATTCTCGAATCAATCGCGCACAGACAGGACTATGATGGCGAACTGGAAAGAAGATCACCTTCGCATCTAAATTCAGAATTGAAGTATCAAAATCCATTACAGCACCTGATGATGAGCAGCGTAATAGTCCTGCCAGAGTTGATTTTGGCGATTTTTTACTACGTGATTAAAGTAATGTCGTAGCTTTTTGAGATCATCGGTTGCATCTTTCAAGGCTGAACCGACCAGGCTATGTAAGAGATTTTCAGGAGTCGGTTCGCGATCGCCGTAGTAATAAGCATGAATCGCCGAAGCATATGCGACCGAAACCGCTTCCGCTGTACTCATCACCGTCGTTAATGGCTCAAACGTCCGCCCGTCCTGAGTTTGTCCCGTCCGCAATTCTCGAAAAGTTGTGACTAAAACTTCGGTCAAATCAGGGCTTAGACTGATTGGAATTGCCGCTTGTGCGAGCATTCGACTTGATTCGCGCTGGACGAGATCAATTTCTTGCTTCAGGTCTGAAATCGGCTGTAATGTCTCAAAGTTAAATCGTCGTTTTAGTGCTGCGCTCATTTCGTTCACCCCGCGATCGCGCGTATTCGCTGTTGCAATCACATTAAACCCAAGCTTTGCGTATAAGCTACGACTACTATCCGGTAGTTCTGGAATGCTCATCACACGATCGCTTAATACAGATAGCAAAGTATCTTGAATCTCCAAAGGGCAGCGAGTAATTTCCTCAAATCGCACAATCTTGCCTTCGCTCATTCCACGATGCAGCGGCGCAGATACAAGCGATCGAGAACTTGGACCTTCTGCAAGTAAGAGCGCATAGTTCCAGGAGTATTTGATATTGTCCTCAGTAGTGCCTGCGCTACCTTGAATTGTTAGCGTCGAATCGCCACTAATTGCTGCTGCTAATAGTTCACTCAAATAGCTCTTTGCCGTTCCCGGTTCCCCGATCAGCATTAATCCGCGATTGGTTGCTAACGCGACGATGCAGCGCTCCAACTGGGCACGACTGCCGACGAATTTTTGAGTAATTCCAAGGGATCGATCGCCCAAAATAAATTTTAGTACCGATTGCGGAGTCAGTTTCCATCCGCCCGGTCGAGGGGCAGATCGATCGAGTTCAGCAAGTTTCTTCAGTTCTACCAGGTAGAGCGATTCGGCAGCGGGGCGTTGAAGTTCAGGTTGAGCGCGTTTAGGCATAGCGTGAACGGTGGGTAAGGTGGTCTACTTCGCGGAGAACTTCACTGAAAACGAGTGGCGAAACAGTTTTAAGCAGCATACGATCGTCATCAGTGGGGATGCGCCGACCATCCCAATCGTTTGCGAGAAAGAAGATACGATCGATCACTTGATAAGAATAGGTGCGCGGCATCTCAGTCATGCCAAGAATTGCAACTGTCTCATCTGCACAAAATCGCTTACAGTATCCGCGCCAGCGTCCGCGCCCAATATAAGTTTCAGTCCAGCCTAGCTTCATCAGAGATTGAGTTAAATTGACCGTGAACACGCCTCGATCGACGAATCGGGTGACAATCGTAGCATCTTGTTCCTCTCTTGACACAGAATATATTGGGCGATTGACCTGTGCAAAGGGTGGGATCAGTTCATAGTCAGCAAGTAGCTCTGCCCAAATTAAACGATCCGGAAGCTCTAACGGGTGCGCCAGAGTAATTTTGACTTCTGAAGCGAGTTCAACGGGGGAATCTGAACTATCCGCGAGAGTTCCATCCTCGGTGATGCGAAAATAGGTTGATTCGGCTTGCCAAATCAAGGTTTGGGTCATTGAGAACAGTAGCGGGTTAAATAATGCTTGAAATTCTTCAAGGGTGTAGGCTTCCCGGTGAACCATTTGATATTCAAATCGGAGAGTTTGCAGCATAAAGAATTGTTTGAGTTCGTTTTTTCTACTGCGACTTTCCCAATTTGACAGTGGAGCGAATTTTTTCTGAAGATATTGCAGCATTGCACAATCTTCTAGTTGACGACGAGAAAGATTGCGAGAGTCTGCGATCGCATTCAATGCCTGATTGGGTTGAATCAGTCTAGAAATCGGTTGATATGCAAATTGCATTAGTTGAAAAATTGCTAGATCCGAAGCGATCAATGCTAAAGCAGCAATTCCAGCCGTAGCAAGCTCATACCACGATGCCTTACACCATACTCGAATCAGATCGGCTAGCTTTAACGCGATCGCATCATCTCCCAATCGCCCTAGCGCTAATATCACCCAAGCCGATTGGAAAGCTGGTTTTTTCAATGCCCATCGCTCATAGAGTTGCCAAGCAAATTGACTGAGTGATTCAGGATTTGCATAGTGCTTTAACATAGCGCTGTGATTCTCTGGATCAGCTTGCAGTAAGTTCAAGATTGCTTGATGCTGAGCTTCTGAAAGTTGCGTTTCACCCACTACGATCGCGGGTAAGTCACTCGGCTTTACCCAATCGAGCGGCTCAAGCTTTTGTGCAGATTCTACGATCGCAGTGAACCAATCTGGCATTGTGTCGAGTTCTTCTCGCTTCGGAGCATCAAAGATTTGCAATTCGATCTGCTGATATTCAGGACTCATATGTTCTCGGATAAAATCTCTATAGCCTTGACGCTGCATCATTCTCAACCAAGCGATCGCCGTTTCTGCCAAAGGGTGTTTTGCAATCGTGAGTGGGAGTAATCCAGCGATCGATAATTCTGGGTTATCCTCTAACCATGCCTGCGCTTGATGACGCACTTGCGACTTTTGAGCAAGCTGAAGCACATGCGGAGCAACTATTGGCGATCTAACAAGTGCCAGCACCTCAAACATCGCTACAGCATTTTGCGCTTCTCGGTTGTTCTTGATTGCAGCAATACTTTCTGCAACGAACTCTAGTGCGGTTAGTTCTGTATGTGCTAACCATGCCCGAACCTGTTCTGATGTCCCTAGTCGCAACTTTAAGCGACGAGAATGATACACAACTAAATCCGCACTTTCCAAACCAAAAAGCACACCTAGCCTAAATTTGAAATCGCAGGAATGATAAGTTCTCTCAGGGGTCAAGGTTTCAATGAACTCTCTATTCCAGTTCTGCAATCCTAGTAAACTAGAGAGATAGATTCGCATGTAGAATCTTTGAGGTTCCCAAGTTTCCTGAATATGAATTCTGAGTTTTTCAAATTCTGTCTCATTCAGGTAAGGCAAAATTAGCTGCTTAAACCCTAAAAATATTGAATGATGACGATGCGAGCTATTTGATAATTGATCGATTAGCTGATCAACAGATAAAAAATGACTCAATGCAACAGCCATCTGAGGTGGAACATCACAGCTAGCAGATGAAGTAAACCAGTCTTGTATTTCAGAGCTTTCAATCGCACTGCTTAAAGATGTACTTTCAAAATATCTAACTAAGTCTCGAACGCGATCGTATCGATACGATCGCACAATTGCATGAACCCAGAATCTCGCTTCCTCGATCGACATTGAAACCGGAATCTCGCAGTCATTCCATTTCCAACGTCCACTTTTCAATCGTTTTGCTTTTTTGAGTTGAGTGATCGCCTGATCCAATTCAAATGGCTGCGGTTTAGAACGCTCTAATTGGGGGCGTTTGCGCCAAGTTGCCCAGCACCAATCGGCGGGATCAAGATCAATAAGAGGATTGCGATCGCGCAGCATAGTCTTGCTGATAGATAGTGCGGTTATACTATCACAGATTTTCTAGACTTCCGAGATTTTCAAAACCTCGGAAGTCTCACCTAGAATTTAGTTCCGACCTTGAACATTGCCTTCTTGATAGTCTTTGCTATAAGTCATCACACACATCTGACCATAGACCGTATGATTCCCACAAGCAGAACCCGTCACACGAAAGTCAGGACTCAGCAAGGTTTTTCGATGTCCCCGACTTTTCACACCATCATCAATGATCAACTGCATCACATGCCATTTTGCCGTTTGAATCGGGCTAAAGCTAATATTTTCGCCCGCTTTTCCCTGCCAGGTTCCATAGCGATTGATGCGCGTGAATGGATTACTGCCATCGGTTCCATAATGTCCGACTTTGCCTTTCGGACCTAAATCCAGAACATGATCTCTTGCTCCAAGCGACATTCCCTGAGACACGGACAACCTTGGCAACGGCGATGCTGCTTTCAAATCTCGAATCGCTTCTTCAACCACAGCCACGCCTTCTTGAGTCTGGAGAGCAGGATAGCCCGGAAGCTTCAGCAGACTCCCCTCAAAGTACTGCTTCAAAGCTTCAAGCTCAGCCGCATAAGCTCTTGGGTTCGCTCTCATTCGATTCGTTTCTTCGACGATCGCTTGTTCAGTCTGCGAGGTCGATTCAGGGGTCGGCTGCACTCGTGTCGCTGAGCGGGCGGGAGCAGGACGAACGGGAGTCGATTGAGCAGGACGACTCGATCGCGGAGTCGGAGGACTCGATAGCGCAACTACACAAAACTCACTCAGTCTAAACTGAACTCGACAGGCAACTCCAGCCGTCTGATAGTTCGGTTGAAACAAGGTTGTGCGCGTACTGCGATTCGGATCGCCATCGCTTAAAATCATGAGTAAAACAGTTGCTATTGGGTCTTTCTGAGTGCGGCTCCGCAGTTCTGCAACCGCTCCAGGAAATTGCTGAAACCGTTGAGACTTTGCAATTTTGCCAAAGTTACGAGCGCTGCTCGAAAGCTCAGCAGACGCAGACAGGGGAGAAAGCGTCGGGGCAGAGCGCAGAAATGCGATCGCGTCATCCATCGCAGACAGCCCTTCATGCGTGAGGATTCGCTCATTTCCGGGCAGACGCAAAAGATTGTTCTGATAGTTCTGTCTTTGAGTGCTGAGCCAAGTTGCGTAGGCTTGAGGATTCGCACGCACCTCATTAATGTGTCTAAAAACCGCGTCTTCAAACGTTGGATTCGCACGAGCGATCGCACAATTGAGAATTAGTGCGATCGCGGTTGTCGCTCCAATGCCAAATTGTGTAAGGGTTCGAGAATAATACATGAGAATTTAATCTGTCGGTAAACTCTTGTTAGAGTTCCCTTTGAAGAAATCAAAAAGAATTTGACTCGCAGCTTCTAGTTTTTAGCAGTAAACTTGTTCTTGCTGATTGGATCACTGCAATGCCGCAATTTCTGCACTTAGCCGATGTTCATTTAGGATTTGATCGCTACGACAGCAAAGAACGCACCAAAGATTTTTACATCGCGTTTCAAGATGCGCTGCAAAAATATGCGATCGACACTCAAGTTGATTTCGTCGTCATTGCTGGCGATTTGTTTGAACATCGAATTATCCAGCCTAATATTCTGAACCAAGCGAAAATTTGCTTTCAGATGTTGAGAGATGCCGGAATTCCAGTGATTGCGATCGAAGGAAACCACGACAATCGCCCCTATGGAACTGTTACAAGCTGGCTGAAGTATCTTGCTGAAGATGAATTAGTGATCTTACTAGAGCCTGAACGAGTAGACGATCGCGTTATTTATGAACCCTGGGATGGTCAGAGAGGCGGATATATCGACCTGCCCTGTGGCGTGCGTGTATTGGGATCGCGTTGGTATGGGGCATCTGCGCCAAGAGCAATCTTACAATTGTCAGAAGCTATGCAGGAGCTTCCGCCAAGTCCAGGACGGACAGTAATGCTCTTTCATCAAGGTTTAGAGGGTCAGATTGCCCGGTATCAAGGCGCATTGAAATATAACGATCTACTGCCGTTAAAAGAAGCAGGAGTCGATTATTTAGCATTAGGACATATTCACAAAAGCTACATTGAGCAGGGCTGGATTTTTAATCCTGGATCAACGGAGGCAAATAGTGTCGAAGAGGCAAACTACGATCGCGGTGTTTTTCTAGTCGAACTGAGTGAACAAGGGATTGATGCTCGACTGAAGCAGGATTACGCACAACGGCGATGGGTTCGATTGAAGCTAAAAGCGCGAGGGCAGGAAAGTTTAGAGCAGATTCAAGCCGATGCGATCGATCTGATTCAATCGGCGATTACATCGAAAGCACTAAATCCCGATGTTCGCCCTATGGTAGAGTTGCGAATTGAGGGACAGGTGGGATTCGATCGCTTAGATCTCGATATTCGTAAGCTGCAACAGGATTTACAAAGACTGAGTAATGCTTTAGTTTTCTTGCTGAAATACGAGGCGGAATCGGTTGAGTTTGCTTCTCCGATCTCAGAAGATGCGAGCCGTACTCAGATCGAGCAGGAGATTTTTACAGATTTATGTACTGCGCATAATCACTATAAAAGTCGTGCGCCTGAGCTTGCGAAAGGGTTGATCGGACTAAAAGAAATGCAGTTGGAAGCGCGATCGACTGATGAGCTTTATCAGTTTGTCGAGGGGCTATTGGCAATCCAACCGAGCTAATTGACTAACACTGAAAGTCCCTTCAAAGCGACTCTTGATTCAACGATCGAGGGTCGCTTCAGAGAACCGAGCAAACCCATCATTGGGGGCTTTTCATCTCCACATCAGAATACAAGCCCAATGAATTGATTTTGGTGGAAATACAGAATTTTATTAAGAAGCACGATCGCACTTCAACCCTGACTCAGCAAACGCGATCGCACCTAGCATCAATGATTTTGAGCCATCCTGCATAAACTCAAAAATGCCAACGTGTATCTCTTCAGAAGCTCAAAACCATTCAAACAAAGGACAAAGAACATGTTTCGTCAAATCGTTTCCACCTCCGCTCTCATCCTCGCAACCGTCCCCGCTCTCTCCATGTCTGCTCTCGCTGCATCTTCTCCGAGAATCACCGTATTCAACCAAGGCGGCTATGTCGCAGACTACCAAATCAACTACAGCGTGAATGGACAACGCCGCGAATTTAAAGTGTCTAGCTTAGTTGTGGGTGCAAAACGAACTGTAACTTTACCGATCGGAAGTCAAAATATCAGTGTGCGCGGTCAAATGCAAACTGGATTGTTCTGGGAGCCGAGACGAGAAATCTTCAACCAACCGGCGCGAGATGGAAGCTGCTTCAAGACCTTCGGCACGATCTTTAGAGGAGCCTGGTCAAGAGACTGTACTGCTAGCTTCTAGACTGAAGCAATTCGGTTTGAGTTGTTAGATTCCGGAGTGCCCCACCCAAGACACGATCGCTTTGCAAGGGGGACGGCATCGGGGGTTCTTCCGGGGTCTACATTTTCTCCGATTTCATGACCCCCTGCTTTTCAGAGAGAACTGAGGAAGGTTCAAAATCTGCAACTATAGCAAATTCGCTCAATTATCAAACAAAATGATAAGGCGGCAATGCTTCACCTAATCCCAACTCCCAATGCGGGTAATGATGCTGCCATTCATCTAAATGTTGATATAGCTCCATCTCTGCTTGCTTATCTACCAATAGATAGAGTCTTTCAACTCCATCCGAGCCTGCTTTTCGCATCACATTTGGATAAATTTGTTCAATTTCAGATAAGATTCGCTGAAATTCTTGCTGCTGGGATTCCTGCTGATCAAGCTGTGCCTGAAGTTGTTGCCGCTTCGCCTCAAAATAATCTCGCCCCTTGAGACTGCTATCGATCTGGGAATCACTCGACGACTCAATCTCGATCGGCGTTAAATTCAATCGATATTCCGCTTTCCCTTCAAGCCGCGCCAGCTTTTCTAAATATTTGTTGGCATTCTCTGACAAGTGTTTCATCAAACGATCGCGCGATAAAAATTGTGTCCCAAATCGCAACGGCAAAATTGTGACTTGCCAAAACAACTCGCAAATTACTCGATCATGCGCCAAAACTGCCTGCACCAATTGCGTGTCATCTTTCTCGATCGCTTCAAGCTCAAACTCTGGCTCTACTAAAGCAGACAACCCTGCGATCGCGATCATTTCGAGTCTCCCGGTGATCCCCTCACTCAATTGGAGAGACAAATTTGGGGTTTTAAAGAAAGCGTAGGTATACATTTCGAGGCTTGATCGATGCTCCATCCTGAGTCTATGCGATCCATACAAAATCACGCAGAAGTGCATACGAAAGTTTGAAAATCAGGATGCGACTTGGAATTTACATAGAATGCTACGCCATTGAAATAAAAATTCCGTAAAGATACGAATGCCAATCGGCAGAGATGCCCTTTGGCAGTGTTGAATTAATTTCATAAACAGGGGAAAATCCGCCTGTGACATAAAAAACGGGGCAGGAATTTATGCGGCGTGTTCTTCTGACGGGATTGGCGGCGGCTGGATTTTTAATCGGTGCAACATTTTTAATCGGTGCAACATTAGTGGGTGCAAGTACCCGCTCCAACGCACCAGTCGATGACGCAACTCGCGATTACTGGCGTAAAGCCTATCGACTGACTCAAGACCAAGTAAGACTCCTCGATCGCATCGAACGCTCAGCCACAATTCCCGACTCCACCCGCTTCAAGACACTAGGCGGACAGATTTTTCTTCACACCTCATCGGTCGATCGCTTTCTTAAGTCAAATTATCCTGAGCCAGATTTGCTCTGCTCTCCACCTTCAGGACTCGGAGAAGTCGCCGGAACCGATAGCGCAACCTTAGAACAGGTACAAGTTTACTGTGCCCTATATCGATCGACTCGTGACCTGATCAGCGTACGAACTCAACTCAATCGCCAAGCGAGAGTCATGACAACACCTGTATTAGTCGCCCAACCTCACCCTCAGCGAACGACCCAGAGAACAACGCTCAGTCTGTATCAGCCCCCTGCCAATCCGCAGGCGGGAATAGTCGCATCTAATCGCGAAGTTCTGATTTTAGTCGAGGCATCGCGGCAGCGGTTGGCTCAGATGCAGCCTTCATTCCCAGAGGCACTCCGGATCTCGATCGAGCCAACAATCCCCACTTCACCGACGCAATCGGCGGATTCGCGATCGCGCTAAATCCAGCCGATTTGTTTCAGAATGTTTCAACCTGTGAAGCCAGATGCTTAAGCGTTCAGATAGCGTAGTAAATTGAGGAAAATTGACCCCCGTGTGGCAAATCTGGCAGTCGTCGCATTGATCGCCGCACCGAGTCCGTTAATTTTCAAAATAAAGGGAAAAGAACAATCATGGTTCAACGTGGTTCTAAAGTCCGCATTTTGCGAAAAGAGTCCTACTGGTATCGCGACATCGGCACAGTTGCGTCGATCGACCAAAGCGGTATCAAATATCCAGTGATCGTGCGCTTTGATAAGGTGAACTATACCGGGTACAGCGGTACTGCGAGCGGTGTCAACACCAACAATTTCGCCCTCAGCGAAGTTGAAGAAGTTGAAGCACCCAAAAAAGCTGCAAAAGCTGCAAAATAACCAGAGCGCGAGAAATCGCGGCTTTGTAATTGATAAAATAAATCGGGTAAGAACGTTTCTTCTGTTTGTTCTTGCCCGGTTTTTTATTACAAGTGAGTCTTGAGTGCCAGAACTGCCTGAAGTCGAAACGGTTCGATTGGGACTGAACCAGGTGACGTTAAATCAACCGATCATCGGTGGAGCCGTTTTCCTCGATCGCACGATCGCGCATCCCACGGCTGCTGAATTCATCGACGGTCTGCTCGGCTTGTCAATCCAAGAATGGCATCGCTACGGCAAATATCTGCTGGCGAAGCTAGAACCGATGGGCTGGTTGGGAGTTCATTTACGGATGACGGGACAGCTTTTATGGATGAATCAGGCTGAACCCTTGCACAAACATACGCGGGTGAGGTTCTTTTTTGACAACGATCGAGAACTCCGCTTTGTCGATCAGCGCACCTTTGGACAGATTTGGCATGTCATGGGTGACCAGGAGCCAAAAACAATCATCACAGGCTTGCAGCGATTGGGTCACGAACCCTTCTCCACAGAATTTTCGGACGAGTACTTCTACGCACAGCTTAAGGGACGAAAACGCCCAATTAAGAGCGCTCTACTCGATCAAATGCTCGTCGCAGGGGTCGGCAATATCTATGCCGATGAAGCCCTATTTTTGAGTAGAATCCACCCTGAAACGCTGTGTGTTGATTTAAAACCAGAGCAGGCAAAAACGCTGCGAGAAAACTTGATTCGAGTTTTGAAAGAGAGCATTGCCGCGAGAGGAACCAGTTTTAGCGATTTTCGCGATGTCTCCGGGGTGAATGGCAACTACGGGGGAATCGCCTGGGTCTATGGACGAGATGGCGATCGCTGTCGAGTCTGTGACACCGTGATCGAGCGGATGAAATTAGCAGGTCGATCGGCGCATTTTTGTCCCAATTGCCAGCCCGCTATTTCTCAAAGCCTTCGCAAAGCGTAATGATGATTCACACAAGCGGTAAAGCTTTGTAGAGAAGCGTTTTCGCCTTTTTTAAGCTGCGTTATGCTAAATCGATCGCTCGATCGCAGCAAGAATTTTCTCTATTTCGCGGTCAATTCTAGAATTCGCACTTAGAGAAATGCCGAATTCTGTTATCCTATTAAACCTGTAATCGGCAAACTCCGTTCCTTTCAAAAGCGAACTTAATTAATGGCTCGTATCATCGTAATCACCTCAGGAAAAGGTGGAGTCGGGAAGACCACCACAACTGCCAATCTCGGTATGGCACTCGCAAAACGGCGACGCAAAGTTGCTGTGATCGATGCTGATTTTGGGTTGAGAAATCTAGACCTCTTGCTCGGACTCGAAAATCGCGTCGTCTATACTGCTGTGGAAGTCTTAGCCGGACAATGCCGCCTCGAACAAGCCTTAGTCAAAGACAAACGGTTTCAGAATTTAGTCTTACTGCCTGCGGCTCAAAACCGCACGAAAGAAGCCGTCACTCCAGATCAAATGCGGCAACTCGTGAATGCGTTAGCACGGGTGTATGAGTATATCCTGATCGATTGCCCCGCTGGGATCGAAAACGGCTTTCAAAATGCGATCGCAGCCGCACGCGAAGCGATCATCGTCACCACTCCAGAGATTGCTGCGGTTCGAGATGGCGATCGCGTGATTGGACTCCTCGAAGCGAATGGCATCAAACGCATTAACTTGATTGTCAACCGGATCAGACCGGGTATGGTTCAAGCAAACGATATGATGTCGGTCGAGGATGTACAAGAGATTTTGGCAGTGCAATTGCTCGGCGTTGTCCCTGACGATGAGAAAGTGATTGTCTCGACTAACAAAGGCGAACCACTCGTGTTATCAGAAACGCCATCACAAGCTGCAACCGCATTCGACAACATTGTGCGTCGTCTTGAGGGAGAGCGAGTACCCTTAATGAATCTCGAAGCTCCTCCAGAAGGCTTCTTCTCAAGGCTTTTCGGTAAATTCAAGAAAAAATAGTTCAGATGTTTTGAACTGATCCTTATTATCCCGTTTGCATCTTTAGCCAATGATCACTGAATTCCTAGAACGACTTTTCCCTCGCGGGTTCGACAATAGCCGCAATGATGTTAAACGGCGATTGAAGCTAGTCCTAGCTCACGATCGAGCAGATTTGCCGCCGCATCTTATCGAAGAATTGCGAAAAGAAATTCTAGATGTGGTTTCGCGCTATGTGGAATTGGATGAGGGCACAGAGTTTCAGTTAGAAAATCATCAGCGATCGACTTCTTTGATTGCGAATTTACCTATCCGTCGCATTCGCCCGGTTCCTGATCCCACACCTGAAGATTTGATCAATATTGTCCCAGATTTGACGCTGACTGAAGTGACGCTGAGCGAAGATCCTGACCATACGCAACTTGAACTGCTCACACCGCCCAATCCAACCGAGAATGAACCGAATCACGGGTAAAACGAAGCTTCTAGGGGTGATTGGCGATCCGATCGAGCATTCCCTCTCTCCGATCATGCACAATGCCGCGATCGAGCAGATGGGGCTAGATTTTGTCTATGTTCCGTTCCGAGTTCGAGATCTTAAAACTGCGATCGCAGGCTTTGAAGCGATTGATCTGCAAGGATTTAGCATTACGATTCCCCATAAGCAAGCCATTATTCCTCTCCTGTCTGAGATCACCGATGCAGCAAAAGCGATCGGCGCGGTAAATACCGTTTGGAAAGGTGAATCAGGCTGGTGCGGAACCAATACAGACATTACCGGATTTCTTTCGCCGTTACGCACTCGATCGTGGTCACAATCTGTGGCGATCGTGCTGGGAAATGGAGGAGCCGCGAGAGCAGTTGTTGCAGGCTGTGCAGAGCTAGGCTGTGCAGAAATTCATGTCATCGGGCGCAGTAAGCTTGAGGAATTTCAAGCTTACTGGAACTTAAAATCTCTGAAGCTGCACACCTGGGATCAGCTTTCTGATCTTCTGCCTCATGCGGATTTGATCGTTAATAGCACTCCGATCGGGATGTCGCCAAATTTTGATGATTCTCCGATTACAGATCATCAAGCAGAGCAGATTCAGGAGAATACGATCGCGTATGATCTCGTCTATGTTCCGAATCCTACCCGGTTTTTGAAGCAGGCACAGAGAGAGGGAGCGAGGACAATCGATGGGCTAGAGATGCTAGTGCAACAAGGTGCGGCGGCTTTAGAAATTTGGACTCAGCAAGAAGTTCCGGTTGCTGTGATGCGTCGATCGTTGCAAAGTTATTTGGGCTTGCCACAAGCGGCTTAATTCTGAAAAATTCGTCAAGATTGAACGGAAGAACTTAACCGATCTTTTTTCGTGCAATTGCCATTCCTTAACGTTGTTATGAAATGCTATTCACCATGAGTAGACTGTTTCACAAAAGCTGGATTGGGCGTTTCTTAGCGATCGTATTGCTCAGCTTTTTCTTTGTCTCTGCTGCTGCTGCCCAAAGCTCAACGCAGCTTGTCGGATTTGCCGCTTTGCCAGCGGATGTATTTGTCCCTGGCGCACAGGCAGGCGCAAAAATCTCAGCCAACGGACGCACAGGCAGTTTTAACGGGCAGCCGATTCAAGGATTTAGCGCCGTACAATTTGCCGATCGCGATTCTTTTTGGTTCCTCACTGACAATGGATTTGGAGCAAAAGACAATAGCGCAGATTTTTTACTGAGACTCTATCGAGTTGCGCCTAATTTTCGGGGTAGAGGCGGAAACGGCGAGGTCAAAATGCTGAGCTTTACTCAACTCATCGATCACGATCGCAAAGTTCCGTTCAAACTCGTGAACGAAGACAGTCGAATTCTCACAGGCGCAGATTTCGATCCCGAATCCTTTGTGATTGCAAGCGATCGTTCGATTTGGATTGCAGATGAATTCGGACCTTATCTGCTGCATTTTGATCAGTACGGCAAACTTCTAGCTCCCCCAATTTCAACCCCAGATCTCAAAGGTGGATTTGTGCGATCGCCTCAAAGTTCAGAGCGTTCAAATCTTGGGGCATCAAAAGGCTTTGAAGGCATGGCGACGAATCCCGATCGCACAAAGCTTTATCTGATGTTGGAAGGATCTGTAAAAGGCGATCCGGCAGATTTTTTGAGGATTTACCAAGCAGATGCAACTGCTGGAAAATTTAACGGACTCGCTGGATATTACAAGTTAGAAAATCCAGAATACGCAATAGGAGATATGGCAGTTATTAATGAGAATGAATACTTAGTAATTGAGAGAGATACAAAACAAGGAAAAGAAGCGAAATTCAAAAAGATATACAAAATTGATCTGACGAAGAAAGACAAGAATCAATGTGTTGAAAAACAAGAAATTGTCAATTTATTAACGATTGAAGATCCGAATGATCTCAATCAGGATAAAAAGAAAAAATTCCAATTTCCATTTGTGACGATCGAAGATCTTCTCGTTCTCGATTCCAACACAATTTTGGTTGCAAATGACAACAATTACCCATTTACGATCGCACGTCCTCCCTTCATCGACAATACAGAAATCATCCTACTTAGACTAACTCGATCGCTCAACTTAGATTCCCGTATCGGTTTACCTAGACGTTAGGCTATGAAGTACTCTCGCACTCTCAAACTCATCTTTTTCAAGCGCTGTAAGATCCATCATTCGCCCT
Organism: Leptolyngbya sp. Prado105; assembly: GCA_025454375.1. Classification (GTDB taxonomy): domain Bacteria; phylum Cyanobacteriota; class Cyanobacteriia; order Leptolyngbyales; family Leptolyngbyaceae; genus Leptolyngbya. The sequence continues at coordinate 210 of JALOOO010000019.1, read as the reverse complement.
GACACCATCAAACCAAAAGCAGGCAGAAATTTTGAATGCACAGGAGTGCTTGACAGCAATATCGAAGAAAAGCCTGACCCCAAAAACCAATTAGAGAAACCCGAAGAGAAATCTACGCCACAATCCAAATTAGACAAACCTGGAGACAAGGCAAAACAGCCTGAGAAACCGAAAAAAACGATTCAAGTTACGAGTCAACCATCTGGCGAC
>JALOOO010000377.1 GCA_025454375.1 Leptolyngbya sp. Prado105 | reverse complement strand
ATTTTTGCGCAAATAGCTAATCTTCTCGCTGAGTAAGTCATACATCTGCTTCAGCGCTCTACTTACTAAAGGAGCAACTGTTTCATCATAAAATTTAGTTTGTTTCAGTTCGATCGCGCCTTCAACGCAGTAAGGCTTCCATAGAGTTGGATCAATCAAATTCTTTGGGAATCGAATCATCAGTCGTCGAACCCCAAAGTTTGCGATATACATCATCATGTCAAAACAACGATCGAGGACCTTTAGCGGATCGCCCCGAAAATTGCCATAGTGATAAACAAATTTAGCACGAGTCGCAGTCGGTTCTACACGACTCGAAAGGGTACGAATGTATTCTTGATCCTCACTGCTGAGAGGACGATCGAGTGCTTGAAATTCGTAGTACTGATATTCACTCATACTTAGTCTGCTAGATAAACTGCCCCAATATCAAATGCTTCTTCAGGTGTGCCGTAAAAAGTCCCATTGTTAAAGACAGAAGGTTCATACCGTTCATGACTGTAAGTATAGAAAGCAAGACTCCACGATTCTTCGTTGCCAAAGTAACGTAAGCGGCATAAGTGCATCGCGTATTTATTCTGGCGTTCAAAATACTGTTCAGGAGTTTCGCCAGTAATTTTGAGAAGTTCTGGCTTTGGCTCAGGGGGTTTTGTGTAAGCGTCAATGTAACAGAGTGCGCCTCGAAATCGCACTTCAATCCGCTTAAATTTTCCCGCATAGTTCGCGTCAGCATAGGTCTTAATCCGCTGTTCAACTCGCTTGCGCACTGCTTCTGAAATCTTTACGCCTCCAGAGTGGGGGTCTTTCATCCAAACACCTCGCGTTGCCATGATTCCTCCCTAATATTTCCGCTCTTGTGGCTCGAATTGATTTAGCACAACAGGCATATAGTTAATGTCAATTCCGGCTGCCGAATAGTAAGCTAACGTGTGCTTCAAGAAACTTGCATCGTCTCGCTGATCATAGTCTTCACGGAAGTGTGAGCCTCGGCTTTCTTTGCGATTGATCGCAGAGAAAAGAATCATCTCACCCACGACAAAGAGCGATCGCAGTTCTAATGCTTCAATCAATTCCGTATTCCAGCTAGTTCCACGATCGTCGAGTCGAACCTGGCTGTACTTCTGCTGTAGCTCACGCAGTTTTACTAACCCAGTCTGCATCACTTCATCGGTTCGGAATACGCCGCAATGCTCAGTCATACAGTCTTGATAAGCTTGGCGAATCTCTTGAATTCGATACTGTCCGGGTTGATCCAGTAAGCCTTGAATCTGCTCCTTGGCTTCTTTGATATAGCGATCGGCATTCAAATCTGGAGCTTTGCGACCTTGGACAAATTTCGCGATCGCGGCTCCTGTTCTGCGTCCGTAGACGACACATTCTAGGAGCGAATTGCTACCTAATCGATTGGCTCCATGTACTGAAACACAAGAAGTTTCACCTGCTGCAAAAAATCCATCGACTAGCTCATCCGCACTGGCTCGAACTCGTCCATCTGTATTTACAGGAATGCCACCCATACAGTAATGCACTGTCGGACGGACAGGCATCGGTTCTGTCACCGCATCGACTCCCACTAATCGATGCGCTTCTTCCCAGCAAAACGGAACTCGGCTCATGATTTTCTCTTTGCCCATGTGTCGCAAATCGAGATAGACATAAGCGCCACCCGCACTTCCATCCGGGTTGATGCCTCGCCCTGCGCGAACTTCAGACATGATTGCACGAGACGTAATATCACGCGGGGCAAGCTCCATTCGACTCGGTGCATAGTTCGCCATAAAGCGATCGCCATTGCTGTTGATCAAGTAAGCCCCTTCCCCTCGGACGGCTTCAGAGATTAACACACCAACGGGATACAATCCGGTCGGATGAAACTGGACAAATTCCATATCTTCGAGTGGCAATCCTGCCATTGCAGTCATCGCCAAACCGTCACCCGTCGAAGCATAGTCATTGGAAGTGGTGTTGTAAACGCGACCATAGCCTCCAGTTGCAAACATGACGGCTTTGGCACGAACGACTTCGATATGTCCACTCAGCAAGTGATACATGACGATCCCTTTTGCCTGACCGTCTTCTAGAATCAGGCGCATCACATACCATTCTTCGTAGATCTTGACTCCGTACTTCATCAAGCTACAAATCAGTTCGTGCAAGATCGCATGTCCTGTTTTATCTGCGGCGTAGCAGGTGCGATTGTGAGAATGTCCGCCAAATGCTCGTTGAGCAATTCGACCATCGGAAAGCCGCGAAAATAGCACTCCCATATGCTCTAAATCGATCACGACATCTGGGGCTTCTTGGGTCAAAATGGCGACTGCATCTTGATCTGCTAAATAGTCTGAGCCTTTTACGGTGTCGAAGGCGTGAGCTTCCCAGGAATCCGCATCATCGACGTTTTTGAGCGAGGCTGCCATGCCGCCTTGCGCGGCAACTGAGTGCGATCGAATTGGATGAGTTTTGGCAACAACGGCAATGCTCAGACTCGGATTTGTGCGGGCAATCTCTAACGCAGCACGAGATCCAGCCAGTCCGCCGCCAACAATAATGACATCGTGATCAATCATGGGTCGCAATCGAGAAATTCGGCATTTCCCATTGTGACTTGAATTTTGGATTCTGCTATTTTCTAAGGGTTCTTTTTACAATCCAGGCACAAGTTAAAACGGCGATCGCACCGGAGGTCGTAGGGAGAAGCCAATCGGTGGCATTGACAGTCGGTTGATGGGTCACTGCGGCAGGTGTCGATTGTGCTGAGGTTCCGGCTTGCACGGTGACATCATAGGCAAATTTGAAAGCGTTAAATTCGTCGGGGTCAACTTTGGGCTTGCCGCTGATTTCTAAGGTGTAAATTCCGGCTTTTGGGAAAGTAACCTCTGCACCGGGAATGCCTTTGTATTGTTCGGCGGAAATGGCTTGTAAGGTCGGTTGCGAGAGGGTTTGATTGTTGGAGATGAC
>JALOOO010000376.1 GCA_025454375.1 Leptolyngbya sp. Prado105 | reverse complement strand
TCTGATGCAGTTGCTAAGGGAGGAATTGTTCCTTTACAAGATGCTTTGTGGGAGGTTTTTAAAATAGAAGTGCCGGTAATTCCTTGGCCGGATGCTAGCAAGCGGATGTTGAGGATTTCGGCTCAATTTTACAATTCTTTGCCGCAGTACGAATATTTAGCTAAGGCGTTGGTTGAGTTACTGGGAAGTTAATTACAGCATTTTTTGGGTATCTGAGGGACTCCAGAAACCCGCTTTCTTTAAGAAACCGGGTTTGGAGGGTGTACTTCATAAACTTGCAATCTGCTGTATTTGTAGGGCGGGGCGCGCTGCGCAGTTTACCTAAACAGGCGGGAATGCCCCCACCATAGCTGTACTCAGCTTGGCGGTGGGATGAAAGCCGTTCGCGAAGCGTCTCGGAACGAGAAACGAAGCGACGATTCTATCCGCCCACGAGACCCCCGGCTTTCATCGAGCGGGAGATGGGCGGATGGATGTTGTCGCCCGCAAATTCCTTGTTAAACCTTAGCATTTCTGCTATACTTATACCAAATACATTGACGTAAGAATGTTAGTATTTGAGTCAAAGCTAGAAGGAATGCCGCAGCAGTATGACGCTCTCGATGAGGCGATTCGTACTGCGAAATTCATTCAGAACAAATGTCTAAGGTTTTGGATGGATAATCGCGGCGTGAATAAGTTCGACCTCAACAAGTATTGCGCTGTGCTGGCTTCAGAGTTTGGCTTTGCTGATGAACTAAATAGCATGGCTCGTCAAGCTTCGGCTGAAAGAGCGTGGTCTGCAATATCTCGATTCTTCGAGAACTGCAAAAAGAAGGTTCCAGGGAAGAAGGGCTATCCCAAATTCAAAAAGGATTGCCGCTCTGTAGAGTACAAAACTTCTGGCTGGAAGCTATCTAAGGACCGTAAGCGAATTAACTTCACCGATGGTAAAAAGATTGGTTTGGTGAAGCTGCTGGGCAGTCGAGATCTCAACTTCTACCAGCCGAACCAAATTAAACGGGTGAGGCTAGTTAAAAGGGCTGATGGCTACTACGCTCAGTTTGCAATTCAGGCAGACCGAGTAGAGTTCATTGAGCCATCTGGCAAGGCTGTTGGATTGGATGTAGGACTGAATGAGTTCTATACCGATTCTGAGGGCAACAAGATTGAAAATCCTCGCTTCCTACGCAAGGGGGAGAGGGCTATCAAAAAGGCTCAGCGACGTGTATCAAAACGGGTCAAAGGGTCTAAGAACAGAGGCAAGGCAAGACAGGTTTTAGGTAAGCGCCATCTCAAAATAAGTAGGCAGCGTAAAGACTGGGCAGTAAAGTTAGCTCGGTGCGTAATCACATCTAACGATGTAGTGGCCTACGAAGATTTGAGAATCAGGAATATGGTGAAGAATCATTGTCTTGCCAAGTCTATCAATGACGCAGCTTGGTATCAATTCCGGGTATGGGTTGAATATTTCGGTCGTGTGTTTGGGAAAATCACGATTGCAGTCAATCCTGCGGGAACAAGCCAAGACTGCTCTAACTGCGGCGCTACGGTCAAAAAGGGATTGTCTACTCGCACTCATGTTTGTCAGTGCGGTTGCGTCCTAGACCGTGATCACAATGCAGGAAGAAATATCCTTAGTCGAGGATTGAGTACCGTGGGGCACACGGGAACTTTCGGACTTGAGCCGAGCAACGCTTTTGGAGAGATGACCACTACGCTGACTGGAGTAATCCTGTCAGGGCAAGTTGCCTCTATGAAGGAAGAATCCAACGTGCTTTAGCCGTTGGAGTGTCAACGGAGTGATCCACACGGTTTTTTTTTCAATGCGGATCCATTACGATGGACGAGTAAACAAAATTTTAGCGCCCCCGGTTGCTGCCAGAAGCGCTAAGAAGTAGTAAGAGGTGTCATGACATGAATAATAACACAGAGTCTACTCAATCCGCTAGCTTTGACATCCGCGAGCACACAGATAAGCTCGAATCTAGCGGCAAGAACAAGACAAAGTTTATTTGCCCCGTGTGCAACGGGCGGGATCTTTCAATCAGTTTCAAGACCGGAGCCTATCAGTGCTTCGATGGCTGCAAGCCGGAAGACATTCGCGAAGCAATCGCACCATGGCAGGGTAGCAATGTGCAGGAGCAGCGGCGCAAAGAAAAGCAGCGTCCTAAATCCAAGGCTGAAATCATCAAACAGAAGGAAGACGCTGTAGGAATGCGGCGGATTCAGTTGGACGTTAAAGCCTCCGATCTGTTCTGGCAGGTTGAGTGCGGTGGACTGACCCGAGGCGAGGCGATCGCAGAAATCGCCGAATGGGCGAAAGAGTTTGGATACGATCAGTTCGCGGCGAAGTTGCTGCTACAAGACAAACTCAAATTTCTGCCTGCAAGTGACACAAGTGTCACAGGGCAAAAAACGGCTCAAACGCAGACAGAGAGCCTCAAAAGCCTTGTGTCACAGCCGATAGTGATGATTCTGATTTTCTGAAAGATCTGCTGGAGTTTGGGCGGCAGTCGCTTAATCTGTTCGAGATCTATCCCAAGAAACTGGCTGAGGCGTTGACGGCGAAAGCCAAGAGTTTGCCGGTAGCGCCGGAAGCAATCCACCAGCCATTCATGGCGACCGCTGCGAGTGTGGTAGGCACGCGGGCAAAGGTTTATGTCTCTGAAGGTTGGAAAGAGCCGTTGGTTATTTTTTCAGGTTTTGTCGCTGACCCTGGCAGCCGGAAGTCTGCGGCAATGAGCGTTTCTCGTGTGCCATTGGTGCGACTGCAAGAGTCCGCTGAGATGGAGTACGCCTACCGAAAAGAAGAATACGATCGCGAGAAACGTCGTTACGATGCGTTGGGCAAAAAGGCGGCAGCAGACCATGAGCCCCCCGTTGAGCCTGATAAGCGTCATTACTATTTAGAGGATTCAACGTTAGAAGCTGCGATGGCAATCCACGCCCAGGAGCCATCCAAGAACGGCTTTGTGATGATCTATGACGAGCTTGCTGAGCTGATTGATGGTTTTGACCAGTACAAGTCCAAGGGCGGTAGCGACCGGAAAAAGGTGCTTCGTTTTTTCAATGGATCTGATATCAAGACAGACCGCAAGACTCAGAAGAGCAGTTGCTTCATTCCTGAGTCTGCGATTAGCATTACGGGCGCAATCCAGGAAGGAACTCTGAAGCGGTTGATATCGACCTCTAAAGACGTTGACGGGATGTGGGATAGATTTCTGTGGTGCTTCCCTCGATTCGTCTCTGTAAGGCAGCGGGGAAACCCAGTAGACATCACTGAATATCTGAAATGGATCTATCAAGAATTGGATTCAATTCCAGAGCAGTCTTACTATCTCAGCGATACTGCTCGACGCATTTTGACTGAGTTTGAGTTCTGGATTGAAGATCAGCGTCACGAAGTGTCACAGCCTGTATTCCTTGCCTACTCTAAGCTTCCGGGATTATCGGCACGTTTAGCGCTTTTCTTGCATTTGATCGATGCGGTCGTGGAGCATCGCCCAATCGTTCCCACAATCTCAGCAGCGACGATGCAACGGGCGATCAAACTCATGAACTATTACATCAGTCAGATCCACCTGCTGCATGGCAGAGCTTCGGAGCACAACTTAGATAGCAAGCTAGTAGGAATCATCGAGCTTTCCAAAGATAAGGGTGCTGTTTCGACTCGTGACATTCAACGCAAGCGCATTGCCAAGAATACAGAAGAAGCTTCTAACCTTCTCTCAGTGCTGATTGAACGAGGCTTGGGAAATACAAGCCAGGGCGCTAGGGGGCAAACACTCTGGACTTACGACCCCAACGCACTGACCACCGATCGCGAAACCTTCAGAATTCCTTCTGAGCTTGTGACAGAAGCAAAAAACGAGTCAATCCCTTGCAGAGAGCCAGTTTCAGCCGATTTTAGCCCTGTGACACTTGAGACAGTTGAGGTAAGAAATGAGCCAAGATTTGATGCTAGCAACCTCCCTATGCAAAGCAGAGAACGGGAAGCAATGCCCGTCACATCTCCTGCCGGAATACCTGCGCAGCGTGCAGCGATGGAAAGCGAATCAAGCAGATGCGGAAGCACGACAGATGGAGAAGTTTTGGCAGGACAGAGCAGCACGGTTGGAGCGGGAAGCGAGTATCCATTTAGCGAAGGCGATCGAGTTATCGACTCAGTGACAGGGTTAGAATCCACTGTTGCAGAAGTGATGGATGACGGTGATGGCACTGTTGTTTATTTCCTGAATGGATCCGTCAATGACTATCGCGCGGCAGAGCAGTTGAGCAAGCCGCTAGACGTTGCCTCTACATTGGATTGGAGAGGATTTCAGGTAGGTGACTTTGTAGAGTGTGTTTTCCCTGAATGGATGGATGAGCGGTCCCGTAAAGAGTCCGCAAAGATGAAGGAAGCTCCTTACGGTGCACGCGGAACAGTGAAAGAATTAGTAGTGTGGGATCTGAAGTTTGGTGGGAAGGTGGTTCCTGCCGCTGTTGTTGAGTTTGAATTTGGCACTAAGCGTTTAGCTCTAGATCAGCTGATGCGATTGATCTAAAAATCCATTGCAATCGAAAACAAATCAAAATCTGTTGAGGTGAAATATGACCCTGACCGCTATTAACAGCAAGTTAGAGTTGTTCAATCCGTCTGCGCTGATCGAACAAGGCGACGATCCAGCCGATGTAGCATTTAGTTCCAGAGAGTCCATGAAGGATGGCTTATTCTGCCCTCACTGTTATCAACGATTAGGCAAACTCCATGAGGTGCGGTATCGTCACACGTCCAGTCGCCGCGTCCACTTCTATCACCCCAAATATGAAGCGGAATCTAGGGATTGCAAGAATCACTCTGGGGAGTCGGAAAAACACTTATCCGCCAAGGCTGCGATCGCCCGACGGCTAGAGATCGACGGACTAACCAACATCAAGATCGAAGCACGCATCGAATTACTTGATCCTGCCCTGACCTTCCGTAAGCCAGACATTCTCCTGACCTATCCCAATGGCGTGATGGAGGCGCATGAAATCCAGATCAGCCCCATTACCTCAGATGAACTAGCGCGACGCACCCAGGGACTAAAACAGCATGGCTGCGGCAGTGTCGTATGGTATCTTGCGGGCAAAAATTATTCTGAGGAGAACCGCAGGTGGTGCCACGCCAATAACGTCAAATACTTCCGCTTGTGGTTCGAAGATAGCGATCCTGCAATGGCACGATGGGAAGCCGGTAAGCCTCCTCAGTCGGCGCAGCAACGTAAATCAGGTAGCTCTACGGATCAGTGCAGTACAAAGCCAACGCTGAAGCGCAAAACGCCTCAAACCCCTGTCAGCTACACCGGCAAATTCTTCCGCTACTCAGGTTCTTCTGATGTTCTCAAAAAACAGTATGTGGATATGGCGCTCGAAGTATTGACCGATAA
>JALOOO010000018.1 GCA_025454375.1 Leptolyngbya sp. Prado105 | reverse complement strand
GTAATGCTGGACTGTATTCACCCGTCAAGGCTGGATAGAGAATTCCACCATTGCCGCAGTGGTAGGGAAAGGCTTTTTTTGCAGCTTCGATATGTTCAGGAGAGTCATAGATGGGAACAGTCACGCCAAAGTTATCGACTAGCCCGATCGAGCAAGATTTGGGAGAGGTTGTCCGAATTGCCTGACAGGCGAGTCCATGTGCGAGTAGAGCATGATGAGAAGTCTGCCACACTTCTTTTTTTGAGCCGACTCGGGTTCCTGGGGCATGTTGTGGAGTCTGCAATACGTCATATCCCATCTGGGTGAAGCAGGTGATTTCGTTGAGCGTCATCCAGTTTGTAATGCGATCGCCCAATCTCGAAACCACGACTTTCACATAGTCGGCGAAGTCCTGCGCCATTTCTCGACTGCGCCAGGAGCCGTACTGATCTTCTAAAGCCTGAGGGCTATCCCAATGAAACAAGGTTGCGAACGGTGTAATCCCATGATCCAACAAACAATCGACTAGTCTTTCATAAAAATCGAGTCCAGCTTGATTCACCTCTCCCCGCCCATCAGGCACAATTCGACACCAAGAAATGCTGAAGCGATAGTTCTTGATGCCCAATTCTGCCATCAGTTTGATGTCATCTTTATAGCGATCGTAATGTTCACATGCGATCGCACCCGTCTGCCCTTGAAATGTGCGTCCCTTTTTCGCACTAAAAGTATCCCAAACGCTAGGTTTTCGCCCATCTCGATCGATTGCACCTTCAATTTGATAAGCAGAAGTTGCAGTTCCCCATTGAAATCCAGGTGGAAATTGATAGCTAGTCATGTTGATTGAACAGAAGAACGATCGCTAAAATTGCAGCCGGAGATAATACCGCAAATAATACATTCAATGTTGTCGGCGAAATCTCTGCAAATGGGGCGAGATATTTAATTGCGATCGATAATACCAACGATGCAGCCATAACTTTGAGAATCACGCCCAACGTATCAAGATTCATAGCGTTCATAAGCTTCAACAATTTTTTGAACCAGGGAATGACGAACGACATCGCCTTTTGAGAGATTACAAAATGCGATCGAGTCGATCGGTTTCAAGATCTTTTGTGCCATTGCCAGACCTGATTCTTGGTGCATCGGTAAATCGGTTTGAGTCAAATCTCCTGTAACGACCATTTTGGATTTAAATCCTAGTCGAGTCAGGAGCATTTTCATTTGTGCTGGCGTTGTATTTTGTGCTTCATCGATAATCACAAAAGCATTGTTTAAAGTGCGCCCGCGCATATAAGCGATCGGCGCAACTTCGATAATGCCGCGCTCCATGAGACCGCTAATTTTCTCAGGCTCGACAAATTCGTAAAGCGCATCGTAAAGCGGTCGCAGATAGGGATCAATCTTCTGCTGCAAATCTCCTGGCAGAAATCCTAATCTTTCTCCCGCTTCAACGGCAGGACGAGTCAAAATTAACCGCTCATATTGATTGGATAAGAGCGCTTGAATTGCCATCACTGCCGCGAGATAAGTCTTGCCAGTTCCCGCAGGTCCAATGCAGAAGGTGAGATCATGCGATCGAATGGCTTGAATGTACTGCCGCTGCCGAAACGTTTTGGCTCGAATCGCTTCTCCCCGCCGAGTCCGTCCCAACACATCTTGCTGAATCGTCTGCAATTCGCCTTCTTGATGTGTATCGAGGGCATGACGAGCGGTGAGAATATCGACACTGGAAATGACCTGTCCCTTACTCCAAGTGTCTTCCAACGATTCGACTAAACGTTTTACCAGATCAATCTGATTGGTTGTGCCTGTAATCAGTAAATCTTGACCTCGCATCACAAGCTTTGCGCCTGTCTGATGGGCAAGCGTTTTCAGATTATCTTCTTGATTGCCAGCAAGCGCGATCGCACTTTCTGGATTCGGCAGGGAGAGTGTAATTGTTTCTACCATGCAACTCAAATAAGTACTCTGGCTCTAGTCTAGCTTGAGTATAGGTTAAGCAGGAAGCAGCAAATTGGGGTCAGTGACAATGGATGCTTATCAAGGCAGCCTCAAGTTAATTGAAAAGTTGAAAGAAAACTGCATAGAGTGATGTGAATCGTCCGCAAAATCTAAATTGAAAAGCGATCGCATATGACGATCGCTTGCAAACTCAACAGATCATCTTTGAGGGTAAGCCGCGATCGCATCCTCCATTTTCCCAACCTGGATATTCCCTTGCAGCGTCAGCACATGGCAAGGTGCATGGTGCAGCACATAGTTGCTCACACTGCCTATCCAAAACTCTTGAAGCCCTTTAAATCCCCGCCGACCTACCACAATCAAATCTGCATTCCAAGTCTTCGCTAGCGCGCAGATCACCTTACCCGGATGCCCCAGACTTTGCGTAAATTCTGTCGATACTCCGGCTGCCGTTGCACGTTCTTCCAGTAATTTTAGTCTATCAATTCCAGTTTGTTCCCATTCCTTCCAGTGTTTCAAATAAGCCTGCTTTGCCGAATCGGAAATGCCCATATAAGGATCACCCGGATAGCTATCCTCAAACGGCTCCAGCACATGCAGCAGCAGCAAGTCTGCCTGATTTTCCTTTGCTAGGGCTAGGGTTTGCTCGAACACAATCTGACTCAGTTCAGAATCATCGATCGCGACTAAAATCTTGTGAAACATACCTTAACCTCACTAGTTGGTTCAGTACCAGGCTCCTCCTACACTCTGAGTTATAAACTACAAAGTTGAGGAACTTGTGAGCAAGAGCATCACGATATAATCAATTGCACCATTCGTCACGATCGATAAGCCATGCACAAAAGATTTACGCTCAGACTGCCAGGATTGCGCCGATTGTTTATGACATCACTTCAAAGAATAAATAGGAACTCTCAATGATTATCAGAAAAGAAACTACTTCAGACATCGACGCAATTACAGAAGTAACAATCGCCGCCTTTAAGAATCATCCGATCAGTCAGCACACAGAGCAATTCATTATTCATGCTTTGCGTGCTGCGGGCGTGCTGGCTGTCTCACTTGTCGCAGAAATTGATCGGCAGATTGTTGGACATATTGCTTTTTCACCGATCGTTATCTCAGACGGAACACAAAACTGGTTTGGGCTAGGACCAATTTCAGTTCTGCCAGAATATCAAAGGCAAGGTATCGGAACAGCCCTGATGCAAGCAGGATTGTCACAGATCAAAGAATTCGGCGGGCTAGGATGCTGCCTTGTGGGTGATCCTGTTTACTACATACGCTTCGGTTTTCGGAATTATCCAGACTTGATTTATGAGGGCATTCCTCAAGAGTTCTTTCTAGCTTTACCATTTACTGAAAAGATACCAAAAGGCATTGTGACCTTCCATCAAGGGTTTTTAGCAAAGAACTAACTGTTAAAGCCGAATGTACTCTGAAAGTTCCAATTGCATAACTGTTTGGGTGAGGTCATCTTAGGACTGTTGTAGAGATAGAACGATCGAACATCTAACGTTGCTTTCTGAAACAAAATCCGCTCTATCTCCGACTGGCTCTTAGCACTACTCCGAACAAGTTTCGCTTGCTCTAATCGAAGTCGTTGCTCCTTATCCCAAATCAATGGCTGAGTCGGCTTTTCCCAAGGCGCTCCTTCCCACAAAACAAGATACCCCTGCCCACTCACCTGTGTCGCACGACTCGTTCCCCTTAGGCAGACAAAGGCATCTGAATGCGGATAGCCATAGTATCCCTCAATTCGATCGCCTTGCTTTGTAAAGACCAAACAGACTCCCGCTCCTTGCTGCCAACTTTGAGGAGGAGGTTGACTACACATTTGATAGTTCCCATCGCTCAGATTTGCTAGCACTGGAAATTGAGGGGGCATCGCATGAATGGATATCATCCCACCCATCCAGGAAGACAATGCAACAGCAACTTGAAATATCTTCTGAGCTAACATAACTCATACCTTCTTTCTAAAACCGAGTCGCGATGACTGCAAAATTCAGCGATCGAACGACTCCTCGCTCCTATTCGCACCCTTTAAAACCGCACCCCTAAAACCGTCTTCCAGGCAGCGATATAAGCAGGAGATCGTAGCAAGGACAAGTAGACGTTATTCTGAATTCCTCGATCATGATTTTATCCACCGATTTGTTCTACACCTGAACCGAGCAGCGTTAGCAATCGTGCATCGAAAGCCTTAAAAGAGAACACTTTAGAGAGTACTGCTGAAATTTGAGGAAGTTGTGAGGAAAGAGTTCTAGAGTTCGTACCTGCCCCCGTATCCCTTGTCATTTGAACTTTTGTAACTATTACACAGAAGAAATGACCAACGTTATCAAACTATCTGAAAATAGAAATTGTGAATCAGCTTGAATCAGCCTATGAGAATTCTGATCATTGAAGATGATGAATTAATGGCTCAGGCACTGACTACGATTCTCACTGCCCATCATTACGCTGTAGAAGTCGCAAAAGATGGAAAATCAGGACTCGCTCTCCTGCAAAGCTTTGAATACGATCTATTAATTCTAGACGTTGGCTTGCCTGATATCGATGGAATCCAACTCTGTCGGCAAGTGCGACTCTTAGCCCAGCACGCTGAGAACATAGAGTCTGCTCAACTGCCCATTTTGTTACTAACAGCTTACGGAAGTCACCACGATCGCGCACTTGGATTGGACGCAGGAGCCGATGATTACGTCATTAAACCCTTTGATGAAGAAGAACTCGTCGCCCGCATTCGGGCACTTCTCCGCCGCGCCAAATCAACTGCCACTCCTTTGCTCGAATGGGGCGATTTGCAACTAAACCCCAGCGCTTGCGAAGTCACCTACCGTTCCGCACCGCTCATCCTAACTCCCAAAGAATATGGACTCTTAGAGCTTTTTTTGCGGAACAGTCGCAGAGTCTTTAGCTGCGGCAGTATCTTAGAACACCTATGGACATACGATGCACCCGGCGAAGAAGCAGTCAGAACCCATATCAAAGGATTACGCCAAAAACTCAAATCAGCAGGTGCGCCTGCTGATTTTATTGAGACGGTCTATGGCATTGGATATCGGCTTAGACCGCTCAGCAGCCGGACTCCATCGGACACTTCAAACTCAACCGCGCAAGAAGTCCGATCGAAACTCGGCACGGTTTGGACAAAGTATAAAGAGCGAGTGAATGAACAAATCGCCATCATTGAGCAAGTTGCCTGTCAATCGGATCTCACCCTACAAGCGCAAGCGACTCAACAAGCCCACACCTTAGCCGGATCTCTAGGCACATTTGGCTTTACAGAAGGCTCTCAGATTGCTAGAACCATTGAACAAATCCTCGCGAGTTGCCCTCTAAAACCGAGAGCCTTAAAACAACTCCAAGAATCGCTCAATTCTCTGCGTCGAGTGATTGATGTTCCTGCCTCTACGACTGAGCCAATTTGTTCAGAAGCAGAATCGGAATTGCTCGATCGAAAAACAATTCAGCAACCGTCGATTCTCGTTATCTCACAAGACCAAACCTTGATCCCTGCCTTAAACAACGAAGCTGTGCAGTGGAATTATCAATGTGAGAGTGCAACAACTGCTAAAGCTGTCACCAAGATTTGTGAGAATGATGCCCCAAGTTTAGTCCTTCTCGATCTCGATTGCTTTGATGCGATCGAGACAAGCCTCACACTTCTCGCTTCATTTCAGCAGTACTCGCCTGCGATTCCAGCGATTGTTCTGACTTCTCGCAATGAACTTACCGAGCGCTTAGAAGTTTCTAGACACGGTGGACGATTACTCTTACAGAAGTCGCTTCCAGCCTCGCAAGTTCTAGAAGCAGCCTCACAAATTCTCCAACGCATCATTCCAACTCAAGCCAAAATTTTAGTTGTTGATGATGATGTCGCTCTACTCGATGCAGTCACAACTTTGCTGAAGCCCTGGGGCTTGAAGATTTTTACCTTGAACGACCCCAAACGCTTTTGGGAAACCCTGGAAACAGTTGTGCCTGATGTGTTGGTTCTAGATATCGAGTTTCCGAATTTCAATGGGATTGAACTCTGTCAGATCGTCAGGAATGATATCAATTGGAATCATCTCCCTGTCGTGGTTCTGACGGCTCACTCCGAATCGGAACTCATCTCGCAAGTGTTTGCGGCAGGTGCAGATGATTTTGTCAGCAAACCGATTGTTGGTGCAGAATTGGTCACACGCATTCTCAACCGTTTGGAGCGCGTCAAATTGCTGCGACAATTGCTCGAAACTGATCCGCTTACTGGAGCCAAAAATCGGCAGAAATCGACTCAAGAACTAGAAGCTTTTTTGAGATCGTCCGACCGTTCTCAGCAACCCGTTGCGATCGCGGTGATCGATGTCGATCGCTTACGCGATGTGAATGCTCAATATGGTCATGCCGCAGGAGATGCCGTCTTACGACAATTTGGGCATTTACTCAGACAATCATTCTGCAATGAAGACATCGTGGCACGCTGGGGCGGAGAAGAATTTGTGATTGGCATGTATGGGATGACACGTGAAGATGGCGTACAACGCTTGATCCATGTTTTAGAGCGCTTACCTTACCAGGCATTCACGACAGAAACCGGAGAAATTATTCATGTTACCTTTAGCGCTGGTGTTGCCCAACATCCCGAAGATGGCAAAGACTTGAAGACCCTCTATCGCATTGCAGATTTAGCCCTGCGCCAAGCGAAACAGTTGCGAGAAGCAACCCATCTACAGCATTCGGCTAGCTCAATTCTACCTGCTGAATCGAATCACGCTTTGCAAACTTGAGTGATCCCCTTTCCTCACAACTTCCTCACATTATTTTTCTATCTTGAGCTTAGAGCGAACTACCCACTCTGATCGAAAAAAGCTAGGAGAGACAGATATGCTGAATTCAGAAGAGCATCTGCGGAGTACTGTCACACAAAATCGCCTCGCAGAGGAGCATCGGCAACACAGTATTCATCAACGTGCTGAAGAGGCACTCGAAACAATGCAGGAAGGCGATTTGGATCAAGCGATGCGAGAAACTGTGACTCAGGAACGTCAACACAAAGAACAACGTCAAGAAACCGCTCATATGCGAGCAGCAAGGGACGAAAGCTAACATTCACTTGAGGAGAAATTTGTATGTCTACTAACACTCGTGTACAAGACCTCTGGCAAACGGTGAAAGCAATTCCGCACAACGTGATTCAATTCATTTCAGGTGCGATCGTCCGAATTTTTGGTGTGAGTGATGATGACTATCCTGAAACGGGTGTACAACCTTTTGAAGGCGAACCTGCCAAAGACAAGTACTTCTAAATCATGAGAAAGAAGCTTTAAGGCAAGATGCGTTCGCGCTTAAAGCTTCAGTAGTCCGGGATCAAGCTCAACAATGGCATCAACACTTTATCCGTTCGTTCCCCATATCAATTTAAGATTTTGGGAGTATGGAGGTGACATTCACGGTCGGATCGAGGTCGCCTCCTGTTTTGTAGACATAGTTAAATGCGCCTTGATCGCCGAGGAGTTGCGATCGCAAAAACAATCCGCTCCATCGTCCGATCGCTCCGTTTGCGGTCGCTTGATCGATCTCAGGACGACTGGGATCGCGATCGCTATCTTGATTAGTAATGCCGTAGTGATTCGCACCTTCAACGGTAATCAACGCTTTCGACGGGTCTTGAATTTTGACATAAGTAGAAGCAGTTTCACCTAAATCAGACACGCCATCCAATGTTCCTGCAATCAGTCCGACTGGAATTCCTTGATTATCAATAGGTGGAAACACACCGCTATTTTCCCCAGCCTGAAAATTGGTGCCATAAAAGATACCCGCTTTGAGTTCAGGCGGTCGAGTATAGTTACCGGAAGAAACCTGTGGACTATTAATATTTTGAATTGCTGCAAGTCCTGCAAATCCCCCTAATGAATGTCCTAGCAGTCCGAGTTTGCTAGTGTCTACAATTTCAAAAATCGGTGAGTGAGAATCTGCATCTTCTAGTTTCATCTGAGCTAGGACATCATTTACTTGTTGTTGATCCGCTAACAGCCCTGTCACTGTTTGTCCATTGGGTGCAGTGACGGTTCGCTCGTTGTTCGGAACCACTACCACAAACCCATAGCTTGCAACTTCTTGGGCATAGTTAGAGTAGTCTGCTTTGTCAATCAAAGCCCCTTGGAGCAGTAGCGCGATCGGCAGTTGATCCGCAGTCGAATTTGGTACGATTGGATAGTAGACATCTGCTTGATCCCCATCGGCTGCAATGGTTGTGGTGTAGCGTTTTACCTGGTCATAGATTGGACAAGGGTTAAATGGTTCCTCTTGACTCAACCGTAGCACTTCACCTTGTCCCGCAACGAAGCCTTTGTTTGAGATGTAAATGTCACCGTCAGAGCCAATTTCTAACCCCGTTGGATTCAAAAGCGCATCGGTGACTGTGGTGCGCGTTTTGCCATCCGGAGAGACATAAATTAAAGCACCTGCATCATCGCCTGTCAAAAGACCATCTGCATCGTACTCCAACACATACAAGCCACCCGCCTGATCAAAAGCTAGATCAATAATGTTGGTGAATCCACCTGCGTAGACTTCTGGCTGTCCTGCTGCATTGAGTCGATAGACTTGTGCGGCTCTTGCTTGCAGCGGGTATCCTGTGAGTTCACCTACATAAAAAGCGCCATCGGGACCAACCGTAATCGCAGTGGGGACGGATTGCTGCACCACGGTTTGACCTGTGAATGGATCGATCGCACTCCGACTTGGAAAGACCGTTTCTAGTTCTAATTGATTGCTAAAGGCACGTTGACTCAGCAGATTGTTTCCGCCTGCATCAATCATATAGACCGTATTATCCTGAATCAGCAAATCATAGGGGTTTGTATTGATGTCTTGCCCGTCAGGATTGTTGTTGAGTTCGTATGCGCCAAAATCGATCAGCCGAGTCCAGGACGAACCGCCATCGAAGTTGTCGATCGCGATCAACTGAGCAAAATCAGGCACTTGCACAATACTATCCCGATTGGCAGGATTGCTGGCAAAACCAAGGAGCGCATAGGCATTTCCAGCCGCATCAAAGGCAATATCGTTTACTCCTGTTGCATCTCCACCATCGGGTAATGCCAGCGATGGCAATCCGGTTACGACTCGATCGACATTCCCATCTTGAATGCGAATAATCGCACCTGTTGCGCCATAGGATAGCACCGCGCCCGGTATGCTAGGAGACGGAATACTTGCACCCGGTCCTCCCCGACCTGCTTCGGCAACGTAAAGCGCCCCATCTAAACCAAAACTCAGTTTGCGTGGACCATCCAGACCGCTTGCTATGACCTCAATTTTTAGATTCTGAAGAGGTTCTACTGTTTCAAAATCCGAAGATGTAACTGTTTCAGCCATGACTCTCTCCCTCAGTAGTTATGGTGTCTACTTACTAAATTAATAAGGCTTCCCTGTTTACAGCAGGGCTAGTTTATTGAAGAGGCACAATCGCATTGTTGTTTCTCTCCTCAGATAACGACGAGCCTGATTGAGCATCTCAAGCGAGGATTATAGGGATCTCTTCAGTCAAGACCTAGAGATACAACCTGAAATTATTACAGACAATAGCTTAGGCGTTCTCCAAAGTTGGCGACCCCTTTAAATCGATCGATTGCAGCCATAAATTTAGTTTTTCTTAATTTTATGGTTTCAGCAGCATTGAAAGGTGATTGTGATTTGCTTTCACATTTTCGTGTGCTTGCTGATTATCTTAGCGTTTCCCCTAAAATTTTGAAATCTATAAATCTCATACAAAATCTCATATTCAGGCTCACTGAAAGTGTTTTAAGTTGCTTGAGACACACTGTCCCCCACTTTCTGAAATAACCAGTTGTAAAGGACAGCAATGGTGGGCTGTATCAGGGCTGAAAAGCGCCGTCGAGCAGAACGCAATGCTCGTAGAGCCTGTCAATCGGCTAGCGGAAAAGATTGTAAGGTTGAACAAGTTGTTAATAGTTCGCCCAGGTTCTACCGAGACTAGCAATCTGTGACTGATCTGCAAGACGATGGAGGTTGGGTGATTCCGAAAGGGTACATCGGTCAGATCTTCAAACAGGACAAAACCACAGTGCTATGGTATGCAAAATTCCTGGAGAGCAATCAAAGGGGTCCCCTTCCCAGACAAGTGGTGGATGTCCTGGAGCTACCTGAACTCTCTAAATCGCAGCGACTTCACTATGCGTTTTGTATGCTGAATGGAACCTACGATCGAGAGATTTTTGCGATCGTAGAAGCGACCGATACCAAAATCCGATCCCATGTCTATCAAGCGTGGCGTGCTAATACCAAGACAGAGAAGATCGAGCCAATCAGTCCCCAAGGCATTGCTTGCGAAAATATGGAGTAGACAGATTGATACAGAATTAATTTTTGATTCTGTATCAGTATTTGTGACAAAGTAGGGATCGTTCACCCAATCTCAAATCGCAAGGTAAAGCTATGAAAGCGATCGTGCTAACCCAATATGGTTCATCAGACACACTGAGCTTACAAGAAGTCGATCGACCCATCTTAACTGACAACAATGTACTTATCAAAGTTCATGCCACCTCGATCAATTCAGGCGATTGGCATCTGATGCGGGGAGAGCCTTTTATTGTGCGCCTGATATATGGATTGCTCAAGCCCAAGGTCAAGATCCTCGGCTTTGATGTTGCAGGACAAGTGGAAGCAGTGGGCAAAGCCGTGACACAGTTCAAACCTGGTGATGAGGTGTTTGGTGATTTGTCTGAATGTGGGTTTGGCGCATTTGCTGAGTATGTCTGTCCGCCTGAATCCGCATTGGTTCATAAACCGATGAATACAAGTTTTGAAGAAGCTGCGGCGGTTCCTGGAGCCGCACTAACCGCATTGCAAGGACTGCGAGACGTAGGACAGCTTCAACCAGGACAGCGAGTTTTGATTAATGGGGCTTCTGGTGGCGTGGGATCGTTTGCCGTGCAGATCGCGAAAATTTTGGGTGCTGAAGTGACGGCAGTCTGTAGCACGAAAAAAATAGAGAAAGTACGATCGCTTGGTGCTGATTATGTCATTGACTACACTCAAACAGATATCACCCAAGCTAGACAGCAATATGACTTAATGCTGGATGCAGCCGCTTTTCGTTCCGTTTTTGACTATCTACCAGGATTAGTGTCTCAAGGAACTTACGTAATGGTGGGCGGATCAACGGTTCGATTGTTTCAAGTGTTATTGTTTGGATCTGTCATTTCGAGAATCAGCGATCGAAAAGTAAAAAGCCTTGTGGTCAAGCCGAATCAAACTGATCTGCTGACATTAAAGGCATGGATAGAAGCAGGACATCTTACTCCTTTGATTGATCAATGCTATCCATTTAGTGAACTGCCCACAGCAATTCGCTATGTTGAACAGCGGCAAGTGACGGGGAAAGTTGCGATTCGAGTTTGAGCCGCCGATCCATCACTCGCCAATGTATCGCCTGAGTCTTGGCTCAATTACGGTCTATCCAACCATTTTCAGAACAAGCAGTCTCGCCTGGTGCTGAGGTTGATAAACACCAGTAAGTAGAAACTATAAGCTTCATGTTACACGCCCCATCCTGGATTTTCACAAGCAATTCTTCTGGTGCTAATCGGGACAATCTTACCTGTATTAATGTTCAGTTGCCATGCTCGATGCACTCTTGTTCTGAATTCAGTATTCGTTGCCTCCACGATCGCGGCAATTCTGCGATCTGATCTACCATTCAACCGACAAAACCCAACAGCAAGCTCCCGCGATTTCAAAATCTCGGGCAAATTCAACGCATCCACCACTTGATAAGTGACTCTGCCTGCTGCATCACGGCTGATGTATCGTTCTAACCACAGCATTTGAGATTGACCTTGACGAATGATTGCCCCTCCGTGAGTTGGGTCTCTACGATCGCTGTCAATCACCCAACCGCCTCGATTTTCCAGCCCTTTTGGAAGATCACGATAAGTCAGCCCAACATAAGCGCGAGGTGTTATCCGAGCAATCTGGACAGGATTCTCCGATGGATGTGCCATTGTAGGTAGAGCGGAGGATAGTATCACTCCCAAACCCAACAAGCCTAACATTGTGCCAGCATTGAGCAATTTTGTACTAGAACTCATGATTTTACCCAAACTTGAAAACACGAACTAGGCAGAACTGAAGCAACCTAGACGTAAGAATATATTCAGGAAGCAGTCTAGAATTTCCTGATAAAATGAACATCAAGTCAGGAAGCTTCATTAATAGAATCGTCGCAGTTCTGGATTGGTTTAGGTTCCAGCCAAAGTGCTGAATGAGAAAACTGTTGCCTATCTAGAATATCGAGGTAAACCGACCTTTGTTTACGTGACCTATATTACGACGACGATCGAACAACTCTGGGAAGCCATTACGAGTGATTCCTTCGTTCAACAATATTGGGAAGAAGGGCAACTTCGCTCAGATTGGCAAGTCGGTTCACCAGTCGAGCAAGTGAACTCAGCAGGTGAATAGCGCTTTCACGCTGCCCGCGCTACTCGATCGATCGACCTGCCGACCAGTCATCACCCGTTTCTATCCCGCCCCGATCTCGTAACCGAACACATCTCCGAGATCCTCCGCAGCATCTAACCCGACTATTCCCTTCGAGTTAAGGACTATCCAGGCACATTGGGAATGCAGATTGATTAATTTGCAATAGGAAAGTGCTAAGAAGGGCTTGAACTTGTGTTTTAGCACCCAGCACTTTGCTTACTGTTTTGCACCCTGTGGTAGAAAAGTTGCAGAGTCATAGTATGTCCGAAAATGCTGAACTTTGCCATTCTGAGTTTCAAGAATGCTGACACCTCGGTAACTGAACGGTTCACCGGATGATAATGTTCCTTCAGAAACCCATTCTAGCGTAATCGTGCCGTTGCCTTCACTGGTATATGTAAACCGAGAATGGATCTGATCAAACACCGATAGATAATTCTGCCAAAATTGCTGAATCATCTTGTGTCCTTGAATCGGTTGGTGCATTACAAGGTTGCTCAGATCAGCATCTTCGGCAAATAAAGCAACGAGTGGATCTACGTTCTTTGTTTCTTCTATCTGTTGGAGCGTTTGCATAAATCGTTCCGCTAAGCTGCCCTCGGTTTTCTGGTTGCTTTCAGGATTTACAGAAGTATGGGCAGTTTGAGCGCTGACTTTTCGATGAGCGTCCTCTAGATCGGCATCAAAGAAGTCGTTTTGCTGGACGCGATCGCGATACTGCTGTTCACTCGATTGCATAATTCGGTTCCTCTTATCGTTGTTCTGTTAGAGATTCATGCAGGACTTGACCTGCTTGAGTTAGGGCTTGACCGAGTTGATCGACTTGCATTTCAACATTGTTTGAGCCGCGATCGCTAAGATGGGAAACCGTAGCACAGGTGGCTTGTCCTAATTCCTCAAGAAGAGTTGCAATCGCGCTTGAACGCCCTTCTAGAATCGCCTGCTTGAGTTCGCTTAACTTTCCAAAAAAGTGAGTTTCTTGCAGTTGTGTTTCCCAGCGCTCGATTAATGCGATCGTAATCGCTGGATCAGCCGCCATCAAATCTTGCTGCAAGATGTTGAGCGTCGATTCTAAATCAGTGGGTTGAAGTGTGTGAACCATTTGATTTTCTCCTAAATTCAGCAAGGCTAGATACTTGCGAATCAGTCCGATCGCTATGCCAGGAAGTTCTAGATGGGGGGTGAGTCGAGCATCATCGAGATATTCAGAACTTTGGATAGCAATCGGATTCATCTGCATAAATCGCCGCCCTAGATCTGGATTGGTGTACTCGGTTTTTTGTCCCCAAATCAAGGCAGTAGGCGTTGTTAGCTTGGGAATATATTCGGCTAAATCGAAACTTAAGTCACCGCGAACAAAGGCAAGGGCTGCATATTCTGCATTCGGTTGTTGTGCCGATTGGAGATAGGCTTCGATGATTTCGGGATAAATGCGATCGAGACTAGCAAATTGACGTTGTTCTAAAAAGCCGCGAATTCCTGTAGGTGTCGCAACTCCAGCACTGTAGAAGAATCGATCTAAAATTGGCAGTCTAATGATCTGAGCAAACAAATTTTCGCTATAGTTATGCCCAAAATCGTTCAAACCTGCCGTAGTGACCAAGATTAGCGATTTGAACAAGCTGGGCGATTCGGTTGCGGCGCGAATGGTAAAAGCTGCGGTCAGTCCTGAAGCAATCACGGTGACAGGTCGATCGCAGGTTTGTTTGATGAACTCGACGATCATTTGGACGTAATCTTCAGGGCGATAGTCTCGAGTCGGATGATCAGAGCGTCCCCAACCAATCAAATCTGGAGCAAGAATACGGTAATCAGCCGCAAACGCAGGATACACTTTCGACCACTCGTAAGCAGAGGAACCGCCTCCCAACGCATGGAGAAAGACTAATGTCTCTGAAGTAGCTTGAGATTGTTGCCAGAGTGTTCCTTCCGCCGTGTAGTAGGCAATCTGACCCAGAGAAGACTTGAGTAATTCTGTTCCAAATCCAGATGGTACAAACATCGGAACTACCCCAATTCATTGAGTACGGTTCTGATCGTGCAAAATTTTCTCTAAAACAACATCACTCTAAAGGTCAGCAGTGTAATGGTTCTAACCAGAAGTTACTCAACTGTGCCTTAGATCCTTAGCAAATTCAGCATCAGCCAATTGATTCAGGGATTTTCGCTATGCTCATGACATAAAGGTTCTTATCAGCTTAACCGAAAATGCTATAACGTCGGACAGAAGCAAATTGAAGAAGTTAAGCAATGTGTCTATTGATGTGCGTATGACATCAGGTAGACGCTTTTTGCAGTCAGAACCGATAGACTCAAGCGTTACAAAGGAAGCCACATAGAAGGACTAGGAGGTTTGCAATGGTACAACCGATTGATGTCCAGCAACTACAGCAACGGTACGAAAGCGGCGATCGCGACTTCAGTAATGTAGATCTTGCAGAAGCGAACTTAGAAGGCATGAATCTGAGCGGTGCGATGTTTGCACAGGCAAATCTAGAAGGCGCGATTCTAAAAAACGCTAACTTGGTCAATACTGACCTTAGCAGCACCGATTTGAGTGGAGCAGATTTAGCGGGAGCCGATTTAACAGGAGCAAACCTAAGCAATGCCATACTGACGGGCACGATTTTAGAAGGCGCATTGCTCGATCGTGCAGATTTGAGCAATGCCGATCTCGAAGTTGCTAATCTAATTCAAGCGACTTTAACCCAGGCAGATCTCAATCAAGCAACGCTGAGTGGTGCAAATTTAGAAGCTGCGGATTTGAGTAAAGCAGACCTCGCTAATGCCGAACTAGAGCAAGCGAATTTGACGGATGCTGCTCTAGAAGATGCCAACTTGAGCGGCGCAGACCTCAAAGATACGACGCTCAAGGGTACGATTTTAGAAGGCGATGATCCAAACCTGGCGACCTAATTAGCTGCAACCTTCCACCCAAGTCACTTCAGGCAATCGCCCGGAGCGAAAATCCGTCACTTGCTTGCCATCGGTTTCAAAAATCAATCGATAGTTGCGATCCGCCGCATCTTTTGGCGTGAATGTTAGATAGTGACCATTCGGGCGATACTTGTGCGGAGTTATTGTAAGTTGTCCCGGATAGAGTTGCTTAATTCGAGCTTCTGAGTCTCCAATTTTGGCTCCGCTCAGTGTCGTAATTGGGCTAGAGCGTCGCACATCAATCCGCACAATACGATCGTTAATCACCATAAAGTTCAAGCCTTGAATCGACTGCTGCGGAGCAACATAGCTACAACTACTTCCAGGCGCAGGTTCTCCTTGTGAAATCAGAGGTTGCCCCATTGCGTTTGAAGCTTGTGCAACCGTCATTCCAACCTGAACCGCCCCAATTCCTTTCAGCGCTAACTTAGAATTGCTGCTCAAGCCTGTTTCTTTGCCTTTGATGTTTTTGAGAATCACATCGGCTCTTGGTAAAAAACCATCTCCATACTCGCGGGGATAGTGCGAAATCACATAGAAAGCGCGACCCTCGATTTCACCGATATAAGCCGTTCCTGCGATGCTTTGAGGATTAGTGCGCGGTTCAAACCGAATCAGGTCACGAAGCCACGAGGAATAAGCAGATTCAGCATATCGATCGCCTGAACCTCGATCGAGTCTTTGCCAATCATTCGTTTCAAATAGGGCACGATTTCCCACCAGGAATTGCCGCGCTTGATCAACCGATAAGCGTTGCCCCGGAAGAAATACCTGCACATAAGCATTCTTGTTCGTAGTGCCATCGGATTGTTTCCAGTAAAACCAGGTCGCTGACCCTTCGCCTGAACCCACCTGGACGATCTTGAAGCGATCGCTGGGAAAGTAGGTGGAAAAGTAAGACGATTGCAGCAATTCAAGGGGAATTTGTTGAGTTTCCCCTTCGACTTGAATGGTTGTGGTTTTAGTTGGGGAAGTCGTCGATCGACTCGCTGGCGTAGAAGGTGCAGCTTGCGGACTTGCAGGAGAACTCATCGTGCTAGAACTATCTTTTGTTCCGGGAGTACAAGCTACCAAGCTCCCGAATAGCAGCGTTACAAGCAATGAACGATTTAGCATTATAATCTCCAAATATTTTTTGGTTCTGTATTGCTAGTAGTTTTAACTTCATTATTCGTTCTATTGTTTACAGAAATATTTCAGAAAGATTTATTAGTTTGTTTTATTTCTATGCTTTTTATTATGTCTAAGTTATCATTTTATGTTCCATAGAAGCATTTAAAGTTGCTCTTTTATCATGCGGAGTTATCGCGTTTCTATCTAATACTAGAAAGCTCAGACACACTATTGTCGATCGTTTCAAAAATGGATACTGCAAGTCCACCGCAGAAAATAAGCAACAGCGTCAAACTTCTTCCATAAGTCTATTCAGCATTCCTGATAATACCAAATTGATTTTTCATTGCGTCAGACTCCGGCGAGACGACCTTGGAGACGGTCGGAGTCAGAAGTATGGCAAGCATCGAAGTCATGATTCGAGACGACGATGGCAATATTATCAGTCAAAAGCCAGCCAAGCAGGTGAATCTGAAGAATGCGAACTTAGACTCGATCGAAGCGGATGTTGAGAATTGGCGCAAAGAAGCGTTGACAGAAATCGAAGCCGCGCTACTCCAACAAGCGCAACCTGATGTCAACTGAAGCGGTGGTGTAAGCGCGGCTCCAATCGGTCTATAGGGCATCCCAGTTGCCATTGCCGTTAGTGGTAGCAACTGGGATGTGTCAACGCTGCAAATCGGGTCTTTGAGCCTATGGTGCTACTTTCCGTCCCCGTCTGCCACTCCAATGACTAGAACTCAGAATTGATCCCCAACTTGATAAAGAACCCCTGGAAACTCAGGTCATTTTGACTCTCAGAGAAGACCCCTGGACTAGCCCCATCCACAAAGCGGATTGAATTTGAAACATTAAAAAGATGCTGGTATTCATATCCAGCACTGATATCAAAAGTTGTAGTCTGACTAATCTTTGGCTGCCAGCTAATCCCTAAAGCCGCCTCTAATCCCGGAACAAACGTTTGATATTTATCCTGTGAGATCCGAGCGACCAGATCCGAGCGATTGTTATCGGTCTCTTCATAGCTCGTGGTTCGATTTCCAACGAGTACCATTCCCGCTCCCCGCCCAAACAGGCTCAAATCACTGGCAAGCTTCACATCAACTTGCGCCCCCATTCGAGGTCCGAACCCATTCCAACGATTCTCAATTCGAGCAGTTGCATTGTTAAAATCTCGCCCATTGTAGGCAACATTCATGACTTGATTTGCAGCCGCAAAGCGCAACCCACCAAAAACACGCACTCCGAAACTCTGACCCACCTTAAAGCGATAAGCTAGCTCAGCATCCGTCGAATGATAGTTCATCCGAGCCTCAGCCTCAGCCGTATCCGCAGAATCATTCTGAACCGGATGCGTCAAGGTAGAATACAAAAATCCCTGAGCAGGTCGAACAGCACTCTGCTGACCATCAGAGTTAAAAAACATATGAGTTGCAGCCACTTCCCAAGCTGTATTCTCAGGACGATAAGCTAAACCAACGCGCAGTGCAGTCGGATCGTCGTAACGCACCTTAGCAAGATTGCCACTGACGGCTAAAGCCTGCCCTGGATCTTCGATCGCAAAATCCATCGCATTGCTAGTTCGAGTTTTTAAGAACAAGGCTTCTGCTGAAACCTGGATTTGTTGAGGTCGCTTCTCAGGCGCAGAAATTGTTACTTTATCCAATACGGGAGTGTTCCCAGTCTTTGGCGAAATTTGCTGGCGTAAGGTGTCAATCTCTTGCTCTAGCTCTTGTTGTTTTTGCTCTAGTAATTGGAGTTTTCTGAGTAGCTCAGGATTCAGAGAAGGTTCAGCGATCGCAGGAGAAGCTAAAAAAAATGCGACGATCGCAATCGCGGGGGCTTGGTTCTTTTTCACAATATAGTCCTGATAGGGAAGTGAAGGCGTATTATTTATAACTCAATACGCCCGATTTACTGAAAGATTTAGCCAGGGAAAGAAAGCTGAAACTGTCCTTCGATCGTCAGGCTGTTTTTCTCTTGATCTAGCTCAGTGACATAGCGTTGAAGGGCAGGGCTAAGAAAATTCGTCAGATAGGTATTGATCCGAGGATTGATGATCGTGATATCTCCAGCACTTGGATTTGTTGCTCGAATCACATTGTTACCGAGTGTGTCATTAATCACATCTGTCTCTGCTCCACCCAATAGATAATCATCACCACTCTCTCCCTGCATCCTATCAATGCCTCGTAGACCAAACAGAATGTCATTGCCATCGCCACCTGTCATCGTGTCTTCTGCAAATTGTGTGACTCCAAGATTCGGATTGCGATAAATCAAGTCGTACTGATGTAGTAAGCCCTGGCTAAAATTATGAGACGAATCGCTAGAATCGAGATAACCATTCACAAGCTCAAAGCTGAGATTAATTTGACCGTTCACGATCGGCAAGAGTAGGGTCGCATTATCACCGAGCATTACATCTTCTCCCGCTTCGCCGTTCATCACATCATTTTGAGCAATCAGGGTATGAGACTGATTGTTATTGACGTAATCAATTCCATGATTGGTATTGTGCAGGTCGCGAATGAACGTTCTCACATCCTCTGCAATGAGTTCTAAATCTCGTTGGAACTGGGTGCGCTCAGCTTGAGTCGTTGGAGCTTGATTTGCTAGCGGCAGAATCACATTACTATAGCCTCCAATCATCAAATCATTGCCCGTACCTCCATTGACCAGATCATTGCCTAGCTTCAAGTTGAATTCGCGCAGGGTCGGACGCGCAGGTCTGTTTGCACCGTTAACTGTGTAGTTCCAGAAACTCCCTTTCACATAGTTCGGATTCTTGAAGTTTGGCGCAATGATAAAGGTGTCATCGGCGAGCAATTTGTCATCCCCAGCATTGCCAGTGATTTGATCATTGCCGATTGCTAATGTAATGGGTTGAGTCATGGGTCGATTGACGAGTGGATTCAGGACAAAATTCACGGTGCTATTGAAACTTGAGATCACCTGTTGCAGTTCACCAAGGAGTGAGGACAGAACCGCTGCATTGCTAGGTGAGTTAATCGTCAAACCGCCAATAAAGAAAGCATTATCGCCCATCACTAAATCGCGATCGCTACCCGCATCAATGACATCGCTACCGATTGTCAGTTCTCTAGGTTGAGCGCCACTTGTTCCTGTGAGTGCAAGTTCTAAACCATGCAGATCATAGTTCAAGTGATAGAGCGATCGCACCATTGTATCTAAGGATTGATCGATCGCAGCATTCCCAGTCCTGAGTGGAATCGTATTCGTGTAGTTATCTCCGACGACGGTATCTAAGCCAGTACCAGAGTTGAGTCGATCATTTCCTGCGAGTAGATCCAGGTGATTCAGAATGTCTGGAATGACTGCGACTAGAGTTTGCAGCGTTGCACCAGAGGACGTTCTCAAGTTTCCAGTAATTGGCGTTAGAGAATGATCGCGGGTCAAGGTTGGTGAGAGCGTCAGAGCCGGGAGCAAGCCCGAAATTGGATCAGGTGTTAAGGTCAACTGTGGCGTGACGATCGTGCCAAAGAAATCAAGCACTAGATTTGCATTTTGCTCAATTAAGTGGATGCCGCGAGTGACGATCGGCAGTTCAGTATTAAACGGGGGCAGATTCGAGGTATCATCCCCAACGATAAAGTCATCTCCAGTGCTGTCATCAATTTGATCATTACCTGCATTACCTTCGATGTAATCATTGCCTGAGCCGCCTTGGATCATATCGTTTCCGCGTTGACCAAAGACTGCATCATCGCCAGCACCCGCATCAATCACATCATTTCCATCTCCTAGGAATTCCACTTGATAGCCAGCAGAACCACTGAGCAGCAGGAGATCTGGAGTCTGGAACTGTCCGGCGGTTGGAGTACTGCTAAAGGTTCCAGTTACTCGACCCACATCAGTCAGAATTACATCTCGATGCCATGAACCATTGAGATTTCGACGAGCAGAACCATCTGGGTTCGAGTCGCGAGTAATAATGCCAGCATCTCCTAGGATTGTATCTTGACCTTCTCCACCCTGAATAGTGTCATTTCCAAGCTGACCGTAGAGTTCATCATCGCCAGCCCCGCCATCAATGATGTCATCCCCGCGCTGACCTTGAATAATGTCATCACCCGTTCCGCCTCGCATCGTGTCATTCCCACTGATGCGATCGACATCATCAAATCGCGTCATGTCTCGAATCACAGTCGCAAAGGGAGCAACAAATCGCTGCCAAGCATTGTTCACTCGACGACGAGTAATCCTTCCGTTATCGCCGAGCATCACATCCGCATTACCTTCGCCATCCATGACATCATTGCCATCGGCTCCACCCAAGACATTGTGACCGCCGATCATATCGTCTTCACCGATGCCACCGTACATCGTGTCATTGCCTTGCTGACCCAGCAGAATATCATCTCCCTGATTTCCATACAAGACATCCTCTCCACCCCCATCGGTTGCCTGCGTGTCGATCGAGACGAAATTGCGATCGTGTTGTAATGCTTGGTAGACGATCGCATGGTCTCCCATGACCAAATCATCAGAGGGCGTTGCAGTGGGTTGGAGAGAACCTTCACGATAGAGTGTTGACTCTGTGAGAGTCAGACCATTCATCATCCAAATTGCAGCCTCGCCACTTACAGTATTGCGCCAGAAGAGTTCAGCCTTACCGTCTTGATTAAAGTCATCAACTCCTTCAATCTCCCAGCTAGACGGAATTGCAGAAAGCACTACTGCGGCTCCAGCAAGCTGCGTTCCGTTGATTAACCAAACCGCAGCGTCACCGTTAGTGCGATTGCGCCAAGCGATATCTGACCGACCATCGTTGTTTAGATCACTTACGCCTTCGATCGTCCAGTTTGAAGTAACACCAGCTAGTAGAATCCCTGTGCTAGCTGTTTGAAGCCCATTCATTAGCCAGATTGCAACTTCGTTATTGTCTTGCCCTCGCCAGATGATATCTGCTTTTTGATCGTTGTTAAAGTCTCCAAATCCTGCAATTTTCCAGCTAAGCGGCAGACGCGCAAGGATGATTGCAGAAGATTGAATCTGAATTCCATTCATTAACCAAGCTGCAACATCACCAGTATTGCGATCGCGCCAGACTAGATCTGTATTTCCATCGTTATTGAGATCGACAACGCCTTCGATTTCCCAACTGAGCGGCACGCTAGAGAGCGCAATGCCTCTCGATTGAATTTGAGTGCCATTCATTAACCAGACAGCAACATCGCCACTGTTACGATCGCGCCAGACTAGATCTGCTCTCTTATCGTTATTGAGGTCAGCAATCCCTTTGATTGTCCAGTTGAGAGGGACACTAGAGAGTGTAATTGCAGAAGATTGAATGCTTCTACCATTCATCAACCAGACCGCAACATCGCCACTGTTACGATCGCGCCAGAGCAAATCATCTTTGCCATCATTATTGAAGTCATTGACTCCTGCGATCGACCAGTTAGAAGGCACACTTGGCAAGATGACTGCATAATCGAGAATATCTTTACCATTCATCAACCAGACAGCAACATCGCCTCTCACTTGATTACGCCAGAGAATATCGACGTTTCCATCCCCATTGAAATCTCCGCGCTCTGCAACTGTCCACTCGCGAGTTAGGACAACCGTTGGGTCAACTCCATCATCGCCTGCTACAAAGTCGGAACCTGATCCACCGATGACTTGATCTTCACCTGCACCACCAAAAATGCTGTCATTCCCACCCAGTGTTGGATCAGTTGTTTTGATCACATCTAAGGTTGATAGATTCGTGTCCGCACCGACAGCAGTATCTCCTGCATAGGCAAAATCAAACAAGCCATTGTCTCCGAGCATTCGATCATTTCCAGCATTGCCGTAGAGGATATCTTGTCCGAATCCACCAAGAATTAGGTCAATACCATCTCCGCCTGAAACGCTGTCATCTCCGCCGATGCCTGGATCAATGCTCTCGACTTGCTCGATCTGGTTGTTTGTTAAAGTGACTTCAGCATGGTCGCCAATTAGTACATCATCGCCAGCATCACCCGTTACCGTATCGTTTGCGGCTCCAGCCAGTACGATGTCGTTATCTTCGTTGCCTTGAATGTTGTCATTGCCGCCGATTGTGGGCTGAGTTGTGGTAATCAGATCTAAAGTGCTGAGGTTACTATCGAGCGAGTAGTCTAAGCTGCCGTTGTCGCCTAGAATGATGTCTTTACCTGAATTTCCAAGAATTGCATCATTCGCTGCTCCACCCAGTAAGACATCATCATCATCATTGCCTTCAAGTGTGTCGTCTCCTCCTTGGTCGGCAAAAGTAGAAGTAATTTTCTCAATGACATCACTGGCATTGCGAGTGATATCAGCATGATCTCCGAAAATTACATCGTTACCTTCATCGCCAGAAATGCGATCGGCATCTGCACCCCCTAGCACAATGTCATCACCCAGACCAGCAGTAATTGTATCTTTCCCTCCATTGGCTGCATCAGTTGAGTAGATATCATTCGCTTGAGATGAGCCATCTGCACGGACAATCACACCGTGATCTCCCAAAATCACATCGTTTGCAAGTCCACCTGCGATCGTGTCATCTCCAGAACCACCGAGAATGATATCTGCATTCTCATTCCCTTGAATGGAGTCATTACCACCATTGAGCGGATTTGCTGTTTCGATTCTGGCAATGACTCCATTCGGTAGGGTAATTTTGCCGTGATCGCCCAAAATGATGTCACTACCCGCATTTCCGCTGATCGTATCGTTTGCAAATCCGCCTAGGATCAGGTCATTCCCATCGTTTCCATTGATCGTGTCGTCTCCACCTTGGATCGGGAAGAGAGATTCAACGAGTTCAGTACTATCGCTACTATCGCGAGTGATATCAGCATTGTCGCCAATGATAATATCGTCTCCTTCGTTGCCGGAGAGTGTGTCACCCCCTAAGTCCAGTGCATCGCTATTGCCAGAGCCACCAATGATTAGGTCATTGTCGAGTCCGCCTGTGATTACATCTCGACCTCCAAAAGTCGGATCAGTGGAATAGACATCATTCGCTTGAGGGGTTCCATCTGCTCGGACAACACTACCATTGTCACCCAGCAAGGTATCGAGTCCTGCATCGCCAGAAATCGTATCGTCACCCAATCCCCCGATCGCAATGTCGTTTCCAGCATTTCCAGCGATCACATCATTGCCCCCTTGACCCGGATCGATCGATTCAACTTTCGTCAGAATTCCAGTCGCAAACTGTACTCGTCCATTGTCACCGACTAGAACATCCTCGCCAGTCTCGCCAGTCATCACATCGGCTCCAAATCCACCGAGTACGATATCACTTCCATCATTGCCATTGATGATGTCGTTACTACCAATGCTAGGAGCAGTTGTCTCGACATTAACAACGACACCTGCTGTAAAGCTTGCCTTACCATTGTCGCCGAGTAGAATATCATCGCCAGCATTTCCGCTAATCGTATCGATTCCAAATCCACCGATCGCGATATCGTTTCCTTCATCTCCTGTGATCGTATCGCTGCCACCTATCCCAAACTCTGTCGTTTCGATATTCGTCACTTTGCTATTGATGAAGTCGATCGTGCCTTGATCACCAATTAAGAGGTCATCCCCCAAATTGCCAGCAAGCACATCATTGCTAGCCCCCCCGAAGATTGCATCATTACCAATTTGACCCGCGATCGTATCATTTCCATCTCCTGCGACCGAAGCATTCGCGGCACGAGTCACTTCACCTGTCGGGGCAAATTTGAGCGTTCCAGTATCACCAAAGATGTAATCGACCGCGCCGTTATTGTCATTGAAAACAGCGATCGAGCGATTGATATCAATCGTGGCATTGTCACCCGCGATCGCATCATTTCCGGCTCCACCAAATAGATAGTCCGTTCCATCTACTATATTCATGGTAAAGCTACCGCCAACAATGTTGTCATTGCCACCTTCCCCGTAAACTGTATCGCTTCCAATTCCACCGGAAATTGTGTCATTTCCTTGAGAAGCTTGCTGTGTAGGACTTGGACGCGATCCCGCAGGAGCCGTCATCACATTCGCATCAAAGGTAAAACTGCTATAAGCTGCATCTGTGGCTTGAACTGGGAAAGTCGAATCACCATAGATTTCATCATTTCCGGCATTACCCTCAATGCGATCGTTTCCTGAACCGCCACCAAGCAGGTCATTTCCTGAGCCGCCTTGAAGCGTATCGTCTCCATCTCCACCATTCAGGACAACCCCACGTGTGGAAGTCGTTGCATTGAGTGAGTCATTGCCTGCTTCACCATTGACGACTACAGTGCTACCTGGAGTCGTAACTGAGACGGCTACAGTGTCGTCATTTGCGCCTGCATTGACAGTTGTTGCGCCTGTATTGGATTGAATGGAGATCGTATCAGCACCCGCAGCACTATTGAGAGTCGTAGAACCTGTGTGAGTGCTTTGAATCGTAAAGGTGTCTCCACCTGAACCGAGCGTAATATCTAAAGCTTCAACAGTGTCATAATCGATCGTGCCTGTCATTCCTAAGCCTGAGACGCGAGTGCTGGTTAAATTGCCTGTGTTTGCAGTAGTATCACCCGAATCAATCACGTTGAGAGCATCAGTACCCACATGACCTTGAACAGTTAGAGTCGCAGCAATATCGTTAACGGTATTGCTAGCGTTTCCAACATTAATTGTGTCGTTATCTCCACCTGCATTGACTGTAGTTGCACCAGAGATCGATTGAACATTTACGGTGTCCGTGCCTGCATTAGTATTGACTGTGGTTGTTCCTGCGATCGTGCTAGCAACGGTAAACGTATCCGCCCCAGAACCCAGTGCGACCTCGATCGCTTCGACTCCTGCATAGTTGATTGTGCCTGTCATGCCCAACCCTAGCAATTGGTTACTGGTAAGCGTTCCAGTATTGGCGGTTGTATCACCTGAGTCGTCTGCTTTGAACTGATCGCTTCCGGTTCCTCCGTCGATCGTCAAATTCGCATTGATCCGATTCAGAGTGCCATTTGCATTTGCTGTAGGTGTGGAATTACTGCCGATATTGATCGTGTCATCCCCGTCTAAGGTTCTAATTGCCACAGGTGAACCTGTCGAGACATTGGTGAGATTGACTCGATCTGTGTTGCTATCTCCAGTAATTTCGATAACTGGAGCTTGGAG
Source organism: Leptolyngbya sp. Prado105 (assembly GCA_025454375.1). GTDB lineage: Bacteria > Cyanobacteriota > Cyanobacteriia > Leptolyngbyales > Leptolyngbyaceae > Leptolyngbya. Next base: position 10,809 of record JALOOO010000018.1, on the reverse strand, counting down.
TGCTCCGCGAATGTCGATCGTGCTGCCTATACTATCTGCGTTGCCGTGGTCGCCTTTGATTAGAATTTGAGTTCTAGCTGCGATCGTACCTGTTGGATTCAATGTGAAATTATCACCTGCAAGCAGAGAAACGTTAGCGCCTGTACTTTCGACTTTAGTATTTGCGACAACTTCAATGTCTTCGCCTTGATTCTGTGTGTCGGTTGTGGTTACTTGGACATTACCAGATGCAGTAACATTCTCAGTTACAGTCACTGATCCTGCATTGGTTAGAGAAAGGTCACCTGTGATTGTTAAACCGATCATCGGGCTAATTCCGCCGATCGATAAATTCCCAGTGTTGTTAATCCACATTCCCCCTGAGCCATTGGCTTCTAGTCGAGAAACGGCTGTGTCGATCGCATTACTGGTAGACCCGATTCCGGCAGTGGCTTGCAAGATTGCATCTTGAGCGATAATGTCTGCCCCAATTGTATTGACATCAACCAATTGTCCAACGGTTTTTAGATTTACTGTGCCAGATTGAGCCTGGACTTTGCTAATATTTGCTGTGCCTTGAGCAATATCAACTTTGACAGAACCTTGAGTCGAGGAGAGATTCTTGAGATTGTAAATTCCATCGATCGCAACGCGAGACAGCACAAAAGTATCGAGATCAAACTGATAAATATCAGATTGTCGAATGGTTAGATCAATGTCTTGTCCAGCCGTAATACTGTTAAGGTCTAGCCCATCAAGCTGCGTGATGCCAGTGCTAAGAGCATTGCTGGATAGTTGAAGATTGAGAGAGATGCTCTGTCCAGCATTTGCCTGCAATGTTGCATTCGTCGTTTCATCAAACAAGCGTAAATTCAAACGATTCGTGAGATCTCCAATCCGACCTTGTGCTGCATTCAAATCCGCGCTTGCATTCTCTAGCTGAACATTGCTACCCATGAGAATACTTCCGCCTTGATTGGCAACCAGCAAGCTACCCGTTGAATTCTCGATTAGTCCTGCAAAAATCACATTAGAAGCAGTGTTGTTCTGAATTGTGATGGAAGGTAAACCGACAACATCTGTAACAGTTGTGACATTCGCAGTATTGATGTCTGCTCGAATATCTAAATCAGGAGACTCAACTGCATTGTTAATCGTCCGAATGCGATTAATCCGCAGATCCTTTGTTGAGTTGTTTGTAATGTCAACGCTTTCTAGAACGCTATTTTTGTGAATCACCACATCTCCAGTCACCGTTCCGAAAGGAGAATTGATCAAGATCTGTCCAGGTGGCATTGTCGTCACATCGCTGACAACGACTTCATTTCCAACAATTTGGGCTGAGATATTACCCTGAGTCAGAACGGACAAATCTGGATTTATCACCAGAGAAGCACGGCTGGGTGCGCCTTGATAGATGTCACCTGCAAGATTAATTGTATTGTTACTGGAGAAGTTACCAGAGCGTTTCGCTTCCGTTTCGCTGTTCAGAATTTGCTCGACGAGCCTCATGACTGTCCGAGTCACCCATTTGACAAACCAACCAATAATCGGAATTCTACTCACGACTTTGACGACTTCTTCTACTGCTGTCAAGACGTAGTTCACAACAGTTTTGGCAACGGTTTCAGGATCGAGAACATAGATAGCATTGCGATCTTGAGGAGAAACAGCTTCTAGTAAAATATCAAGTCCAGAAAGATTCGATCGCGACAGGATATCAATATCAGCATCGAGATCCATATTGTTATGAGCCGTTGCAAACACTGAACCTGTTAGACCTGCGGCAATTTCTGATTTTGCTTTGCTATCTGTATCGACTCCATCTTGTCGCGAGATGATTTCAAGACGATTTTGACCATTTAGACTTGCGCCAATTCCATTTGTAACTTTGGTGTCAACATTGGTATCGACATTCGATTGAGCATTCGTCGTGGAATTCACTGCGATCGTCTTCGAGTAGGCATCTGCATCGACATCAAGCTTGGTGACTTTTGAGTGCAGTTGAATACGATCGCTTAATAGGTTCGCACCATCTCCGATTGTTGTACGAACTTGAGAAGTGACATTACTTGTTGAATCAGTACGGTTACTAGTAACTGCACCACCCGTTGAAATTGAACCACGACTACGCGCCTCATTGCTGACTAGGGATTCTACCTTAATGGTTCCGCTCAGAGCCGTAATGCGAGTATTTGCCCCGACGGATGCTGTGGTGTTGTCAGTAATAATTGCGGTTCCAGAAGTACTGGCTCCGGCGAACAATCCACCTGCACCCCCGATCGCTTCTGAACGAATCACTCGATTATCAGACTGAGCCGAAATCGTAATATTCTGTCCTGCATTGATTTGGACGTTCGCGTCTGTAGAAGCAGTACTCGTATTGTCAATTTCTGCTCGCGCTGAGGTCACTCCTGCTGCTGCTATCCCAAGTGCTTGCCCACTTGCATAAGCATCGACGACATTTCCGGCTAGGGACTGAATCAAGACATTATTTCCCGCTTTCAATGTGGCATTACTCCCGACAGCAGCAGCCACATTGGTTGTCATCTTTGCTTCAGCGTTTGAGCCAGTTAAGCCGATCAATGCACCTGCTGAAGAGGACGCAGACGCTTTGACTTGCTTACTTGAAATGAGTTGACCGTTCGTATCCCGGTTGAATCGGCTTGCAAGGAGAATATTTGTGCCTGCATCCAACACAGATCCATTTCCAACATTCGTTGTTAGGGTTGTGCTGACTTGAGATCTTGCGTCCGATAAACCAACCGCGAATCCTCCCGCATTTACCCCAGCAACATCTGTTGAGACATTTGCAGTACCACTTGATACAACATTAATATTTCGTAGGGTCTTGATATCGGCTCCTGCACCAATGTTGGCAGAAATCGTTGGACTAAAATCAACGATCGCAACATTTGCACTAGCGGAGCCAATTCCGACTGAGAGCGATCGAGTGGTTGCGGTTGCAGTCAGATTTGCATCGGCTGAGATAGACAGACTGCCGACAGTGCTGCCTTCGACTTGACCAATTTGAGCATCATTGCCGACGAGAGCTTGAGTTGAGCCATTCCCTGTTAATCGAGCGATCGCGGCTCCAGCAACATAGCCTCCCGCTTGCAGGTTAACCATTGTGCTTGTATTTGTTCGATTCGCACGAGCATTTACCGAGACATTGTTGGCTTGATTAATTCTGGCTCCGTTGCGAATGGCTGCAAGTTGACTGCTATTGTCGTTGACGATCACGACTTGAGCGCCCAAGCCTACTAGTCCACCTTGTCCTGCACCTGCAATGCTATTCAGGGTATTGGTGAAGTTGGCATTCACATTAATATTGTTGCCTGCATTAACGGTAGAGCCTGCTGCTAGAAAAGCTTGAGTATTGCCGTTGATATTTGCGATCGCAACCGATCCTCCGACCCCAACCGCCCCAACTGCGATATTACCGATCCCTTGATTTAAGGTAATCGTCTCAGTTGCAGTCACATTGACATCTGTTCCAGCATTCACGACTGCATTCACACCGATAAAGGCACTCGTTCCGTTGAGAACTGGAGCAGTTGATCCAAATCCTACAGTTCTCATGCCGACAGTTTTACTATCTGCCCTAGTCTTGGCACGATTTGCATAGCTAGTGCTACCTAATCCGCTATCAACATGGCTCTTATTGAGTTGATCATCGGTTGTCGATTGAGTGCCAGAAACAGAACTCGTTCCATCACTGGACATGCCACTGCCAATATTGACAACGGAGACTGCCCCTGCAACCCCAACGCCACCGCCTGCAAATGCCATCACAGCCGTGGTTACAGACTTATTAGAAACGGCATTGACTGTAATATTGCGTCCTGCACTCACAATTGCGTTATCGCCGATCGAGGCTGAGGTCGTATTCCAGATTCCCGACACCATGACCGAAGCACCGAAGCCTACGATTCCGCCACCTAAGGACGCGACTCCTCCTGTCAGAGTAGAACTGTTTGCAGCAGTTACCCGGACATCTTGCGTGGCTGTGCGATAAGCCTGGTCTTGATTGACTCGACTCGTGCCATCAATTGTTGCGATCGTGCGAGTGGTGAGCGAGGAGACTAATGATGTGCCTGCGACTCCTCCAAATAGTGCTGCTGCTAAAGATGCGCCGCCTGTTGTCACGCTTTCTACCGAGTTTGCCTTAACTTCAGTCAGTCCACTTGCATTTGTTGTCGAATTCGTGATTCTTGCCGTTGTAGAATTGGCGATCGTAATGACGGAAATCGTCGCACCAAAACCCACTCCCTTACCCGCAAGTCCTGCTGCTCCTGCTGCCCCGGTTGCTTCGACTTGATCATCAGCGATAACTCGCAGATTGCCAAAGGTATTAATGGTCGAACCTGCAATGAATGCTTCATTCTGACTGCGAATATCACTGACTAGAAGTGAACCTGCTACCCCTGCAAAAAATCCACCTGCACCACTTGCAACAACAGACCCAAATTTTTCACGAGTGAAGGAAGTGACATCAACGCCAGCTTGAGCATTCACAATCGGAGCATTGTTAATAAAGGCACGAGTCGTATTGCCAATTACAGTGACATCAACTGTCGCACCGACACCGACTGCGCCACTACCCGCGATCGAGCCTGCTTTGATATCCACAGTGGAGTTGTTCGATGCTTTAACTTTTACGGTTTGACCCGCATTTGCCCCAGTATTGTTTGCATTGATGGATGCACTATCAATCGATGCTGTTGTCTGACTTTCTAGCACAGTGACCGATGCTGTTGCTGCTACGCCTGCTTTACCGCCGCCTGCAAGATTGACTGAGACGACATCTACCTGCTCTTCGCTGGTTGCGATAACTGCGATGCCTCGTGTAAGTTCAGTAAGTTGATTCCCATTGATGGTTTTAGTCCCATCAGCTTTTGGAATCAAACTGGTTGCATTGCCCTTCGCGGTAACATTCGCGCCTTGGCGAATTGAGGCTTGAGTTGTGTTTGCGATCGTATTGACATTCGCAAGACCGCCAACCCCTGCTACCCCTCCGATCGAAATTGTGCCGCCATAAAATTCAATTGAATTTCGACTATTTGCTAGTACGAGTACGTTGTCATCCGCGCTGACTGTGCTACCTACAATCTCTGCTGTGGTGTTATTCCCCATCATGCTGACCGAGGCAGAACCTGCAACGCCGACTTTACCTGCACCAGAGCCACCGACAGAAATTGTCCGCACTGTGTCACGAGAATCTGCACTCACAATCACATTACCTTGAGAACTTGTGACTGTAGAGCCTGCAATCCGCGCGATCGTTCTATTTTCTACATCATTGACGGCAAGCGAGCCTGCAACACTTACTTTACCGGCAACGGCTAGAGCGCCTCCGTTCGCCTCTAAAGTTGAAGATGCGATCGCTTCGACTTTCACATCTTGAGCCGCCGTAACTGTAGCAGTATCTGCAATATGGCTATCTACAGTTTTACGAATCAAATTGACCGAGACAGAACCTGCGATCGCGACTTTCCCAGAAACAACTCCCCCAACTGTGATCGTCTTAATCGTTGCGCTTGCTTCTGCACGAGAATGAACTCCTGCATTCTGTGAAGTAACGACGGATTTTTCAATGTAGCTTGTCGTTGTTGTCGAAATATCGTTGACTGAAATTGCTGCCCCGATCGCGGCTTTTTGAGAGCCTGCAATGCCGCCTGACAATCCTTCGATCGTGCTGGTATCTTTCGCTCTCAGGTTAATTTGACCGCCTGCGAGTAGAACTGTATTTTGGTCAACGAATGCACGAGTTCCACCCCGGATCACATTGATTGCAACAGAGCCACCTAGACCAAGATCTTTTCCGCCTCCAACGCCTAGCGTTAGCGATTGGATTGTGCCCGAAGATTCTGCACTGATCTCTGTGCCTGCGGTTGTTGCTAGATTGGACTGGCTAATCGAGGCTTGAGTATTATTCGTGATGCCATTGTAAGCGACAGCAGCCCCGAACCCAACACTACTGCCACCACCCACTGCCCCTGCTAGAGATCGAATCTCTGCCGTATTTTTGGCTGTCAGAGCAATTGCGCCTGTGGGTAAAGGAACAGCGATCGTGCGATTGGTTTGAGCGATCGAGGCTTCGGTTGTGAGCGTGATGTTATTCACCGAAATCGTCCCTGCTCCACCGATTCCATTTTGGGCTAAAGAAACCCCAAACGATAATGCGATTGCTTGAATTTCAGAGCCATTCACAGCAGACAGAGTGAGACTTGTACCCAGATCGAGCGTGGTGTTATTGCTATTTGCTTTAACAGCATTTTTGATGATATTGACACCGACACCTGCACCAAATCCAGCCTTTCCACTTAAACTCGCTGCACCCCCAATCGCAAAGATGTGAGTACTATCCTGAGCATCGAGCAAGACACTGCCTGTGATTGCAGCTTGCACGCCATCTAAATAAGCCTGAGTTGTATTTGTAATGCGGTTGACTGAGACAGACCCTGCGATCGCAATTCCATTCTTACCTGGAGCGCCAGAACCGCTTGCAGACAGGGCAAACAAATCTCCGCTCCGAGTTGCTTTTAAGGAGAGTTCACTTGCGATTAGTGCGAGTTTTTGTCCACCTGTTGCAGTCCCCGAAATGAAAGCATTTGTCGTTCCTGTCAAAGTATTAACGCTGACAGAACCTGCAATTCCCACCGATGTGGCATTTGGATCAGCAGATTTCGCAAATGCAGCAGAGCCAGAAGAGACTCGCATTACTGTGTCATTGGTTGCTTCTAGTGCAACTTTCTCACCCTTGATTGTGCCTGCATCATTGATAAAAGCAGAAACGCGATCGGTCGCTGTATTGATCGAAACATCTCCAGAGATACCAATGCCTGATTTTCCTTGATTGCCTTTGTCATTGGAGGTATTTGCAGCACTATTATTTTGATTGCCTGGGGACTCTTCCGGGGTCATTTCTCCAAAGAGCGTCGGCAAAGTCACTCCATCTAAAGGATCATCAGACTGCCCTTGAGAATCAGCAACATCGGTGGATTGTTCGGGGGGATTTTGATCGGTTTGATCTTGGGGATTTTTAGACGCGATCGCGGCTGCTAGGGAGAATGACCACAAGCCACCCGTTCCCTTCGCCGCAATCGTAATATCGCCTGCATCAATGTCTGTGCCAGTAATGGGTGTCGTCGTTGCGACTTGACCAATAAAGGCAGAAACGGTTCGATCCATATTATTGAGCGACACAGATAGACCAATCCCAACGTTGCCGCCTTTCGCAACGCCCCCAACTGCATTCACGCGCGTCGTTTCGTCTGCGGCTGTAATGTTGAGCGCTCCACCTTGGAACTTCACACCGCTCTCAACTTGAGCGATCGTATTGCTTGTCTGCTGGGTGTAAACAAAAGTCCCACCGACTCCAAACTGCTTACCGCTTGCACCCGATTGTGCAACGTTAATATCAATGTTTTTAGACTCTGCATTGACCGTGAGATCTCCATCGGCTCCTGTCCGAATCAGCGCTCCTGATTCAACTTTTGCGATCGTATTGCTATTGTTGAACAATAGGAACAATGATCCACCCATACCGCCTTTGCCAGACTGTGAACCAGCCGGATTCAGATCTGCTAGACGATCTTTGGAATCTTTTAATTCTTGAAGCTTTTCAGTCGTCAACTCAAAATCGAAGACACCCGTAATATTAATTTGATGCAGTTCTGTTTTTGCTTCAACCGAAACAGTCTGTTCATTCGTCTGGAATGCTGCGGTTTGATTAATCTTGGCATTGGAACCGACGATCGCTTGAGCATTACTCGTAAATTGCTGGAAATTCACCGAACCTGCAATTCCCAGTTTCTCGGCTTTTGCAGTACTCTTCGCCCAAGAATTGAACAATGAACTCTTGAAGCCTAAAGTTCCATCATCAAAGTGTTCAACTAGACCGGCAATTCCATCTTCTTTAAGCTTTCCGAGGATATCAAAATTCTCTTCAACAGTTGAGAGGAATGGATAAATCACTTCAGAACTGATCGTCGTTGCTTTTCGGGCATCGGTTGTTCCATCAACTTTTGCGATCGCGCTATTAGAATACAAGCCAACGATTACCGCAGCACTTGCTGTTGAAGCTTGTGCGCCTTCATTCGGTTCAACACTTGCTTCTGCTTGCGTTTGATTTTTGTTCTCGATCGTGGCTAGCACCGAGATGTCTGCTTCAGATTTGAGGATTCCTGTAAGTCCAACGGTTGCTGCAACATTGTTCTGAACTCTGGAGAACGCAAATGCACCTGCTGCACTAAAGTTTGATTTAGATCCGCTTCCGCCTGCTCCTGCATTTTGAGACGCATTGTTTGCTGTCAGACCTTGGATCAAAGCACTTGGATCAACGGAGGTTGATGCGCCATCTGCACCTTTAGCATCTGGTGTTTCTTCCTCTTCGTCACTCACGCCCGATGTTGCTGAGGCTTTGTCTTCTGTTTCTAACTGAGCAACGACTCGAATTCCTGGATCTTTGAGAACATGATCTGTCCCTTGAACCCCTGCATTAGACAGATCGATCGCTTCGTTTTCTTCAACCGCCTTCGCCGATTCTGCAAGTTTAATTGTGTTGCTGTTGACGACAATCACAAAGTAAGTGCTGCCATCTTCCAATCCATCAATATCAGAACCACTGCCTTTGCTGTAAACGACAGCTTGACCGTTTTTGAAGCCGTGATTTGAGAGGGTAATGGTGTCTGCATTGTTGTTGATGGCAGAAGCTGGGCTAAAAACGTTCTCTTTCGTTGTTCTAGCAGTGACTTCTCCATTGACGATCGCTTGGATATCAGATTTCGTGAACCCTAATCCGAGTGAAACGCCCGCTTTTCCACCCTGACTTGCTTCAGATCCAGATCCAGCTTCTCGCTCGACGCTTCCGGTTGCTAGGATGTTCGCGTTGCCGCCAGCGGTGATAGTTGCGCCTTGAGCGATCGTGGTTTTCGCGGTGATATCGGCTCTCGCAACCGCAAGCGAGGCAGCAACCCCTGGAACTTGAGATTCACCTTCTTCTGGAGGTGCAGTCTCAGTCGTCATGTTGGCAACTGCGCCTGCCGTTGCCGTGATATCCACATCTCCACTCGCTTGGATGACAACATTCTGCCCTATGTTTGTGGTCGCAGAGGCGGTCGCATCACTCCAACCTACGCTGAGAAATTCGCCGCTTGCTTCCCCAGTTGCATCTGCTTCTGCTGTTGCAGCAATATTCACGTCTCCGGAGGCAAGAATCTGAGAGCCATTCCCGATCGTGATGTTCGCGTTAGATTTCCGAATCATCACACTCACAGGCAAGGATGGTAATTGCCCTGCAAAGGACTCTAGCAACGGTTGGACAATAATTCCGTCTAGAAATTCGTTCAGTCCGTCTGTTGGATTGATGTCTTTGGCTTCTGCACTCAGATCAATGTTTTCAGCCTGCATGACAGCATTGTTTCCGAGCGTAATTCCTGCCGATTTGATGTCAGCGGAAATAGGCAGCACACCGGGCAAAAGACTTTCAATCGTAATTCGTAGATCTTTAGCAGCAAAAGTGACATCTGAGAGTGCTTCAATTCGGACATTATCTGCAACGATAATTTCCTTTGCATTGATCGTAAGATTATCAAGTCCGCCTGTTCCAACTAAGCCTCGAATATCAACTTTACCCGTTGCTGTTAGCGTGAGATTATCGGCTCCACCCGTTCCATCTCCGGTGATGCCATTTGCATCAATCGTAATGTCTCCAAGCACATTCAGAATGGCATTGCCTGTCACTCGTGCGATCGCACTTGCCGTATTAATTCCAGCATTCGCGATCGCAGTTCCAGTAAAACTAATCCCGAAAACGGATTGATAGTTAGCTAGTGCAGCAGATTGAATTGCTAAGCCTGCTTCGATCTTGCCTTGGTTGTATTCGAGAGTCCAGTCTCCACCGAGGTTTGCACTTCCGGTTAGATCTGTTGATGCTGCAACATCTGCCTGAGTCAATTGGCTGAGAATCTTGACAAATGCTTCCCCTGCTTCATCTGCTGCGACATCACATCCATATAGTAAAATATCAGCATCTTGAGTCAGTGCTTTTGACCAACTCTGAAACTGATCCGCATACCGTTCTAACGCATTGCTATCGAGCCAACTTTTTCCTAGTGCTAGTCCACCACTGCTACCATGCGAGAGGATGTGAACTGCTGACACATTCTTTCGTTCTAGCAGAATGTCTGTGATTTGAGAAACAGCATCTTTGACTGGATCAAGCACATAGAAATCAATTCCAGATGCAGCATTTGCGATTAGCTGCTCATATCCTTGAATTCCACGATCGACAAATGCAATCGAACTTGATCGAGAGATCTCGTTTAGTGCTGGACTTAAGTTAATCTCAAGCGGCGCGGGGGCGATTGCCGTTGTAGAACCTACTAGAGCATTGCGAAGTAGAGCATCAGATTGCATAGGTCGTTACCGGGATCAAGTTTGGAGAAAAAGCAAAACTGCGCGATATCTAGAAGCGATCGCGCTCAGGAAATTCTGACGCAAAACTGAGAATGAGATCAGTAAGGTGTGAAATGAACAATCAAGCAAATACGCCGTCTCCAATTGTAATGATGATCATCGCGTCCGTTCATTTATGGATTACATGGACGAAGAGGGAGTAGAACAGATCCCGACAATGCAGTTACGACCAGGTGAAGTTAGTTGTCAAACCCGTCGTTCGATGGATCGACATCAAGATTTCGGCACTCGTCCGGCGCCGTCCTATGTAATACTGGGGGCACAGAAAGCTGGTACGACCAGTCTATATCACTACATTATTCAACAATTTCGACTCTTTGCCGTGCTCTTCCACCGACTCCTCGCTTT
>JALOOO010000017.1 GCA_025454375.1 Leptolyngbya sp. Prado105 | reverse complement strand
GACAGGCTGCTGAGCTTTTCGTCTGGCTCTCAGACAGATGGAACTGTATCTTCTCAGATAACTTAAAGATAAAAGCTGCGATCGCGCTGATCACGATCATCTCACCCCCATCTTCTAACAGCGCAAGCAATTGATTGAACTCAATTGGGCTAATCACATGAACTAAGTCAAGTAAGATCCCAAACCCTGACAGCACAACTAAAAAGAGCAGTAGAGATTTTGATGTTCTTCTAAATTCGCTGTCTCCACGGCGATACGCAATACTAATGCAGACTACTAGAAATAAACCGACTGTCCCTGATACCAATAATTCTCCAAAATCAACGCTGCGCAGCCGCCATATTGAGGGGAAACCCATTACGCTGCTCAGATACGCTCCTAGTTTCTCGTGAATCATCAGCGCATCGTCGATTAAAAGATAGAAAAACACTCCCATCCAACTGACATAGCAAAACGAACGCCGTTTAATCGCAATCAAACCCAGCAGCAGAACACACCAATACTCCTTCATATACTGAAAGAACTCAGCAAATCCTCGATCTGCTTCAACCGAGTAAAGGTAAGCGTTAGGAATAGGATAGCCCTCAAGCCAGCCTGTCATAAATACAAGAATGTGGAGTGCAATGAAGCCTAGATCGGTCAACAAAAATAAATAAAATAACTTAGTCGCCCAACTGCTTGTATTTAATCTCACGATAATTCCTCTTTGAGTCTGACAAATTTCTATGCTTAATCAATTGCTCAGCACAAAACTCGGCTTCTTCTCCAAGTCGTATGATCCTGAGTCAGCATCTTTTAAGCAAATAGCGAAGAACCCTTATGGAGTAGAAATGCACTCTATGACTCTCTTAAGCGGGGTTAACAGAGAGTTAATAGAAGGTTAATTTTTCCTCATACACATTGTCATGCAAGTATCAACCCTGCATCCTTCTCAAGGTAGAGTGACTAGACATTGCAGGTTGTCTCATCTCTTCCTCCATAACGCTGATTTATTAACGGCTTTACGGCATCGCCTTAATTTCCGACGTAACATTTGTACGACACCCCCTTTGTGATTTACGGTATCGTGTCATCCTTCACGCTTGAACCGCTAAAATATAGGATGTTCGTCGTTTTAACGGCTCGGATTGGGCTGAAAAAGCGCATAAAACTAACTTTTCAACTCGGGTTTGAAGACACATCTGCAAATCCGAATTGTTGTCACGAGGAAATCCTTCTATGGTCGAGAGTCGAGATAGAACGCCCACCGCACAGGAAACCTTTGCTCAAATGGCACAGGCGGCTGGACTGCGGGGACGGATACTTTTAACGATCGGGCTTTTGGTGTTCGTTCGACTGGGAATTTTTATCCCGCTTCCCGGTATCGATCGAGCTGCCTTTTCACAAGCCATCTCAGGCAATAGTGCTTTGAGCTTTGTGGACTTATTCGCAGGGGGCGGTTTGAGAACTCTAGGTCTATTTGCCTTGGGGATTCTGCCGTTTATTAACGCCTCGATTATTATTCAGCTTCTCACGGCTGCAATCCCATCCCTCGAAGATTTGCAGAAAAATGAAGGCGAAGCAGGTCGGCGGAAAATTTCACAGATTACTCGCTATGTCTCCGCAGGTTGGGCTGTGGTGCAGAGTACACTTCTGACGATCGGGCTTTTACGTCCGTTTGCGGAAAACTGGAGTCCCATGTTTGTTGTGGAAACGGTTCTAGCATTGACGGCAGGATCGATGTTCGTCATGTGGGCAGGGGAATTGATCACCGAGCGCGGCATTGGAAACGGTGCATCGCTGTTGATTTTCTTGAACATTGTTGCCACTTTGCCCAATACGTTAGGTCAGGCATTTGACCTGGCGCAAACGGGCGATCGCGCAGTGGTCAGTAGTGTCGTGATTCTGCTGCTGGTGTTCTTAGCAATGGTCGTTGGAATTGTCTTTGTTCAAGAAGGGACGAGGCGGATTCCAATTATCTCGGCACGTCGGCAAGTCGGGCGGCGGGTGATGATGGAAAGAAGCAGCTATCTCCCTTTGCGCCTGAATCAAGGCGGGGTGATGCCGATTATTTTTGCATCGACCGTATTGACGATTCCGGTGATTATTGCACAGTCATTTAACAATGCAGACTTAGCGAACTTCATCAGTAAGTATCTGGGTCCAACTTCGATCTGGCATAACTTGCTGTACTTTGTGCTGATCTTGTTCTTTAGCTTCTTCTATGCGTCGCTGATTATGCAGCCTGATGACATGTCGAAGAACTTGAAGAAGATGGGGTCGAGCATTCCAGGGATTCGTCCGGGAATCTTCTTAGGAATCGTGGCGATCGTGCCTTCGATTATCGAAAATGCTACGCCCGTTAAAGTCTTCCAAGGCTTTGGGGCGACTTCATTGTTGATTCTCGTCGGGGTCGCGATCGACACGGCAAAGCAGATCCAAACTTATGTGATCTCTCAACGCTATGAAGGAATGGTGAAACAATAGTGGCGCGACTGATTTTTGTAGGACCTCCTGGGGCAGGAAAAGGCACCCAGTCTAAGTTTTTGGCGGATGCCCATCAGATTCCGCATATTTCGACTGGGGATATTCTCCGGGAGTCCGTTGCTGCTCAAACGCTGCTCGGTGTGAAAGCTCAGGGCTATATGGATCGCGGGGAACTGGTTCCGGATCAGTTGGTCATCGACTTGATTCGCGAACGTCTGGATAAGTCGGATGCACAGTTGGGCTGGATCTTAGATGGGTTTCCTCGCAATGTGGCACAGGCTGAGTTTCTCGATGTTTTGCTGAGCGATTTGCATCAACATTGCGATCGAGTGGTAAATTTTGATGTTCCAGACTCGGTGCTGCTTGTGCGGTTACTGAGTCGAGGTCGCAAGGATGACAACGAGGAAACGATTCGTCGTCGTCTGGAGGTCTACCGCGAACAGACTGCACCCTTGATTCGCTACTATGAGACGCAGCACAAACTGGTTACAGTCGATGGAGATCAATCCATGGATGAGGTTGCAGCAGCATTAAATCAAGTTGTCGCCGCTTAGAAGTGTTTGTTGTAATTGACCTGGTTCGCTTGATCGAGCCAGGTTTTTTTTGTTTCTCTGGACTGGTGAAATCACTCGAGTCCATGACTTTTCCCAATCACCCAATGCCGTCGGAAAAATCGTGCCAAACTTGATTCTTCTAGCGATAGGTAGATCGGGCGACCATGCGGACAGGTGCGCGGATTTCGAGTCTTTTGCCAGCGATCGATTAAGCTCTGCATTTCAGATATCGATAACACGACTCCATTGCGAATCGCACTTCGACAAGCGACTGCAACCTGTGCCGCCTGCAAATCCCCGCCCAGACTTAACTCAATCAAAGCCTCTGCACAGTCTTCGCGCTTAGCAAGTAACTCAGGAGCCGATCGCACTGCCCAGAGTTGTTCTCCAAAGGGATCAACCTCGATGCCAATGCGTTGAAACTGCTCGATTTGGGAGCTAGAAAGCTGATTCAGAACAATTGCAGGTTCGAGTGCAATAATCTGCCAGCGATCGCAAATTTCTTCAAATAACACGCGCTCATGTGCAATATGCTGTTCAATCAGCCACATTCCTGAAGGATGCTCTGCCAGAATGTAGCGATTGTGAACCTGAGTCAGTACTTTGAGGGGGACAAGCGAAGCAGGCTCGACCGGGATTTCACGCGACACATGATAGCCTGCATCAGATTCTGCCGCTTTAATCAGTTGGCTGGTTTGAGAAGTATAAAAACTATCAGGAATCGCATCGGGATTGATCCGGAGTGCTTGAGCGATCGCAGTTCTGACCCGCTCTTTCCACTCATCAAGACTGTGCAAGTAAACTTCAGCTTTAGCAGGGTGACGGTTCCAATCGATATGTTCTGGGGCAAGTTGCAAATGCACTAAACAGATAGGATGTCGATCGCGCGGCAAAGTTCGACGAAATGCCCCTAAAATTGTTTGCTCTAGCTCTGGAAATTGAACAAATCGCCCATTAATTGCAACTTTCACCCAATCCGGGCGATGTCGATGAGCGCGATCGGGTAATCCAAGCACGAGAGAAATTGCAGAGGATCGAAGCTCTGCTAAATCCTCAATCCGAACATCTTTGAGCAACTGAGGCAGTAAATCTTTAGCCGTACTCGCGCCCCAGAGATTGAACCATAAGCGATCGTTTTGATAGACCTGCCAAGTAATACGCGGATGAGCTAATGCAATGTGATAAATCGTCTGTTGGATTGCTTTAAGCTGTTGTGAAGTCGAAGGCAAGCCTGCGCGTCTTGCTTCCCAGGTTTCAAATAGGCGATCGACGATCACAATTGTTCCAGGTGCGATCGCAACCGATTCAACCTGGTCAGATCCGCCTTCGGTGCTATAAGCTACCCGCCATCCGGGTTCTAAAGCTGTGCGGCTGAGGATTTCCAAGGTTGAAAGTTGGGCAAGACTATGCAGAGCTTCTCCTCGAAATCCGAGAGTTCCGATTTGCCACAGATCAGCGCGATCGCAAATTTTACTAGTACTATGCGGCTGTGCAGCTTGGCGCAAATCGTCCAAGCTCATGCCTGTACCATTGTCGGCGACTCGGATGCGCCATTGGTCTGCCCAAACGGAAACCGTAATCCGAGTAGCGTTAGCATCAATGGCATTTTCGACGAGTTCGCGGACGACTGCGGCAAGAGAGTCGATGACTTCTCCGGCAGCAATCAGATGAATGACATCGATCGGGAGCGGTTGAATCTGTGGCATCTCTTCAGTCTACAAAATCGCAGCATGACTTTGAAGCGATGAAAAACGCGATCGCAGGAGTTTGCTCAAGCCGATCGTTTGAGCGAATGACGATCATTGACTGCAATTTCTTATCAAAACTGACTTACCGCTTTTGCACGCTTATTGGCATCCTCGATCGACTTGATCTGTCGCTTTGAATCTCTTGATCGCGCAACTTTGGATCAATCTTCAACAGATGCTCTTGCTCTGCCATAAATCGCCGCTCCAACAGTTGAATCTCTCGCTCGAATTGGGTCAGCCCTTGATTAAAGAAATCTTGCGAAGAAGATGGCGTAAGATCGCGGCTGAGGTGTTGACGATCGCGAAGCGACAAATTCGGAGTTGACTGAGCTTGGGCAGCAGAACTGACTAGCAACAAGGGAACGATCAGGAACACAGATCGAATCATAGTGACCTCACAAAATGAATTTCGCACCCTAACTTTGATTATAGGAAGGACAGAGCAAAGTCGGGGGGTCAGATCGAATCATTAACGTCTCGTTCTCAATGGGATGCGTTAGACAAACCTCATAAGCATGAAGTAAATAACCGCAATCTCCAGGCACAGAGTTTTGATCGATCGCCACTCCACCCATTCCATAAAGTGGATCGCCCCAAAGTGGAAAACCCGCCGCTGCTAGATGAATCCGAATCTGATGCGGTCTACCTGTCGGGATCGTAACTTCTAGCAACGTGCATCCTGGAATTCGATCGCGCTCTAGTACAACACAATGACTCGTTGCCGATTTCCCCTGCTCGGTTGCAACATACAATTCGCCCAATCGTGGATAAGTAACTTTGCCAATTCGATGCGTAATTGTGAAGGGATCATCGACTTGAGGAATTCCAGTGGCAAGGGCGCGATATCTTTTCTCAATTGCACGATCGCGCAAAGCCTTAGACAAGCCAGATCGTGCCGCCGCTGTTTTCGCTAAAACAATCACGCCCGAAGTCCCTCGTCCCAATCGATGAACCGCCACAGGCGGCACTGCATACTCACGACGCAGCCATCCCCAGAGCGTATTCTCAAGAAAGCCTGCTCCAGGTAAGACAGGTAACCCAGAAGGTTTATGTAAAATGAGTAAATGCTGATCTTCATACAGAGATCGAATCTCAAAAGAAACTTCTGGCTCGATCCAGGGCGGACGATGATACGCCAGCACTTGTCCAACCTGTAAGGGCATTTCAGGATCACTCACGCGAATTTTGTCGATCGAAATCGCACCTGACTGAATACGATCGAGCCAATCCTGTCGAGAAGAATGCGTATAACGTTCGGCGTAATACTCTAGTAACGTCATCCCCGCTCGATCGATTCGGTCTTCATATACCCATCCCTGATTGAAATGACTCAAAAGCAAATTCTCCAAATCCAACTCGATTTTGACAGATTAGCAACCGTCCCTGCTGCCTATCTCGAAAGAGGTGAAGGAACTCCGATCGTCATGCTGCATGGATTTATGGGCAGTTCGCTAAACTGGTTGCCCTTGATCAACCTGCTGCACCCTAATTTTCGCTGCATTAGTCTTGATCTGCTGGGGTTTGGAGAATCCGCACGACCGATAATTCGCTACGACATTGCAAAAGAAGTAACATTCCTCCGAAAAGTCGTAGAAGCCTTAGAATTGGACTCGTTCTATCTACTGGGACATTCTTTTGGCGGATGGGTTTCTGCCGCCTATACGTTGAAATATCCTGAATCGGTTCGAGGTCTAATCCTTGCCGCTCCCGCCGGAATTCGAGACGATAGTTTTTGTGGCAGATATGATCATCTCCGTCCCCTCCTCTGGCAAACTCCAGTCATTGATTGGACATTAGCATTGATTAAACCGATCGCAGAACGGATTGGACAAGAAAAAACGATCGCTCAAATTGCTTGGATGCGACAAGAATTAAACACTCAACCCGCAGCAAGATCCTTTTTAGTCGATCGACTAAGACCTGAAGATGCGATCGATACCGTTGAAAAAGAAATTCATCAAATCACCGTACCTACGTTGGTCATAACTGGAGATCAAGACGAAACAATTCCACTCTGGCATAGCGAAACGTATGCCAACGAAATTCCAAACGCCAAGATCTCAATTCTGAATGACGCAGATCACAGCCTGCCTCAGAAATTTTCTCCTGAACTCGCCTCAATAATTTTTCAGTGGTGTTTAATCCACGCTTAGCGTTCATCAATAAAAGATCGTGGGCAGACTGAATCTATCAATTTCAGTCGTTTTTTGCTGTTTTTATTAAGCAAAATCTTGCAATCAAGCTCCACGAATTAAGCGTGGATAAAATTATTCACTTTCTGTTAAGTCTCACAGGTGCAAATGTGAACTTCTTAACTTGTTGCGTCAATTCCCAAAGGTAAGCAGGCATGGCAAAGTCGATCGACCTGGAGACATCTCGCACTCCAAGCATAGTAGTAGAGCCAAATAGTCCTGCGGTTTTCCCCCTGAAAGAAGCAGACTGGCTTCTGCAAACCGTGGTCGAAAATCTCAACGATGGTGTTGTGATCACGAATTTGCAAGATCAGGTGCTATACGTCAACTCGCGTCTTGCGAAATTAGTCGGATGTTCTGTTGCAGAAATGCTCGGCAGACAGGCTCATCAATTCTTTCATGAAATCGAAGGCTGGCTTGACTTTCACGGATCGGCTGACAAATCTCAACCCTTCTACGGCTGGAAAGAGGGACAGCTTCGCCGCAAAGATGGCAGAAAGTTTTGGGCAGAAGTGAACTCGACGCTACTCTGCAATGAGATCGGTGAGGCAACCGGAACCTTAATTACTGTCAAAGACATCACTGAGCGCAAATGGCTTGAGGAATATCTCCGACTCCTCGAATCAGTGGTCGTCAACGCAAACGAGATTGTCATGATCTCACAGACTGAGGAATCGATTACAGATCCCTTAAGTTTGAGAATTGTCTATGTCAATGATGCCTTTTCGCGGGCAACGGGCTACTCTTCGGGCGAAGCGATCGGCAAATCCGCCTTACTCCTGCTTGGGGAGAAAACCTCCACCCTTGAAGTGAATCGCATTCGCGAGACATTAACCTCTCATGAGCCAGTTCGAGCAGAAGTAATTCTCTATCGTAAAGATGAGTCTCATTTCTGGGTCGATGTCAACATGGTTCCCATTCGCAATGAGCAGGGACAAGTGACTCACTTTGTTTCTGTCATGCGCGAAGTCACAGAGCGTAAGATTGTCGAGGAGCAACTGCGCCGTAATGCTTTCCATGACTCGCTGACCGGCTTGCCGAATCGTCTCTTGTTTATGGAACGACTGAGCCAAACCGTAGAACGAACCAACGAAGATCCAAACTATCAATTTGCACTGTTGTTCTTAGACCTCGATCGCTTCAAAGTGATCAACGATAGCTTGGGACATATGATCGGGGATCAGTTGTTGATTGCGATCGCCCGCCGCTTAGAAGCTTGTCTGAATAAGCATGACACGGTTGCTCGTCTGGGTGGAGATGAGTTTACGATTTTGCTGGAGAACATTAAGAGCGATACGGATGCAACGAAAGTTGCCGAACGAGTCCAACAAGCTCTCTCAACGCCATTTGATCTCAGTGGTCATGAGGTGTTTACTTCAGCCAGTATTGGAATTACGCTGTCTTCGACGGATTTCGATCGTCCGGAAGATCTGCTGCGAGGAGCAGATATTGCGATGTATCGCGCCAAAGCTCAAGGCAAGGCTTGTCATGAAGTCTTCGATCGCGATATGCACACGCATGTTGTGGCATTGATGCAGCTTGAGAATGATTTGCGTCGAGCGGTTGAACGACAGGATTTTGAACTCTACTATCAGCCGATCGTAGCGCTTGCAACGGGTCGAATCATGGGGTTTGAGGCGTTAGTACGCTGGCAACATCCAGAACAAGGGATTATTTCTCCAGCAAAATTCGTCCCGATCGCAGAAGAGACAGGCTTAATTATTCCACTCGGACAGTGGGTGCTGCGTGAAGCTTGTCGGCAGCTAAAACAGTGGCAAGATGAATTTTCATCAGAGCCGCCTTTAACAATCAGTGTGAATCTTTCAAGTCGTCAGTTCTCACAACCGAGTTTGATTAATCAGATTCGTCAGGTTCTGACCGATACTGGAATCGATGCTCATTGCTTAAAGCTCGAAATCACTGAAAGCGCGATCATGGAGAATACCGAATCTGCGATGGATATGCTGCTACAACTCAAAGCCATGGGCATTCAGCTTTCGGTCGATGACTTTGGAACAGGCTATTCTTCGTTAGGCTATCTGTATCGCTTCCCGATGGATGTGTTGAAGATCGATCGCTCTTTTGTCAGTCGCGTCGATGTCGATGGCGAAAAGCTAGAACTGGTTCGCACCATCATTACTTTGGCATGGAATTTAGGCATGGATGTGGTTGCGGAAGGGGTGGAAACGACGAAGCAGTTGGCGCAGTTAAAGGCGCTGAAATGTGAGTATGCTCAGGGGTATTTATTCTCGAAGCCATTGCCTCGAATCGATGCGGCTAAGCTGATTGTTCAACCGCATCCGTTTCTCCACCTGACTCAGATTTCATCCTCAACTAGTAGATTAACCGAGGATAGTTAACGCACTTGGCGGAGATCCCAAGAGAAGGTTTGACTGCCCCTACCTGCACCAAAATCTAATGTCAGTTGGTCTAGAGCTTGCTTAACTTCAGGATCTTCCATCATTGCGTCGATCGCTTTGTGCATCGGGAAATTCAGGAATCAATAATCACAAGCATAGCGGGATGATTTCTGAGAGTTATTAAGACTCGGTGAAGATATCAAGTTGCTGAGTTGGGTCTTTGGCAGGTTTTGTTTTGCCTTTACGAAGTCCCAGTGCGATTTTGCTATGTTTCTCGATTTGCGTCATCACCTGCCGCGCTCGATCGATGACCGAACTTGGTAATCCTGCGAGTCGTCCTGCTTCAATGCCGTAAGAGCGATCGGCTCCTCCAGGCTGAACTTTGTGCAAGAAAATAATTTGCTCTGGCATTTCTCGCACGGTGACTTGATAGTTTGCGACGTTTGGCAAGATCGAGGCGAGTTCGTTCAGTTCGTGATAGTGCGTTGCAAAGATAGTTCTAGCTCGAACTTCAGTGGCTAAATGTTCGGCAACTGCCCAGGCGATCGACAGTCCATCAAAGGTCGCTGTGCCTCGTCCAATTTCATCGAGGAGAACGAGCGATCGCTCAGTGGCATGATTGAGAATATTGGCAGTTTCGTTCATCTCAACCATAAAAGTCGATTGTCCGGTTGCGAGATCATCGACTGCACCGACGCGGGTAAAGATGCGATCGCAGATGCCTAGCTCTGCCGATTCTGCCGGAACAAAGCTGCCCACTTGTGCCATCAGTTGAATTAAGCCGATTTGTCGGAGATAGCAACTCTTTCCACTAGCATTCGGTCCAGTTAGCACAATTAAATCAGGTAAGCCAAGCTGAGTTGAGTTTGGTACAAAGAAGCCAGACGGAATGGTTTGCTCTACAACCGGGTGACGACCTTCAACGATTGAAATCTCCCGTCCAATGGTTATTTTGGGACGGCAGAAGTTTTGATAGACGGCGAGTTCTGCGAGTCCAGCTAAAGCATCGGCGGCGGCGACTGCGTGAGCCACTTCGCGAATCAGTTCGGCTTGCTCTCCGACTTGCGATCGCAGTCCAACAAAAATCTCATACTCTAGCTCACCGAGTTCTCGACGAGCATTCATCACACGACCTTCTCGAATTTTTAGCTCTGGCGTGACAAAGCGTTCTTCATTGGTTAACGTTTGCTTGCGTTCGTAGCCTTCGGGGTATTGATCTGCTTTGGCGCGCGAGATACTGATGAAATAGCCGAATGCTTTGTTGTAGCCGACTTTTAGAGTCTGAATGCCTGTGCGATCGCGTTCCTTCTTCTCCAGATCAACCAGCCATCGTTCATCTTCTACCGCTTGCTGACGCATCTCATCTAACTGTGAGACAACATTCTCACGAATCAATCCTCCTTCTTTTAGCCCAAGGGGTGGACGCTCGACTAGATGTGCAAGTAGATGCTTTCCAAGCTGTTCTAGAATCGGTGGAACATGCTGTAATGCTTTGAGATAAGGTGATTTTGCTTGAGCGACGAGTCTTGCAAGTTCGGGGAGCTTGCTCAATGATTCGGCTAAATTGACTAAATCGCGTGGGGTTGCAGTGCCCGATCCGGCTCGACCTGCGAGACGTTCTAAATCATAAATCTGATTCAGCATTGCTTTGAGATCTTCGCGTAGCACTCCGTTTCGGACTAGCTCTTGAATTGTGTCATGTCTTGCTTCGATTTGATGAATGTCGAGCAAAGGTTGAAGTAACCATCGTCTCAAGGCACGACTGCCCATGGGCGTTTCAGAGCGATCGAGTGCCCACAACAATGATCCATGAAAGACTCCATCGCGAACGGTTTGAGTAATTTCTAAGTTGCGACGAGTTTGCGGGTCGATGGTGAGATACTCGCTAATCGTGTAAGTACAAATCGGCTGAAGTGGGACTTGAGTTAGCTCAGAGGTTTTGGGCTTTGTCGTATCAATCACATTCCGCTCTGAAGTTGTTTCTAGGTACTCTAGCAATCCTCCTGCGGCTCGAACTGCTAGAGGTAAATGTTCACATCCCATGCCTTCGAGCGATCGCACTTTGAAGCGTTCTAGTAATCGCTGCCGCGCTTCATGCTGATTGAACGGAGACTGCGATCGCAAGGTATAGCAAAACTGGGTCGGTAAGCTTTCTGGAACATGTGGTGATCGTTCTCCGGGTCGTAGTAATCCTCCCAAATCTGGAGCATTCGTTGGGATTAAAACTTCGGCGGGCTGTAAGCGAATCAATTCGCTCGCTAGTTGATCTATTTCACTTGACTGGGTTGTGAGAAATTCTCCCGTTGAGATATCTGCATAAGATAATCCCCAATGATTTCCAGCAATCACAATCGCAGCTAAAAAGTTATTGCGCTTCGCATTTAACATTCCTTCTTCAAGGATGGTTCCGGGAGTAATCACACGAGTAATTTCTCTGCGAACTAATCCTTGTGCTTCGGCTGGGTCTTCGACTTGATCACAAACTGCGATCGCGTATCCTCTCTCGACTAAGGTTGCCGAATAGCGATCGAGGGCGTGATGCGGAATGCCGGATAGGGGCACTCGTCCGACTTCTTTGCCGCCATCTTTGGATGTGAGAACGATTTCTAATTCTCGCGAGACAATCAGGGCATCTTGAAAGAATGTTTCATAAAAGTCTCCCACTCGATACAGCAAAATCGCATGAGGATACTGATCTTTGAGATCTGCGTAATGCCTCATCATGGGAGTCAAATGCTCACGCTGCACAGCACGATGGTCAGCATATCGCACGGAATGTTTGATTAAGCGGTCAGGAACTCCATGAGTCGGATCGGGCTGAGTCGAGGGAACAGTCATGAATCCTAATTGGTACTCTTTTACTAAATTTTAGCCTGCTTCCATTTATTATGCGGGTTCGTGATTCAAAGTGGGAGAAAGATTATGCGATCGTAAGGTTCTTTGATGAACACACTGAAAAAGGGTATCGAGTTACTTCTTAGACATGAAAACTTTCATCCGTTATGCTCAGCGGGATCAAGAGCTAGCCGATCGACGTGCAGAAATGCTGCGAAAAGATGATGTTCAGGTTTGGGATGAGAAGATGTTACTGAGTTCGCGATCCTAAGGCAAAGTCAGAATTTCAAATCCGTCTTCAGTTACCGCAACGGTATGTTCATACTGGGCTGAGAGCTTTTTGTCTTTAGTGATCACGGTCCAGCGATCGCGCAAAAACTTCAAATGATACGTGCCTTCATTCAGCATTGGCTCGATCGTAAATACCATGCCGGGACGCAATTTTACACCCGTGCCTCTTTGCCCAAAGTGCGGAATCTGCGGCTCCGTGTGAAATACTCGTCCCACGCCATGTCCAACCATATCGCGCACAACTGAAAATCCATTCGCTTCTGCATATTCCTGAATTGCTGCACCAATATCTCCCACTCTTGCACCCGGTTTGACTTCAGCAATACCGCGCATCATGGCTTCTTTTGTCACTTCGACTAATTTACGAGCCGTTGCAGAAGGATTGCCAACAAGAAACATTCTTGAAGTATCGCCGTGATAGCCCTCTAAAATTGGCGTGACATCAATGTTGATAATGTCTCCATCTTTGAGAATATGCTTCGGGCTAGGAATCCCATGGCAAATGACTTCATTCACACTGGTACAAATTGCACCGGGAAAAGGCGGATGATTCGCAGGCGCATAGCCTAATGTGGCGCTAACTGCACCGTGAGACTTTATCCAGCGATCGGCTTTATCATTTAGCTCTTGAGTGCTTACTCCCGGTTGTACTAGCGGTTCGAGATAGTCGAGTAACTGTGCCGCAAGTTTGCCAACTTGACGCATTTTGTCGAGTTCTCGAGCAGAGAGGAGAACAATGCCTCGATGTTGAGCGGGGGATGCGGTTGGAGAGAGGTTTTGCAGATTCATATTACTTTTGCTGGCACAGCATAGCCTAGCATAACACAAGACATGCTATTATCAGCGAGAAGATTTAACATCAAACTTATGGGCGGCAAAACAGACTTAGAACGGGTAGTTGCATATGTGCCTCCAGAGTGGAAAAAAGAATTAGAGGCTTGGGCAGAAGCAGATGAACGATCGATGTCTTGGCTCGTCGCAAAACTGATTGATAAAGCGTTGCAAGAACGGCGAAAACAGGCTGATGTTGTCCGTCATTAGTTGACTCGCGCTCGAAAGCGGATAAAGCCAAAGAATTGGGAGTGCCGGGTGCAGTTGTATTCGCATCGTTGAACATGCTCAATCGCTAGTGTATAGCCCAATTACTGAACGCTGACTTCGTAGCTCACTTCTACTCCAGATTGGGGTGCGATCGCGCGGCTAAATGTCCAACGCACATGGCTATAAGTGTCGGCTGGAGCAGGTTGCAGCCCTGTTCTACCATCGGGTAACGTGATAACAACCATGGGATTCGGTGAATAGGTTTTGCCCCCATCGACGCTGTAGTCTAACTCTGCATTTTCTTGAGTTGCAGACCCGATCGTGTAAACCGTTCCTCTGGGAACAGGCTGAGTGACCACGAGCTTTTCAGCCGGACGATCGCCTGTGTTGTGACCCAGAACTTGAAGTCGTAGTACTGTTCCTTTCTTAACGGTGACATCTTGCTTGATCTCACTCCAGCTTACTTGCTCTTTGCCCTGGGCATCTTTCTCCACGCGCTTCTGCTTTGCAATCAACTTCAATTCAACCTTGGGTTGATTCAGCGATTGAGCAATTGAAACGCCTTGACCAAAGAACCTCGCTACAGCAGGTCTTCCACCGACTGGAATGATCGCCAGCGCAGCAGCGAACCCTAAACCACATACAACATAGCGACGGGTCATTGTTTTCTCCTATGGATGAGTTGATTCGACAAAGGTGAATGTCCCATTGGCTTGAGGCGCAAGGGAAGTAATGGTTCCTGTCGATTGCGCGATCGCAGAATGAAGACTAGTCCAGCTACTTCCGAGTAGAAGTGTTTTAGCTAGAAGCGTATGGGGCGTATTGCTCATATTGAAGTTAGAAGCATGAAAAAATGACAGGCAAAATTTGACCTCAGATGGAAGTTAAAGTTTCAGTTTAGGTAAAGAACTCGGATGATCTAGCTTGCTAAGCGGCGGGATTCAGCAGGCTTGGAAAATCTGTGAAACTGGGCGAGAGACTGAATTTTGATTCTCGCCTAGCTGGCAAAATATTTGCACATTCAAAATATGCCCAAACTTTTCGCAATCTTGATCAAGAATGGGAAAAATCCGCTAGATTACTGAAGGGGATTCATGAACTCTTAAGCTATGACGTTGGCAGATTGAGAGGTTTAGCAGATTTGGAGTTCTTAATCGCCTCGTGAAGTCGAGAAATGACGAGGGTAGAGAGGCTTCTCTCTTGAGATAAATCAAATGAGGATAAGGTTCAAGAAAAGATAGAATCAGCAATTGTACGTTTAGTGCTTCAATGCAAGTTATTTTCACCGCATCTCCTGAATTCGCTCAAATTGCTCTAGCTGAAATTCAAAAACTCGATCGACAATCTAAATTTCTCCAGTGGCTCGATCAAGGCATTGGATTAATCGAACTGGGTGAAGTTACTTTTTCTGATCTCGCACCTCAAATTGCAGTAACTCGATCTGCTTTTGTTCGGCATCTTTGCCCAGTACTAGAGACAGTCCCTCTAGAAAAATTGCAAACGACTCTATCTTCTCTGATCCCAGTGATCGATCGTACTCAGTCTCTCTCGATTCAAATTCGTGCAATCTCTAAAGAGGTGAATCGCTCTGAACTGAGAAACGAATTTGCGAATGATCTGATTGCAGCAGGGTTGAATGTTGTGGTGAAAGATCCAGTTCAGATTGTTTCAATTTTCTGTAGTAGTAATATCGCTTATATTGGGTTCTCGACTGCTGCGGAAAATTTGAGCAGTTGGACAGGGGGAATGCACCGATTTGCACATGAAGCGGGTCAGATCTCGAGAGCGGAATTTAAGTTACTAGAAGCGATCGCGGTTTTTAATCTCACTCTCCCAACTCAAGGGCGCGCACTCGATCTGGGCGCAAGTCCGGGCGGTTGGACAAGGGTTCTCAGACAGATTGGTTTATCTGTGGTTGCTGTCGATCCGGGCGATCTCGCAGATGCTCTCCACTCTGACCCGAAAGTTTCACACTCTCGCCAACTTGTCCAACAGTATGTTCCAAACTGTCGCGATCGCTTTGATCTGATCGTGAATGATATGCGGATGGATGCGGCAGACTCGGCAAAAAATATGCGGGCTGCAAGTCAAGTTCTCAAACCAGGAGGACTTGCTATTATGACGCTCAAGCTACCCGGTAAAGGCGTAAAAGCAATCATTAATACCGCGATCGCGATTCTCGAAAACAGCTACGAAATTATCGGGGTCAGAAATCTCTTTCACAATCGCCAAGAAGTTACGGTTGTGATGCGTTCCTTGGCAGAATAAACGAAACCTCCCAAGTTGACGGAACGAGGGAGGCTGTCAAATTGATATTCAATTGCCGCGGAGAATATCGATTCTGAAGAAAATCTTATGCCTGACGTGAGTAGTACTCAACGACCAGCAGTTCGTTGATCTGAAGGGCAACCCATTCTCGATCAATGACACTATTGACCTTACCTGTCATTTTGTTCTTATCGAATTCCAAATGACTCGGCAAGTTGGACAACCCTGGATATTGCAGATTCGCTTCGACAAGTTTGCGAGAGCGATCGCGATCGCGCACTGCAACGACATCTCCTGGACGACAGTTATAGCTTGCGATGTCTACAACTTTTCCGTTGACCGTCACGTGACCATGATTCACCAACTGACGTGCACCCGGAATCGTCGGAGCCATCCCCAAACGGAATACGGTATTATCTAACCGCATTTCTAGATACTGCAACAGCACCTGTCCGGTGGAACCTGCTGCACGACGTGCTTTACGCACATAGCGGAGCAACTGTTTTTCGGTGACTCCATAGTTGAAGCGAAGTTTTTGCTTCTCTTCTAAACGCACTGCATATTCAGAGCGTTTTTTGCGAGCTTGCCCATGTTGTCCGGGGGGATAAGCCCGACGAGCAGATTTACGGGTCAGTCCAGGTAGTTCTGCTCCTAGACGACGAACAATTCTAAGGCGTGGACCTCGATATCGCGACATTGAAAGTTCCTCGTTTGACTCGAAGATTTAAACAACTTTTCTAGTATAGTCCCTAAGACGTTCAAGGCAATACCCGATTCTGTATAATTAGCGCTTCAGGCGTGCTGTCACACTCATATTTCTTTGCTGCGAATTTGTGTGACTAAATGGACAAGTTCTGGCAGGATTAATTTTTCAACGCCTAGTTTTACTGCATTTGAAGATCCAGGCAGTGAAAAAATTAGTTTATTCTCATATATGCCTGCGATTGCTCTTGATGCGATTGCTCTTGAACCGATTTCTGCATAGCTTAAGGCTCGAAAAATCTCTCCAAATCCGGGCAGAGTTTTCTCTAATAATTGCTCGATCGCGTCATAGGTCGTATCTCTCGGCGCAATCCCAGTGCCGCCGTTAAGAATTACAGCATCAAGTTCGGGTAGATTTGCAAGTTGAGATCGGATCTGATCCGGTTCATCTGGCACGATCGCGTAATCTGCGATCGTGTGACCTGCATGGGTTAAAAGCTGCTGAATCAATTGACCACTGCGATCGGTTTCAGCGTTTCGAGTATCACTCACGGTGATCACAGCACATGCAACTGTGATCCCGTGGGCATCAGGATGAGGCTGATGAGACATTACGACTTTGTGAATCCTAAATCATTGGATTCAGCATAGCGATCCATGAACCGCATGAAGCGATCCCAAGCTTCTTCAGATTTCATAATATAAAGTGCTTCTAATGCCGCAGGCTGACCATTGATAAATTTTGCTTTGACTTCACGAGTGACGAGTTCTCCTTCTTCGTCAATCATGTACATGCCTGTGATGCTGTCTGTATTCTCAGCTTCCAGGGCTTTCGGTTTTTCAAAAATAAAGGTCGCGGTTCCATTCGATCCATCTTTCGATCGAGTTAGTCGAACATCGGGAATCACTTCTTCCGCAACACCTTTTGAGAATTGAATTTCTGCCATGATTTTGTGCGAATCGTTTATCGATAGAGTTTTTCTATTCTCCCATCTTTGCGGAACGTTACAAAATCTCTCATTTATCAGGTGCGGGGCATGAGTAGAAAGACAATTCCCGCACCCTATCCCTAGCTAAGCATTCAAGATATATCCTGAATCAACGGCTGCAACTCGTCCGTCTCTGAGCAAAGTCTGATAAACCATGGCTGAAACATCGGCACGAGAGGCGGCTTGATTCGGGTTGAACTGCTTCTGATTCGGATAGTTCACAATCAAATCTGCACGAGCGGCGGCTGCGACTCGATCTTGAAACGATTGCGGAATTGCAGTGCGATCGTCTAAGACTGCCAGAATGTTTGGATCAGCCGGAGAAAGATTAAATCCACTCACCAAAGACAGCACGAGTTGAAGCCGTGTAATGTTTTGATTTGGCTTGAAGCTCCCATCTGGGAAGCCTGAAATGAAGCCTGCTCGGTATGCTTGCTCGATCGCACTCTTTGCCCAGAAATTCCCAGGCACATCTGGAAAGTTCAACCCATTGCGTCGCGGGGCTGGATTAAACGCTTTTGCAATCACCGACGCATATTGAGCGCGAGTCATTGGAGCATCGGGCTTGAATGTGCCATCGGCAAAGCCTTGGATGAGATCCTGACCCGATAAGCCGAGAATGAAATCCTTCGCCCAGTGATTCGTAACATCTGTAAATCCGCCTGCGATCGCAGTATCAGGATTCACGATGTAAATAGACGCGATCGCGGGAGCTTGTTTGGTTGCAACCAAAGCTTGATAAATAAATGTCGTCACCTCAGCCCGCGTAATTTCTTGCAAGGGTCGCAGTTGCGAAACATTTGGATAGTTCACAACTAAGCGCTGCTGGGTCGCAGTCGCAATGCGATCAGTCGCAAAGCTAGGAATTTGAGCGCGATCGCTATAGAGTGCCAACGTATTCGGCGTGCCGCCGCTCAATCCTAATCCACTGACTAACGCGACGATCGCTTGAGTTCGAGTCAAATTTAAGCCGGGACGAAACGTTCCATCCGGAAATCCAGTGATAAAGCCCATCCGATTCGCTTTTGCGATCGCTTCAGCAGCCCAGAAATTCGACGGCACATCTGAGAAATTTGTGCCAGGTTGCTTGAGGGGCAGATTGAAAGATTTCGCTATGATCGCCGCAAATTGAGCGCGAGTTAACGAATTCTCTGGCTTAAAGGTACTGTCTGGAAATCCCGTAATCAGATTGCGAGTCACTAATGACTGAATAAATGCCTCTGCCCAATGTCCCCGAATATCGGTAATGCCAGCCGTTGGAGTCGGAGTCGGGGTTGGAGTCGGAATCGGAATCGGAGTCGGAGTCGGAGTTGGGGTCGGAGTTGGGAGCGGAATTGGAGTCGGGGTTGGGAGTGGAATTGGAGTTGGAGTTGGGGTCGGAATTGGAGTCGGCGTTGGCGTTGGAGCCGGGGTTGGTGTGGGTGAAGGCGTTGGAGCCGGGGTTGGTGTGGGTGAAGGCGTTGGAACCTGACTCACAATGAAATCAATTACGCCGCGCACTCTAGAAGGATTGATTTGATTTCCAGCAGATGCGATCGTCACGTTCGTCGCATTCTCGACATCGACATCGGTGTTATCACGAATAATATTGCCCCCTGGATCTTGGCTACTGCCCAGGTTTGGAATAGCACTTCCGATCACAGAGATACCCGTTTCGGTGTTTCGCTCGATCGTATTGCCCCGCAGAACTGGACGTGCCGAATTGCTCACGACGATACCGGAACGATTTTCAAACAAGCGATTTTCAATGATTAAGGGTGCGCTATTGTCGCTGACGGCGATCCCAAAGCCTGTATTTTGGCAAACGTTACGGCGAAGTTCGCCTTTGGCATTCCGGGTAATAGCAATCCCATTCCCGTTGTTTTGTGTGAAAACGCAATCGGACACGATCGGGTTTGCGGTTCCGGTGGCGTATACGCCTTCTCGCTGAGATCCGGTGAAGGTGCAATTTGCGATCGTCGGGGCGGTGGATTCTGCCCAAGCTCCGGTTCCGCGCGTGTTTGGATTGGTAACGGTTACGCCTCGGAGTTGAGCATTGGTATCGAGTCGGAAGGTGACATTTTGCCCAGCCCAGGTTGGACTCAGGTAAGTTCCACCTCCACGCACGAGGATGCCATTGCCTTTATTTGATTCGTTGCCGATAACGGTGACTCCGGCTGGAATGAACAGTGGAAAGGTTTCGCCACTGGTTGTATCATAGGTTCCGGCTGAGAGTTGGATTGTCGTTCCAGACCTGATTTGCTGGAGGGCACGCGCGATCGTCTTAAAAGGAGCGGCTTGAGTTCCGGCAGCGCTATCGTTACCGCTAGCTGAATTGACATAAAGAACAGGGGAGCTTACTTGAACCATAATGTCTGAGCTTTGTGATAAATGCTATTGGGTCTGAAACAGAAGTGAAATCGACAATTCCAGGAATTCGTAGAAAGTAATTCATGATACTCATTCGATCGAATTCGGCACACTTATCCGTTAGAAATCTTTGAGTCGAAGAAAAGCCGTTGGCGGATAATCGTTGAACTACGCACATCCCTAAGCGATCGAATTGCCAGATCCTCTAGTAACTCCAGCAAACAGTTAATGTTGTGTTGCTGGAGTTACTAGAGGATCTGGCATCGTCCTTGCTATTCAAGTCGGATTCTCACATCGTGAATCCGGTGTGGGACAGAAGTGCTAAGTTTCAAGCAGATTTCGGTTTGAACAATCCGCCAAGCTTTTCACCGACAGACGCAATTGCACCTTGCAGCGCACCTTGAACTCCCGGAGCCGGACGCACTGCCAACTGGATCTCTTCGTCTTTAAATTCTTTCAAGCGATAGCCATATTCCAACGATTCGCGCTCTTTGCGTAAGCCAGGAAAGAGACGGAACGCACCTTTTAAGAGTTCTTCTTCATTGGCATAAATCGCAGCACTGATCTGAGACGATCGTTTCACCGCGATCGCGCCAATTGGGAACCATTGCAGCTTTTTCTTGCCCTGGACTCGGATATAGATCTCATATTCAGGCAGTCCTTTGGATTTAAAGTCGTCAAACTGTTTTGAGGCTTGGTCACGCTTCGCCGTTCCAGTCGATTTCTTCTTCTCTTTATGAACCTTTTTTCCGAATCCAGGAGAGCTTGTCATAATCTCTAGTTAGAAATGTCCTTTAACAAAAGTTTACGACATTCTCAGGAAGTTTGGGGATCAAACTGCGCCAAGTAGGCTTGCCATTAATGCTTTTTGAGCGTGCATTCGGTTTTCGGCTTGGTCCCACACTTTCGATTGCGACCCCTCGATCGCTTCATGGGTGATTTCTTCGCCTCGATGAGCCGGAAGACAATGCAGCACGATCGCATCTTTGTCTGCATAGCTCAGCAATTCAGAATTGACTTGATACGACTGGAAGACCGGGATGCGACTTTCTGCTAGATCCTCTTGTCCCATGCTTGCCCAAACATCCGTGTAGAGAACATGCGAACCTTTCGCAGCAGAGAGCGGATCTTCAGTCAGGATCACTTCAGATTTTCCATTTGCAATCTTTTCTGTAAGCTGCACGATTTCTGAGTTGGGGCGATAATCTGCGGGAGTTGCAATGCGAACATTCATGCCGACTAAAGCACAGCCCAGCATCAGAGAATGCGCGACATTGTTTCCGTCTCCAACATAGGTCAAAGTCAAACCGGATAGGGTTGAAAAGGTTTCTTGAATCGTTTGCAGGTCTGCCAAAATCTGACAGGGATGTTCTAAATCAGTCAGGGCATTGATCACAGGGATCTCCATTTCTCGTGCAAAGATTTCGAGATCCGATTGCTCAAAGGTGCGGATTGCTAAGATGTCGAGATAGCGATCGAGAACTCGCGCTGTGTCTTCGATCGGTTCTCCGCGACTGACCTGCGTTGCATTCAAAGGCAAATCGAGAACTTGACCGCCAAGATGATACATTGCTGTCGAAAAGCTGACACGGGTTCGAGTTGAGGCTTTATAAAAGAGCAATCCCAAAACTGGAGCATGTCCGTTTACAGTAATCTGCGGATTCAATTTTCCAGATTTAAGCTGGGCTGCAATCTCTAGCAACTCCATCACTTCGTCTGTGCTGAGATCGGACAATTTCAACAAATCCCGCCCTTTGAGTGATCCCATCTGATGCTCCTCACAAATCAAAAAAATAAACAACGCTCCTTGCTTAAACAGTAAAGGAGCGTTGTTCTTTTAAGAGTAGCAAATCTACCCAGATTAGCCCGAAGTCATTGAGTTTAAGACACGCTGGATCGTATCTCCGAATTTCTCTTTCTGCACAATTGCTAATCCTGCAAAAAACAGACCTGAGACTGCAAGAACGAGATAATGAGCCAAGTGATACCATTCTGGACCATCTCACGTTCCTCCAAGCGATTCATTAAAACTTCTACCCTACGTCTTGCAATTCCGCAGGTTTGACCAATAATCGCTGCATCTGTTTGCCGCGTTGGACTTGAATCTTCAAGGCTTGCCCTGGCTTGACATTTTCCACTAAAGTCTGAAGCTGTTCAGCCTTAGAAATCGCTTGACCATCAATTTCCGTCACTACATCCCCGCGACGGAATCCAGCCGCAGCCGCAGGCGAATTCGGCACCACTCGCACGACAATTACGCCATTGACTTCAGGCACTTCAAACGGTGAATTCGGATCGGAATTGTTTTGCCGCGCGATTTCAGGCGTTAAGGTTGTCATCTGTACCCCAATGTAAGGATGCGGAATCTTTTCACCTTTTGCCAGTGCGTCTTTGACTGATTTCGCTTTGTTGATCGGAATTGCAAAGCCAATCCCCATCGCATCAGGACGAATTGCAGTATTAATTCCAATCACTTCCCCTCGATCGTTTAATAACGGTCCACCCGAATTGCCTGGATTGATCGCGGCATCCGTTTGTAAGAAGTCTAAGCGCTTGTCAGATAAACCAACCTGAGCGCTTGATCGATGCAATGTACTGACAATTCCTAAAGTGACCGTGTTATCCAACCCGAGCGGATTGCCGACAGCGATCGCCCAATCTCCGACTTGAACTTGATCCGAATCGGCTAAAGGTGCAATTGGCAAATCTTTGCCGTCAATTTTTACCACTGCTAAATCTGTAACCTCATCAAAGCCGCGAACTTTCCCCTCAAACACTCGCCCATCTTTCAGCGTCACAGTGACTTTATCCGCCCCGTTGACGACATGCGAATTGGTCAGAATCACGCCGCTTTTCTCAATGAGAAATCCCGAACCCTGACCGCGTAATGTTTCCGATCGCGGTGCAAAATCCTCTCCAAAAAATCGCCGAAACATCGGATCATCCAGCATCGGATCAGCCCGCCGCGTCACCGTCTTCTCCGTATCGATCCTGACGACTGCCGTACCGACTTTCTGAACCGCTTCTGCGACAAAACTACCCCGTGTGATTGCCCGAGGAGCCACTTGAGCGACTTCTGGCTCGGCTCGAACCGATTGTGGCAGAGCGATCGTAAAACCGAACATCAGCGCGATCGTCACGATCGCAATTTGAATTCGACGAAGCTGATTTGAGAGTTGAGCGCGTTGCATAATTCTTAAACCTTTGAAAATGCCCCAACAATAAGAGCGATTATTCCTATCCTATGACCGAAAACAAAACAGAGTCTGGTAGAGATTTCACCCCATTCTCCACACCTCACATTAAGATCAGAAATATCCCTTAGTGAGTTTTGAGACGATGACTACCTCAGATTTCCCTCATGATACTGAGTCTCTCGATCACCATCACGATGCGGCTCACACTCATCTGCATAGTCAAGAATCGATTCGCAAGGTAGTTAATCGTCTTTCGCGCATTGAAGGACATGTGCGCGGGATTAAAGCGATGGTCGAAAGCGATCGACCTTGCCCAGATGTTTTGGTGCAAGTGGCAGCCGTCCGGGGCGCACTCGATCGAGTTGCCCGCCTAATCTTAGACGAGCATCTCTCTCAATGTGTGGCGCGGGCGGCTCAGGAGGGCAATATCGAAGCGGAAATTGAAGAACTTAAAACCGCACTCGATCGGTTTTTGATCTAAACCACACTGGCAAACAGTGCCTCAAATGGCTGCTCAGCGGCTTCTGGTTTTGCCACAATTTCAACAATTTTGTTGCGAGCATTCGGCTGGAACACGGACTCGACACAGACTTGAGCGACTTTCGCGCGAGGAATGCTGCCGTCGTTTAGCGTGTCAGCAGAAGACATCACAATTCGGTCTGCATTGTCTTCATTTTTTAAGCCCCCCGGACGCACGATCGTGTAAGTCAGTCCACTCTTTTGGAGATATTCTTCTGCTTGCTTCTTCCACACCAAAATTAACCAAAATAAGTTCAAAGGATGGAAGAGTTGAGAGGTGCAAAGCGATGTGACCAATACAAAATGCTCAATCCCTTTGGCTTTTGCAGCATCGACTAAGTTCTTTGTGCCTTCGAGATCGACTTTATAGGGCTGAGTTGGATCAAAGCCCGGTTTGGCTCCCGTTGCACAAAGTATTACGGTAGAATCTGCGATCGCACCGACTAAATCTGCTTTATCCAGAACATCGCCTTTGATCAATTCAACTTCGCTAGGCAAAATCGATCGCGCTTTTTCTAGATCGCGGACTAAAGCTCGCACGGGAATTCCACGATCGACGAGTTGTTTGACAATTCTGCGTCCTGTTTCTCCCGTTGCCCCTGCTACAAATGCCTTCATAAGATTTATCCCAATCACTGCTTACAAATATTTCGCGGATCTTTTTTAAGATACATCGTGCGGAAGGATGAACGATGCGTTAGATGGGTCGGCAATTTTTTGGGATGACTTTCCACAATCCTTGCATACGGAGTAAGATACGTAGAGAACATCCTTTAACTTTTGTGAAGCAGAATTCGCTATCTGAATTCGTGCGAAATCGATATGGATTCTATAAAGCTTCAGGAGATGCTTCTGCTGAAAGTGGAGCCTATCAGTATCCTTTAGGGAACCTTGACTTAGAACCACGGCAAACGGAACATAGAGTGAATGCAATCGCAACCAACCGATCCTTCGGATTTCGCTAAACCCAATTTCGCCCGCTCCGCCGATGCGTCCGGTGGAACTCCTCAGTCTGCTCAGTCGGAGGCTCTGATTAATCACCCAACCGTGTTTTCGAGCCAGTTCATTGACTGTATGGAGATGAATGCGGATGCGCGAACGGTGGCAGCCTATCTTGATGTGCATCAGGAATGGTTTCGGCGCTGTGCGCACCCGATGCAGGTTGAGGCGATCGGACAAAATAGCTATGCGCTGATTATTGGACATTTTGGGGCGTTTGGGTACGATGTGGAGCCGCGAGTCGGATTAGATCTTTTGCCGCAGCAGGAAGGGATTTATCGGATTGAGACGGTTCCGGTTCCAGATGATACTTACCTGGGATATGAGGTTGATTTTCAGGCAGCCTTGAATCTGGTCGAACATCCAAACCCAAATGATGCCACTACAAAAATGACTCAGGTGCAATGGCAACTTGATTTGCATGTGGCGATCCAGTTCCCACGCTTTATTCATGCGTTGCCGGATGCGTTGATTAAGAGTACGGGCGATCGCATTCTGAAGCAGGTCGTGCGCCAGGTTTCACGGCGTTTGACGCATAAGGTTCAAGAGGATTTCCATTCGTCTCGCGATCTGGCAATGCCAAAAAAAATTCGCAAACGATTCATTTAAATTTCTCGAAATGCCTCAATGTCTTTGCGAGTTTGGATGCGATTCGGAATCTGAATGGCGCGGATTTGGTTGAAATGGATTGTTTTGTTGAGCGGAATTTCCGGGATCAGCGATCGCTTTTCTGATTCAGGCAGATGCGCATAGATCAGACTGAGATGCGGATCTAGCACAAAAGGTGATTCAAAATTCTGTTGAAACGATGCGCTCAGTCGATCGAGATTGGGATTTGAGAAGAATTGGATGAATAGTGATCGGGTGAAGGATTCAGAGTAGAGAATTTGATCGGTTTCTAGAATAATGTCAACGACGCTTTCAAAGGCGCTTAACTTTTCACATTCGCAGCTATGAAGTGTGACATGTGGAGTGAAAATTGCAGTGTTGTAATGATGTGCAAGTTCGTTGATGATCGGTTGATAAATGCTCTGTTCGGACTCGGAGGGGACTAACCAAAATGCGATTTTCAAGAGACTGAGAGCTAGTTTGAAGGGTTAAAAAAGCACGATCGTTCTAAACCACGATCGCGCTCTTAAATCTGAAATTAATTTACTCTTGGACTTCCTTCAAGGCATATTGCGCGATCGCTAAAGTCAGACGCGCTTGCTCGGTTTCTGACAAGTTCTCCCAATTGGCTGACTTTAGACTCTGCTCTTCGCCCCGCATCGAATAAGCCAGAGGACGCGCCAAAACATGTAAATCGTCTTCTGCCCACTGCGGTAATGCTTCCTGCACACAGAGAACCAACTGATCCGCCAAACTTGCTGAAGAATCTGCCAACTTCTGGGCTTGACGTGCGATCGTATTCAAAATTGACTGAGGAACTGTTGCAAATTTCTGAGCCAAAGACGTTTCCAGAGTCGGAGCGGCAAACAATGTATCTAAATGGGAGAAGAACGCAATTGCACGGTCGTTGAGTTCAGGCTCGGTGAGCGTCTCGATCTCAAACTTTTGTTCAAGAGAATTAAAGAAAGATTCTGATTCTGCATCCGATGGATTCCAGGGATAAGCAATCTTACTTTGAGGATTTTCTGCCACCTCAACTTCAACAGCGTCAGCATTGTCCGGCTCATTCCACCGCACTGTCACT
This sequence comes from Leptolyngbya sp. Prado105, assembly GCA_025454375.1. Taxonomy (GTDB): domain Bacteria; phylum Cyanobacteriota; class Cyanobacteriia; order Leptolyngbyales; family Leptolyngbyaceae; genus Leptolyngbya. The sequence goes on along the minus strand of JALOOO010000017.1, from coordinate 12,659 downwards.
GCTTCTGAATCAAGCAACGCGGCTGCGAGTGCTTGCTGAATTTGAAGTTCGAGAGAGTTAGAGGGACTTGCTTCGTGTGCCATGACAATATTCCGCATCTGTAATGAACTAAGGGTGGGTATGTTTGATGGCTATGACTTCAACCCGATCGTTACCAGTTCCGTAACTGGCCTCACAATTTACGCCAATTCTCTTAAAATTTCAAAAAATTCACGATCGATCTCAGTAAGGATACGGCAATCTTTAGTTTCTGCCATCCGCAGGTGAAACTAAAAATTCTAAAACCGAATTTTGAGAGCCACCAAACTTAATTTGCGCCCCCGACTGGAGCGGGACTTCATAATTATGGACTTTCTGCCATCCATTTATCGTTGAAACCCAGGTTCCGTATCGGGAAAAATCCCGAAGAAAATAACTCGGCTGCATCGCATCCTGGCTGGCACTGCGATAAAAAATCTCCGCATGTTTGCGGGAAACTCCTGGCTCGTTTGCCAGAACTAAATCATTTTCGGCACTCATCCCCACACGCATCACTCCGCCTCGAATCGTCCAAACCTTCGCATTCTCTAGCGATCGAATTGACGCAACTGGATTTTGCATTCCCAATTGACTCGGTGTATGCGGAATTTGAGTCAGTCCTTCTTCGATCGGTTTGATCAATTCCCCATCAAATTCTGGGTGCATGTATAAAACGGGTAGTGTCCAGGCTTGATGATTAAATCGGAATAATGTCAGTAAATGCTGACGCGCTACTGCAACGGCTTGATCGATCGGCATTCGTTCTGCCAATGCCTGAGCGAAGGCTGCGATAAAACTTAGGGCTTCTTGATCTGTAATCGAGTCTCGCATCGCCAGAACCGCTGGAACTCCATGATGCAGCAGCACCTCAGCCAAACTGCTGCGCGGAATTGCTTTTGAGCCTTGCTGGTCAGGCTGTGCCCCCCAACAGGCATTAAAGACTGCTAATTTTACCTGACAGCGAGTTAAGACTTGCGCTAATTCTGTGCCATTCATCGGCTGATTTGAGCGGAGAAATAATAGTCCGCCATCGGGAGCCGGAACCCCATGACCCGCATAAAACAGAACGTTATAGTTGCCGTTTTCTAAGTGATCGATTAAGTCTCCAGAAGTCGGCTGTAGCAGGGTATCGACAAAACAAAGTGCTGAACGGTGTAAACCCTGCCGTTCTTGAAGGATTCGCGTCAGAGCTTTTGCTTCTTGCTCTAGTTTGAGCCGTCTTAGGTCGTCTCTGCCTTCTCCTGTTTGAGGCAGATCAGGTGCGGCATCCTGTCCTAACACAAGCAGCACATTGAGACTGGATTCCGATCGCAATGCAGGTAAGGCATCGACATCGCTGGTTGTCCGGCTAAATAAAAGCTGCTGACTCAGCGAAATTGCCTGTTTTCCAGCATCGCTTTGCATAATTTCCCAGGGCAGCGAGATCAGATCTGGGTCGCGGACTTCCAACCGCAACCGCAGCGCCTTGCCTTTTCCTTGAGCGATTCCCTGACTCCGATTGAGGCTGCTTTCGATCACCCCGTCAAATAACCATTGCCACAGATTAATGCCCAGATTCTGCATTAACCGCGCTCCGCGTGAGATAGGCTGTCCCGCAGGCGTTTCTGCCGCTTGCAAGGGAGGGGTAATCACCTGTGAAACATGGGGAACATCAGGGACTCCACGCGAGGAGAAGAGTTCTTGCCACGATCGCCAATGGGTCTTGAGATCATCCGTCCACAGGCAATCGCGCAGAAGGTATCCGCCTCGATAAGGCGCTTCGATCACATGGATCGCAAAATGGTCAGTTTGAGAGGCGCGTAATTGTGCGATTGCAAGACTTAGGCAAGGAAGTTCAGACGGTGACATGAATTGGCAAAGGCTGGGTTAACACTCCGGAATTTAGATCTTAAAGGTTATCCGGTAATTAATCTATGGCGTGGGTGACGGGTTCTCTTTTGTAGGTTCAGTGCAGGCTCCAAGTTGATCGGATTTTACGGGCGTGGAGTTTGCGATCGCGCTTTCTCTCTGCCACCCACTATTTCCAAGTCTGACGGGATTTGTGAGTTTGGTCTCTGCTGGGATGGTACAAACTTTTACACGTAACCAAGCCGATTGATCTGAAGCCGTTTTTCGGGTTTCCTGGATCTGAAGAATTGTGCCAGAGGGCATTCGTCCGATGATTTCGGTGACGGTTTCGGTCGGTTGGCTTGGATTTCTCAATAGGGGAACGCCGGTTGCTTGATCTTCAAGCTGGATTTGAGTGAGTGAACCTGGAGTGAGTGGAGTCGGAGTCGGGGAAACAGGTACAGGGGGAACTGCTGGTACAGGAGGGGTTTGATTCACGAAACGGGTGATCAATTCTGGGGCAATCAAGGTGGCAATCCCTCCAGCAATTCCACACAATATCAGCAGGGCAAACGCGACTTTCAACCAATTGGTTCGGCTGGGTTCTCGAATTTCTGTCCTAAGTTGTGTACTTGGAGCCGAAATGATCTGAGTCGGTTGAGCGAATCCAGGGGAAATGGTTTGAGCGTTTTTCGATCGCTTCGTTTCCTTTGTTTGACAGTAAATTAATCCTACTGTGACGTTATCGTGACCGTTGCGTGTGTTCGCAACCTCGATTAATTTTTGTGCCACGGTTGCAACATTGGTTGTTCTGTCCAGAATTGGAGCAATTTCAGATTGCCACACTTCTTCGATGCGATCGTGATCGCTCAAGCCATCTGAACAGAGTAGATAGACACAATCTTCGTCTAGAATGAAGCGCTGAACGGTCGGACGTAGATAGCTCGAACTCCCCATTCCCAAAGCCTGAACGAGCGATCCCGCAGAAGGGCGTTGCAGAGCATCTCGATAGAGTGAATATCCCAATCGAGCTTCACGAGAGGCAACATCATCATCTAATGTCACCTGGTAGCAGCCCTGACGAGTAATCCGGTAAGCGCGACTGTCTCCAACATGGGTGAGATAGAATTCATGTCCTCGAACGAATCCCATAACCACGGTGGTGCCCATGCGTTGGCGTTCTTGTCGTCGTTCTGCATCGTTTTTGGCTGCGATCGCATCATTCGCATCGCAGACTGCTGCTTCTAATTCTGCCTCGATTTCATTCGAGTTAATCGCTTGCACTTGTTGCGCGATCGTTTGAATTGCAAGATTTGAGGCGACTTCTCCTCCTTCATGTCCTCCAATCCCATCACAGACAATCACGAGATCCAGATTTGCCTTCGTGCCGCTTGCAGGGTAACAGGCATCCTCATTACTTTGGCGACTGGGACCTTGATCCGTGGCTGTCGCAATTTGAATCGATCGCGTCTGATTTTGGGCTTGATTGGCGATCGCGTGATCTAAGACGCTAATCAGTTGCTCCACATTGGAAATTTGTCCTTCAATTAAGTTCTGACAGATTTGGTCAAAGAAATCCGCGATCATTGGGTGAGCGTGCCAAGTTGCCCACAGTTCGCCTAGCTGAGTAAGCGATGGAGATTGCTTGTCAAATCGCAGTTCTAGGAGTCTGACGGTATCTGCCTCTGCAAAGATTCGATTGGGATCGAGCAGGGTGGAGGCGGCTCTCTCAAAACTCAATTTTTGCCAGAGTTGAGCCAACTGATGTAGGAAGTGTAGCTGTCGAAATCCAGAGCTTGTCTGCCAACTCTGAGTTAAGGCAGGCATCAATTGCCCCGTTGACGTGATCGGAACTGATTCGAGCAAAATAGTATCTTTCAATACGGCATAGGGCTGAGGAATCGTCGGGCGTTCCGGCATTAAATGCAGATAGGGTTCAAGCTGGGGCGGAACCTCGATCGGGTTCGGTGGAATTCCGGGTTTGGTATCTAGAACAATTTGGGACGATTTGATCAAATAGCGATCGTCAATTCGTTCTCCAGGCTGACCTGCTTTTAGCCCCATTGCCCAGAGATAGCGTCGAGGAATGCGGGTTTGACAGTGATGACAAAACTCCTGGCTTTCGGGATTGAGCGCCTGACAGAAGTAATTGGGGCATTGCACGATCGGATCAGTTTGCATTGAGAAGTGGCATATGATTTGCTCAATTCATCACTCTAGCAATTTTTGCTAAAGGATTTCCGAGTTTCCCCCCGTTGCGATCGCAATTTTCTGAGGCACAATAAGCCAGATTTTTGTGCCAGATTTTTTTATGAGAGTGGCTATGTCTTCCGTGTGTCGTCGCCTAGGGTTTGCTTCGCTGGTATTGGGGTTGCTCGTGTCGATGCCAAAATCAGCCTCTGCTGAGATTGGGACTTTTGTGCCCGCGGCTCCCCCTCCTGTTGCACCCGCTTTGAAAGAGAATCTTGTCCAGCCAGATTTTCGCGTTTCTGCTCTACAGCGCGATTTTCAAGGCAATCTCTGGGTGGGAAATTCTCAGGGGCTGAGCCGGATTGACCCCAATACGGGTCGTGTGATCTCACAAGTGAAATTGCCGAATATGCAGATCGGGGCACTCGCGCAAGATAAAGTCGGGCGGATTTGGGTCGGAACGGCTGAAGGGCTGTTCCGGGTTGATCCAAAAACGAATGAGATTACCGCACAAACGCTCACTTTACCTTCAAATCGAGTGTTGTCTTTGCTCGTCGATCGTCGAGGCTTTATCTGGGTTGGGACGGATTCAGGCTTAGCGTTGGTCAGTCCTGATCAAGGCTTACTGATGACGACGCTGCAAAATTTGCCCGGTGTCAGTGCAAATGCTTTAAGTCTTGATCCTGAAGGGCAGCTTTGGGTGGGGACGTTGGACGGCTTGGTGCAGGTGGATACTGCAAGCGCGCAAATCCTGCACAGAATGAGTTTGGAAGAAGGGACAGTTCAGGCTGTAACGAACGGTCGGCATGGTTCGATGTGGGCGGGAACGACGAGCGGACTTGTGAAATTTGATCCGTTGAAGCGTCGCATAGAGCGATCGGTAACGCAACTGCGAGGACGCAATATTGTTTCGGTGGCATTCGATCGAGTCGGCAGTACCTGGGTTGGAACGAGTCATGGATTGTTTCGAGTGAATCCTTACAACGGTGCAATTATTGGGCAAATTCCGAATCTTCCGTCGGCTCAAGTGTTGACGCTTTCTCCTGAGACTGGAAATAAGCTTTGGGTGGGAACGACTGAGGGATTGGCTTGGGTGAGCATGACGAACTATGAAACGAAGCCGCATGTCATGTTTAGTCGGATCGTCGAATAGGAACTCCTAGAATTAAGATAGATCTCTTACTCTCTTAATTCTTTCGGGGTTCTGATGCTCATTACGCCGCAGCATTTGATTCAGTGGAAACAGCAGCACAAACGAATCGCAGTTCTCACCGCTTGGGATTATGCGATCGCGTCAATTCTCGATCGAGCAGGAATTGAAGTCATCCTGGTGGGCGATTCGATGGCGATGGTGGCACTGGGGCATGAGACAACGTTGCCGCTGACGTTAGAGGAAATTATTCATCATGCCAAGGCAGTCCGGCGCGGGGTGAAAGAAGCGTTAATGATTGTCGATTTGCCGTTTCTGACCTATCAAGAAAGCTGGCAACAGGCGATGCACTCGGCGGGGCGAATTCTGAAAGAGACGAATGCAGGGGCTGTGAAATTAGAAGGGGGCTATCCGGCGATCGCCGAAACGGTTTCTCGCCTTGTTCAAGCCGGAATTCCAGTTATGGGACATGTCGGGCTGACTCCGCAATCAGTGCGGCAAACTGGATTTCGTCAGCAAGGAAAATCGAGTGAGGCGGGAGAGAAAATTTTATCGGAAGCGATCGCGCTAGAAGAGGCGGGAGCCTTTGCGATCGTGATTGAGCATGTGCCAACTGAATTAGCAAAAGCCATTACGGAGCGATTGACGATTCCTACGATCGGAATTGGTGCGGGAGTTCACTGCGATGGTCAGGTGCTTGTCACTTCGGATGTGTTGGGATTGGGAACTTGGAAGCCGAAATTTGCGAAGAACTATCTGGACTTGAATTCGTTGATTACGAAAGCAGTTCAAGCATATGGCGAAGAAGTGCGATCGGGTGAATTTCCTGTAGATTGACCCCGATCAATTCCCACCCTCAATCGTGTTCACTTTGTGTTATCTAGCGGATGGATGCGGAGAAGACGTTGCCACTTATTGCTAGTCTCAGCAAAGAGGATTAACGGGCGCGATAAATGCAAGCTCGTCCCAGCATTTTACGAATTGCTTCAGACTGAGGTTTCATAAAAAGTGTAATCCTGGATCAGATTGTTCCAAAGACAGAGATTTTCCTAGGCTGTCACGCTCCTTTTCGTCAGCAATTTACAGATTATGCCGTCAGCTAGAGGTGTCTCATCTTGATCACTCATCCAGGAAAACATTTTCTAAGCCGTCTTGCCAATCACCCCTTCAACCAGCCAGTTCATCGCTTCAAGCTCAACTGCCGTTGCCGTATAATCTTTTCCAGCAGGCACAACTTCCTTACCCGTATTGTCTTTCAGTCCACCTTTATAGATAACCAACGTACCAGCCCTCATCTTGTCTCGTGCCGCTTCTGCATCCTTTTTCGCCACATCAGACACCACAGGACCAAACGGCGAAATCTTCACAAACCCTTCCTTATAGCCACCCCGCAGTAAATGAGGAATTCCCCCATTCATCAACGTCTTGCCCTCTTGAATCAGCTTGGTATAATCCGAATAAACCTTCGTCCAATCCCACTCCGCACCTGTGAGATAGCCTTTCGGCGCAAGCGATGCCTGATTCGCGTGATAGCCCGACGTAAATACCCCCCGCTTCTCAGCCGTTTCCATCACTACTTTCGGGCTGTCTACATGGCAGGTAATTACATCCGCACCCTGGTCGATCAGACTGTTGGTTGCCTCCGCTTCTTTCACAGGCAGTGACCAATCTCCCGTGAAAATAACCTGCGTCGTGATTGTCGGCTTAATGCTCCGCGCTCCCAAGGTAAAACTATTGATGTTGCGTAGCACCTGCGGAATCGGCTTTGCTGCGACAAAGCCAAGCTTTGCTGTCTTGCTCATATGCGCCGCCACCACACCTGCTACATACTGAGCTTCATCAATGTAACCAAAGTAGCTTCCCACGTTCTTTGGATGCTTTGTCGCGTCGTACATTGCACCACAGTGGAAGAATTGCACTTCTGGATAGTCTTTCGCTAATTGCAAGATATGCGGATCAAAATAACCGAAGGAAGTTGGGAACAGAACTGTTGCGTTATCCTGCTCGATCATGTTCCGCATCGCTTCTTGAACTTCAGTTGTCTCAGGCACGCTGGCTTGATCAACTGTTTTCACGTTTAAGCTCTTCAAGCCTTCTTTTCCCTGAAAATGCGCCTGGTTGTAGCCAAAATCGTCCTTGGGTCCTACATAAATGAAGCCCATGACCAATTCTTTTCCGGCGGCGGGACTGCCTCCTGATGTCGCAGAGTTGTTTGCAGGGGTACACCCTGTCCAGAGTTTTGAAGTTGCACCAAATGCACCCGTTGCTAGTAATCCTCGTACCACTTGGCGACGGGAAAGCCGGGGTCGGTATGAATCTTGACTACTCATCGTAGCTCCTCATTGGGTGATGAAATAACGCATCGTTCATTGAAATCGATTTAGTTACAAGCGATTGTATTGGTTAACACCTATCCCGTTACGATCGCAGAAATTAATGCCGCTGAGTCCGCGACCGCGCCAAAAACACCGCCCTGCATCTTAATCATGTTTAGTGCTGCAAGATAGTTTCCATAGTCTGTCGCTCCGGTGCAATCGGAGAGGAGCAAACATTCATATCCGCGATCGTTTGCGTCTCTCAGGGTTGTATGCACACAGACATCAGTCGTAATTCCCGTCAGAATTAAATTTTGGATGCCTTTACGGTGTAAAACCAACTCTAAATCAGTGGCATAAAATGATCCTTTTCCGGGTTTATCGATAATGACTTCTCCCGGTAACGGAGCTAATTCAGGAATAATTTCCCATCCAGATTCACCCCGCACGAGAATTCGCCCACAGGGTCCTGGATCTCCGATTCCCGCTCCAATTTGCTGCGATCGCCAGCGTTTATTTTCTGGTAAGTCTGAGAGGTCGGGGCGATGCCCTTCGCGGGTATGCAGAATTGTATACTCCAAGTCCCGCATAACTTTGAGTAGATTCCGAATCGGCTCGATCGGGGCACGAGTCAGCGATAAGTCATAGCCCATTTTGTCTACATATCCGCCCTGACCGCAAAAATCCGTCTGCATATCAATCACAATCAGCGCTGTATTCTCAGGTCGCAAATCGCCATTAAACGGATAACGATACGGCTCAGAATCGACAAAACGTCCCATACTCATCCTCCTGTCACTGAAGTCGGTAACTCCTATCCCCTCATCTTCCCACGGTGAGCGGTGCGTTTGTTCACGAGGTCTTGTGAGGTAGGGGACATGGGAAACAGTGTAGAGACGTTTCATCGCGTCTCTACTAATTCATCGCGTCTCTATGGGAGTTATCGGCGATTCGGCTCGATCACGATCGTCCCGACCGTGGCTGGATGCTGGATATTCATCGGGAGACGAATTGTGAATTGACTGCCTTCGCCTTCTTTGGATTGCATCGTGACGGTTCCGGCATGAAGTTCAGCGAGTTTCTTGGTCAGGGCTAGCCCCAGACCTGTGCCTTCATGTTTGCGAGACAGTGAGCCATCAACTTGCTGGAAGGGCTTAAACAAGAGATGCTGCTTATCTTCTGGAATGCCAATTCCTTGATCCCAGACGGTCAAATCGAGAAATTCACCGTTGGGTCGCACGCTCAGTCCAATCTCACTGCCCTCATTGGAGAATTTGATTGCATTTGAGAGTAGATTCAGCAACATCTGTCGTAACCGCAAGTCATCCGCCATTAAAGGCTCCAAATCTGGCTCGATTTCAAATCGCACTTCTAAATCCTTCAGCCGAGCTTGTTCACTGACAAAGCCCAACGTTTTCTCGCAAATCTCATCTACCACGATCGGAGCGAGATCGAGTCTCAACTGCCCTGCTTCCACCTTCGATAAGTCGAGAACATCATTGATTAAGCCGAGCAGATGCTGTCCGCTCTGGTAGATCTGATGAATGTAAATTTGCTGCTTTGAATTGAGGGCACCAAAAATTTGTTTCTGCAAAATTGATGAGAAACCTAAAATCGAAGTCAAAGGCGTTCTCAACTCGTGAGACATATTCGCTAGGAAATCCGATTTCATCTGGCTTGCCCGCTCTAACTCGTCATTCTTTGCAGCAAGTTCATCTTCAGTTTGTTTCTGCTGCGTGATATCACGAGTAATCATTGAAACTGCGGTCGGACGATTGCGCTCGTCCAAGACGGGACTGACGGAAACCAGAGCAGGGAAAGAATCACCGTTGCGTCGCTGGCAAGTGACTTCACCACTCCAACCGCCTGCGATCGCTTGCTTAATTAATTCTTCAGTCTGTCTTTTCTCAGGGTAAAAAATGGTGGCATGTGCGCCAATCATCGATTCTGCCTGCCAGTTGAAAATTCGACTTGCCGCAGAATTGGTATAGACGATTTTGCCGTTCAAATCGGTAATCACAGTACTGTCATATGCCGATTCAACCGCACGAGAAAAGATTTTTAATTGTTTTTCAATTCGCTTTCTTTCTGTGATATCACGCCCGATTCCCATGCCGCCGATGAGTTCGCCATCCCGGTAAAGCAGTTTTCCATTCACTTCTAGAAAAATCTCTGCTCCAACCGCCGTTGTCAGCACAAATTCAAAATCTCTTAATTCTCCCGTTTGCATTAAATTTGCGAAGGCTTGCATCGTGTTTTCACGATAAGCCGGAGAGACAAAATCTAAATATGATCGTCCTAAAATCTGATCCTGCGAGCATCCTAGCAATTTTTGACCATAGGAATTCATGTAGGTCAAACTGCCTGCCAAATCTACGGTATACACCATATCATTCGCAGTTTCGACATAAGCTCGGAACAGTTCTTCCGATTGACTCAGGCTGATTTCCACGGAGCCAATTCGGACGAGTTTATCAGGAATTGTATGATTTGACATTTCCACGGGATAATCCAATCGAAGCAGATGGGTAGGTCGAGATAGAGAAGTTTTGAAGCAGTAAATTGGTCACCTAGCGATCGAGAAAATTGAGTTAGGTGTTGGTAGAAATGGCTAAGTCGGGAACCACTATAAAAGAAGAAAAAACAGCAAACCAAAAAGAAATTATTTAACTTGATCAGGGTGATATCAAAAAAGCAATTTACCCAAACGAGCGAGCTATCGTGACTCAAACCTGAGAATTTATTAGGGGTTGGATAACAGTTCAATTTCCGAAATCCTCATAGAAGTTTGTACCAGGATCGCAAAACATAAAGCGGGGTTTATACGGATTATTCACGAAATCTATTTTTAACTTTGTTAAGCATAAGTAAGTATTTTTACAAGATCTAAAAGAGAATACGTAATTTATTGCACCTTTCTCCTAAATCATCGGCATTGCAGTTTAGAATAGAAGCCTAAAAGCCAGATTTTGATGCTGGATCGAAACAAAGCACTCTGGTTTTCAAGCACTTTCTCCTCTATTCATTCGCGCTCTGTCATTTCCGTAAAGTTTCGGTAAAGTTATCTTTAATCGTTTTATTATCTTTGTCTTCATACGATCGAGTGTTTTATGGAAGCTTTAGTTGGAGCATCTTTGCCGGAGTTAACCGAGTGGGTTAAAACCCAGCAGCAACCTGCTTACCGGGGACAACAATTACACCAGTGGATCTATCAGCGCGGCATCCGCTCTTTAGCTGAAGTCTCTGTGTTTCCGAAGCAATGGCGGTCGGAAGTTGCGGAATTTTCGATTGGTCGCTCTCAGATTCATCATCAGGCGACTTCTTTAGATGGCACGGTAAAGTTTTTGTTGAGATTAACTGACGGTCAAATTGTTGAAACGGTTGGAATTCCCAGCGACCAGCGGTTAACCGTTTGTGTCTCGTCTCAAGTCGGCTGTCCGATGGCGTGCGATTTTTGTGCGACGGGTAAAGGGGGCTTTAAGCGAAATCTAGAGCGGCATGAAATCGTTGATCAGGTGTTAACGGTGCAAGAAGTGTTTCAGCAGCGCGTTAGCAATATCGTGTTTATGGGGATGGGTGAGCCGTTGCTGAATTCGGAGAATGTTTTGGCAGCGGTACGATCGATCAATGAAGATATTGGCATCGGTCGGCGCTATATTACGATTTCGACGGTTGGGATTCCCGGGAGAATCCGTAAACTTGCAGATCATCAGCTACAGGCGACTTTGGCGGTGAGTCTACATGCGTCGAATCAGAAGGTGAGAGAGCAGTTAATTCCCAGTGCGCGTCAGTATCCTTTAGAAGCACTGCTGGAGGAATGTCGCGAGTATGTTCGCCTTACAGGTCGGCGAGTCACCTTTGAGTATGTTTTGCTGGCAGGTGTGAATGATTGTGCAGAACATGCGATCGAGCTTTCCGAGCATTTGCGCGGGTTTCAGAGTCATGTGAATTTGATTCCGTACAATCCGATCAGTGAGGCGGATTATCAACGACCGGATCAGCGGCGGATTGATGAGTTTGTGAAGGCGTTGAAGGATCGCAGAATTGCGGTCAGTGTCAGAAGAACACGCGGACTGGAGGCGGATGCGGCTTGTGGGCAGTTGAGGGCTTCGTTTGCTGAAAAGACCGCACCGCTACCCGCTCAATAAAATGCGCTGCTGCATTTTTATCCCGCACCGGATTCAAAATCTGGTATTTGCGGTGCGAAGTCCCTGAAGGAACTGCTGAAACAGATCGATGGCTTAGATTTGCAGGTTCTTCAGGGGCAGTCTGTGATGAAGATTGGGGGGTTAACTTAGGGGGTTAACCTCGAGCGGGGCTTGCGTAAATTCCTGGCGCGTATGCCTCGATCACTCTGCCCGACTTCGAGCAGGTAATCATGAGATAATCGCACTTAGGGCACTGTGTCCGAGTCAATGCGCCTGGGTCGATGTGACATCTTTCTGCATGACTGCCGCAATTGGGGCAGCGAACTTTTTGAACAACCTGCATCTTAAAATCCTCAATTTTGGCGCTAATTTTAAACATCAAGAAATCGAACGCGAAGTCGTTATGAACAAATATTGTGCTAACGAAGTTTTTTGTATCTACCGCTACTAAATTTCTCGAATTATCGAGAAGAATCCAGTCCTATTATGAACGGTAATAATGCTTACTGTGGTCTGTGTTTACGCTTATTTTAAATTTCCCTGATTTGGGGATCACCTATCCTCAGGGTGATCCCGCCACTCTATACACCTGCTATTCAGCAATAGATTCAGTTCAAAATGTCTGATTGCTTTGTATAAGCGAACCCATTTGTTGCAGTTGAATTGATGAATTCAGCCGCGCTACTGGAATGCCACAGTGTCGGGACATCGACCAACCAAGCTGAACCAGCCTATGGCAGGATTTCCGGCAGACTCTGTGCATAAAGTCTGACGCCTCGCGAATTACCATTTACTGCAAACCTTACATCGCGGTGCATTGACCGACTAACGTTAGCAATTAATGCACTCTGAAGAAAGAACATAGAGCCCATTTCAACGATGTTCTGAATTGTAGCGAGCTGAAATTAATAACATAAATGAACAAAACTTAGTAAGAACACATGTTTGTCAACGGCGCAACATGAGTAGGCAGTCCTTCCATACTGTACATCGGTATATAAACTGAAACAG